>CASEFP010000120.1 GCA_949287225.1 uncultured Lentisphaeria bacterium
ACCGATGCCGCGGACATTCTGAAAAAGCGTGCGACCTCCTTGACATTCCGGTTCTGCACATCAAGCATGTGGAAGATCTGATAGTGCCGTGCAAGGACGTCTTTCTTGAGCTGTTTCAGACTTTCTGTCCGGATATGTTCCTCCCATTCCGTACCGAAAAGGTCGTCCAGACATTCTTCCACGACAGGAATATCCGCAGGATTCACCCGCTGATACCGGGCGCGGAGCATGTCGTTGGCGCGGGCGCGGATGATGAAGCGCAGATAATCCCGGAAACGGCCCTTTGCCGGATCGTATTCAAAACGGCTGCTGCTGCTGAAGATGGACAGCATCACATTCTGAACTAGATCATCCAGCGAATCTTCGTCTATTCCGCAGTCCTTTCCATGGAGACGGATCAGGGGCGCGTAGATTTCAAAAAAGCGGTGCCATGCTTCACTTTTTCCGTCCCGGAGGTTCCGGATGACACTGGGATGCGTTGTAAAACTCAATTTTGAAAAACTCCGCTCAAAAAGAATCGATTTTTTATTCTTTCCTTTAATATATGGCCCGGAGCGCTTAAATCAAGCAGATATTGCGGATTTTAAGGGTTTTATTACAAAATAAATTAATCTTGTTTTTTTATTATAAACATAATATTTTATATTTTAATAAAATTTATGTTTATAAACATAATCAATAAAAAACTCTTCTGGGTATTCCTGAAAAAGAGAGGAGATTATGAGGCGGAATCCGGCGGAGCGGTAAGTTCATTCGCCCGGCTTGCGGCGATACCATTCGGGCGTGATGCCGTAACTGTTGATCTTGTAGTGAATGACGCGCGGAGAGAGGTCGAGGTTGCGCGCGGCGGCGGACATGTTGCCGCGGTTTTTCTTCAGGGCTTCGACGATCAGCTCCCGTTCAAACGATTCGACCATCGTGTTGAAGGAGGCTTTCCCTTCCGGGAGAAGCTCGTATCCGGCCTCTTTGCCGGTCTGCAGCGACGGCGGCAGATTGTAGCCGTGAATGCAGTCGTCCGAGGCGGTCAGCACCGCGCGTTCGATGCAGTTCTCCAGTTCGCGCACATTCCCCGGCCAGTGATATGCCATCAGCATGTTGACCGCCGGCGTGGAGAGGCGCTTGACCTGTTTGCCGTAGCGCAGATTGTGCTTGGCGATGAAATGCTCCGCAAGAAGAATAATGTCGCTTCTGCGTTTGGAAAGATCCGGCAGGAGAATCGGAAAGATGTTCAGGCGGTAATACAGGTCCTCGCGGAATTTTCCCTCGGCCATCAGCTGTTCCAGATTCCTGCTCGTCGCCGCCAGAAGCCGGACATCGGTCCGGATCTCCTCGTTGCTCCCGATCCTGGAAAAGGTGCGCTCCTGAATGAAGCGCAGGAGCTTGACCTGGACGGGAAGGCTCAGGTCGCCGATCTCGTCCAGAAAAAGCGTGCCGCCGTCCGCCGCTTCGGCGCGGCCGATTCTTCGGCTGACCGCTCCCGTGAATGCGCCCTTTTCATGGCCGAAGAGTTCGCTTTCGACCAGATTTTCCGGCAGGGCGGCGCAGTTCAGCGTGACGAACGGCTTGCCGGATCGCGCGCTCAGCTGCCGGATCGCCTTGGCGACCAGTTCCTTGCCGGTTCCGGAGCTTCCCCGGATCAGCACCGTCGCGTTGCTGGGGGCAACCTGGCGGATCAGTGCGTAGATATGCTGCATCGCACGGCAGTTGCCGATGAGTTCACCCGGATTGCCGCCCTCGGTGAGCGCCTCGCGCAGACGTCTGTTTTCCGCAAGCAGACTCTCGCGCTCCTCGCGTTCCTGATGGTAGACCGCGACCGCGTCGGCCATCAGGTTGCCGATGATCTCCAGAAGTTTCAGGTCCTCGTCAAGTTCAACGCCTGGCACTACCTTGCGGTCGATGCCGAGCGTGGCGATCACGCGTTCATCCTGAATGACCGGGACGCAGAGGAAGGCGACCGGATTGCTGTCCAGCTGATGTTTCCCCGTGCGGCTCAGAAAGCGCTTGTCTTTCGAGATGTCCGGCACCAGACAGGGCTCGCCCGTTTCCGCGACGTGCCCCGTGATTCCTTCGCCGAGTCGGTAGCGCCCGCGCTTCTTCTCGTTTTCGTCGAGTCCCTGTGAGGCTTCGATGATGAAGAGATCTCCCTGGCGGAGCGTGAAGGTGCCGCGCACCATGCCCATCTTCCGGTTCAGGATGTCGAGCACCTTGTCGAGCAGGCAGCTGACGTTCCGCTCATGGACGACGGCGGAACTGATCTCCTGCAGAACGGCGATTTCGGTTTTCAGCTGATCGGACATGAGGCGTCTCCTGGCGTGTGCATCAGAACAGCAGAAGTTTGCACAGCTGTGCAACGAGAACTGCCCCCGCCGCCATCGCAAGCGAGTCCGGCAGCAGCGGCGAGTGCGTCAGCTTCGCCAGACAGCGGAAGGCGAAGAAGCCCGCGACCAGCCAGCCGATCCACGGAATCATCAGAAAGACCGTGCAGAAAAGCCCGAGGGCGATCGAAACGGAGAGCGTCGAGCGCACGCGGACGTTCGCCAGAAACATCGCCGTGTTCAGCGCCGCCGCCATGACGGCGAGCAGAATCAGAAAACGGATGACGATCCATGCAGAATCCATTCCGGGCACCTCCGGTTTCCGCCGTTTTGATTTGTACTGTTCCCGCCGGAAACGGACTGTGCCCCGGCGGGAAAGATTTCCGTCAATGGTTATTTCGCCAGTTTTCCGCAGAAGCGGCCGATTCTCGCGGCGGCCTCGCGAATCGTCTCCTCGGAACAGGCGTAGGAAACGCGGAGACTGTGATCGTCCCCGAATGCCTTGCCGGGAACTCCGGCGACCTTCTCCTCGTCCAGCAGACGGTTGACGAAGTCCGTTGAGTTCAGCCCGAAGCTCGACACGTCGAAGAAGAGATAGAACGCGCCGGAGGGACGGATGGTTTTGACTCCCGGAATCGCGGAGATCAGCGAGTAGATGAGGTCACGGCGTTTTGCGAACGCGCGCCGCATCTCCTCGACGGGCTCCTGCGGACCCGTCAGCGCCGCGAGCGCGCCGTACTGGGCGAAACTCGTCGGGTTGGAGGTCGTGTGGCTCTGGAACGCGACAATCCGGTCCGCCAGCCATTTCGGCGCCGTGAGGTAGCCGAGCCGCCAGCCGGGCATCGAGTAGGCTTTGCTGAAGCCGTTGATCGTGATCGTGAGTTCATTCATCTCGGGCGAGACCGAGGCGATGCTCTTGTGCGGGAGTTCCGGATCGTAGACGAGCTTTTCATAGATCTCGTCCGACATGACCATGATGTTGTTCCGGAGCGCGATCTCCGCAATTTTCTCAATCGTGGAGACGCGGTAGACCGCGCCGGTCGGGTTCGACGGCGAATTGAGGATCAGGAGTTTCGTGCGCGGTGTGATCGCAGACTGAAGGGCTTCGGGTTCCAGCTCGAAGTTGTTCTCCGCCTTGCAGTTGATGATGACGGCGGTCGCTCCGGCGGCCTTGATCATTTCCGTGTAGCTGACCCAGTAGGGGGCGGGGACGATCACCTCGTCGCCGGGGCCGCAGAGGGTGCAGATTGTCGCGAATCCGCTGAATTTCGCACCGGGCGAAACGATGACCTTCGAGGGCTCCGTCTCGATTCCGTTGTCATTCCGGAATTTTTCGGCAATCGCTTTCTTTAGCGCGGGAATGCCGGAGGAGGGCGTATATTTTGTTTCGCCTTTCATCAAGGCGTCGATCGCGGCCTGCTTGATGTGCGCGGGCGTGTCGAAGTCGGGTTCGCCGGCTCCCATGGCACAGACGTTTTCTCCGGCGGCTTTCAGCGCCTTGGCCTTTGCCGCGATTGCAAGTGTTTCGGACGGGGAGAGGAACGCCATCGTTCCCTTTGTCGCCTTCAGATCGTTCATTTCGCGTATCCCTTCCTTTATTGTTTCATCGTTGCCAGATGCGCGCGGATCAGCGACGCCATCGGGTTGTTCTGGATCTTGATAATTCTGGACTCCCGTTCAAAGCTTTCCTGCGAATCGGACGCATGCGCGGTGTTGACCATGACGTCGTGTCCGAATTCGCGGCGGATTGTGCCGCCCGGCGCCTTGGTCGGGTCGGTCGGGCCGAGCACGTTGCGGATCTTCTTCACCGCGTCGGGGCCCTCATAGATCAGGATCATGCACTTGACCTTGCCGGGACGGTTGAGCTCCTCGGAGGGGCACTCGTCGGGGCGGCGGCCGGACATGAATTCCACGATCTTGTTGAACTGGTCGTCCGCATAGTCGCGCCCGATGGAGTCGGTCAGCATCTGTTCGGATTCCGGACGGAGCTTGAGCCCGAACTCCTCGGAGAGGCGGTCGAAGGCCTTTTTGCCGATGATCGGAGCGAGTTTCTTGCGCAGCGCATTCTGAACCGGGCCGTAGAATTCCAGCGCCTCTGCCACGGACATCTGATAGATCTTGCATCCGACGATCCGCAGACCGGTGCGGCTGAGCATGTCGATGATGTTGCCGGGCTTTACGCTTGGACAACGCCAGTTGTCAGGCTTGATGATGACAAGCGTGCGTTCGCTGTTGGGCTCCTGATGGGTTGTGTTGGTCACAATGTTCTCGCTGGCCTCGGCAAAGTCTGCGAGCATTCCGAGCCGTTCCTCGCAGGCGTCGGAGAGCGGCGGCGTGAAGACCGCGGGCTCAAAATAGTTGAGCGAACCGTCGCGGTTGAAGACCAGGTCGGCGTAGGTGTCGCGGATGGTTTCGCCGATGATGTTGGTCTTGCGGTTCTTCGCGTTCGGGAGCTGGCCGACGACGGCGGAGAGCTTGGCGCAGGCGTCCTCGCCCTTGAAGAGAAGCATCAGGACGCGTTCGCGTGAGCCGTCCGGGAGCGGGGAGAGGTTGTCAAGCATGTAGTCGCTGAAGAGTTTCGCCGCGAATTCGTCGCGTTTTCCGACATGTTTCCTCATGGAGGCCGCATAGGTTTCCGCGAATTCGCGGGAGGGCGTGAGCATCTGGGCGCCGACGAGGTCGAGGTCCGTCCGGGAGAGCAGGCGCGCGAGAATGCCGCCGGTACGGGATTTCATGAGCGAGTAGGGGGTGATCAGAACGAACGAGAGTTCCACTGCCATAGTAACAAATTTCTCCTCTTTAATTTGTTGATCCTGGTAATTTACCACAAAAATCCTGTACAATCAAGCCCGCTTTGCATATTCTTGCCTTTTTTGCCTCTCCCAAAAGCCGGATGGAGCCGTTTTATCTGTCGGCGTCGTTTTGCTCCCGACAGTTCCCGGACGGGAAAAAACAGTTTTTTCCGATTCCCCCCCTTGACGATTCCATGGTTTCCGATTATAATAGATATTACAGAAATTACAGATATTACAATTTTGAAAGACGATTTTAATGCAGTTGTCAAAAACACGACTGGTGTTGAATGCGCTGGAAAAGCGGATCCGCTCAGGGCGGTATGCGCCCGGAGAAAAACTGCCGAGCATGCGTGAACTGGCAAAAGGATTTCAGGTCAGCACGATGGTCATGCAGCAGGCGGCTGCCGCGCTGGAAGAGAAGGGTCTCCTGCTGCGGAGCTCCAAGTGCGGGCTTTTCATTCCTCCGGAGATGGAACGGACGAATCGCCTTGTATTCGGTGTATTGACCTCGATTGCACCGCAGAACATGGATTTTTATTATGAGGGGTTGTTTGCCAGCGTGAATGCAGTCGGCGGCGTCGTGATTCCGGTTCTGATGGGACAGGAGAATGATGTGAAGAACATGCTGGCGCAGAATCCGTCGAAGGTGCTGGTGGATCTGGAGGGGGCCTGCTATGATCTCGCGCAGGTCAATGCGCTGCTTCGCGATGTCCCCGTCATCTTTTTCAACCGTTACGAATGGATGACGCCGCTTCCGGAATCGGCGGTGCTGATCGACCGCGTTGCCCAGACGGTCGATACGCTGCATCATTTTCTGGAGCGCGGACACAAACGGATTCTTTTTCTCGGACATCATCCGCAGCCGCGCCCCTACAAACAGTATGAACTGGAAAAAGCGGCGGAAACGGTCGGGCTGAAATTTCCGAGTCCCGAATTTCAATATGTCTGTTTCGATGAATTCGATACGAACCCGGGACATGTCGCACAGGTTTTCCGGAAGGAGCCTCCGACTGCTGTTTTTTCACGGAGCGATATCAATCTCTTCCGTTTTATGCAGAAGATCCGCGCTTTTTATCCGGAATCTGCCGATGCCGAGCTGATCGGATGCTACAATACGAAGTCATCCCAGATTCCCCAGCATGAATTTTCCTCCTATGACATGGGATGGCGGAGTGTGTGGGAGACGGCGATCCGCAAGAAAACACCCGGAATTGAATGGTGCGTTCCGAAACTGATTCTGCGCGATAAAACAAAACTCTATTAATATTTTTTGAGAAAGGATACGGCAATGAAGTATGACAATCGGAAAAGATTCCATGCACAAAAGGATCGATTCACACTGATCGAACTTCTTATTGTGATTGCGGTCATCGCGATTCTGGCGGCATTGCTTCTGCCCGCCCTGGGCAAGGCGCGGCAGGCGGCGCGGAACAGTGTCTGCAAGAGCCAGCTCAAACAGATCGGCACCAGCCTGGTGCTGTATGCCTCCGATTATGGCGATTATTTTCCATACACGGGAGGAAAAAACTATATGGAGGGAATCCGTCCTTACCTGAATGCGCCTGAGGTCGTTCACCAGAATACCCGGACCATCTTCGCCTGTCCGTCCGATTTGAAGCCGCATAACGGGCCGACATGCAGTTATGCCGCCAACGGGGGATATTCCTGGGCGTGGGGTGATCCTTTTTATTACGGAATGACCTGGAGTGCAAGTGCTGCTGATTACGGAAGCAGAAAATTTGCCGAGGTGCAGATGCCTTCGCACACGTATGCGGTTGTTGAAATCTGGCTTTTCCAGAACCGTCTTTACAATTCCGGCGCCGCAGCGGCATTTGTCACATCCGTCTTTGCCGCATTGAATTATGATGTGCCCGGACAGGCGACCACGCATAATGACTACCACAACCGGAGGCTGAATATGTTGTTTGCCGACATGCATGTCGCCGACCTGCTTCATCCGGGGATCATGGACAGCGTCAAGGGCACTGCGACCGATGCCTACTGGTTCTATATCCGGAAACCCTGAGGCGGGGAGAGAATTGAAATGAAGTTTTTTGCTTTTGCCATGATGCTTTGCTGCGTCTCACTGCCTGGAGCGGAAATTCCGCTGGACTCTTCATTTACGGCGCTCTCCGCACCGCAGGACGCGCCGGTGAACTGGACTCGAGAGTTCGGGCATCAGGGGGGATTCGGAATCTGCCGGATTCTTTCCGGAACACCGTGCAATATGCTGCAGGTGCTCACGTTTGCGAAGCTGACGAATTTCTATTACAAGGACATGTTCAAGGTTGTCCCGGGGGATCGTGTGACGCTTGAGGCGGAAGTCTGCGGCGAAGGCGGTTTCTGCATGACGCTTTATCTCTATGACAGCAGCTATATCACGGCACTGCCCCGCAGAATAACCGAGTTGAATGACTGGAACTTCCGGAAAATAAAATATGAATTTGACATTGGCAGGCGATTTCAGGGACGGACGCCGAAAATTGCAAGAGTTGTGTTCTGCATCGCACCCGAATCTCTGATTACCGTCCGCAGCATCAAAGGCATTGTAAATGAAAAGTGAACACCATATGAAAAGAAATCTGAGCATCTGTATTCTGCTGTTGGCCATCTGTTCCGCTGCGTCGCCGTTTCGGACCGTTCTTCCGGAACGGGCGCAGCCGCATGAAACAACAGCCGAAAAAGAACTCACTCATTACCTGAATCTGGTTGCTGAGCAGGGATTGACTGTGGGCGGCAATGCTTCCTGCGTCTTCCATATCGGCGATACGCCTCTGGCGCGTGAGAAGGGGCTTTCCCCCGATCGCCTGCGGGATGAGGAGTGGGTCGTGAAATCCTTCAGCCGGAATATTGTCATCTCCGGCGGAGGAACACGCGGCACGCTGTACGGGGTTTACAATTTTCTGGAAAAGCAGTGCGGAATCCGCTGGTGGAATCCGGAAGAGGAATATGTGCCGGAGACAAAATCCCTCTCGCTTTCCGCGCTTGACATGCGTGGAAAACCCGTCTTCATCTACCGGAATGTCTACCGCTGGCCGATGGCGGACGATATGGGGCGTTTTGCCGCGCGCAGCAGAATCAACCACAACGGCCCGAACCGTATTGCCAGCCAGTATGGAGGAGCCTTTTACTACGGGCCGCCGAAGCATGTCCACACCTTTGATGAATACATCCCCGAGGCGAAATACAGAAAAGAGCATCCGGAATATTTCGCACTGGTCGGCGGAGAGCGCAAAGGCGGTAATTTCCGCGGACAGCTCTGCCTTTCCAATCCGGAGGTCAGGACGGTGTTTCTGAACCGTCTTTACCGGAACATCCGGGCGGGGAGACACATGGCTGTCTTTTACGAGACCGCCGAGCCGCGTCTTTACGACATCTCGCAGAACGATGATGCAAAGCCCTGTTCCTGTCCGGGATGTCTTGCTCAGATTGAAAAACACGGATATTCCGGGCAGATTCTGCTGTTTGTCAATTCTCTTGCGCGCGAAGTGAGAAAAACGCATCCCGACATCATGCTGACGACTCTGGCATACGGCTATTCTCTTCCGCCGCCGAAGGATGACATCCGCGCGGAGGACAATGTGATTGTGAAGATCTGCCGCAACGCGACAAATGCCGGAGTTTCCATTCATCACAGGGATAATGCGGTATTCGCCGATACATTGCGCGCCTGGAAAAAACATGCCGCGAATCTTTTCATCTGGGATTATGCGGTTTCATACTGGGACGGCATCAAGGGGCTTCCATTCGCCAGCGAGCTGAGCTATCAGGAGAAACATCGCTTTTATCATGCGAACAGTGTCACCGGTGTCTTCTGGGAGCATGAATATCCGCATTTAGCCGACATGTACGACCTGAAAGTCTATCTGGAAGCCAGATTGATGGAGAATCCGGATCTTGACTTTGACGGTCTCCTGGGTGATTTCATGGAGAAATACTACGGTTCCGCGGGAAAATATGTCTATGCATATCGGAAGCGCATTGACCGTGCCATGTTGGAAAACAAGGGATACATCGGCGGAAATCCGCGTCTCTGCACGTTCGAATATCTGGATGAGAACACGATGCTGGAGTGTCACGAACTGATGGATCAGGCGGAAAAGGCCGTCAAAGATTCGCCTCTTTTTGTCCGCCGGGTGCGGAGGGCGCGTCTGGGACTTGACCGTTTCACCTGCCGCAAAGGCGCGGGAAGGCCCCTCCCTTACTTCGGCGGGAATCTTCCTCCTTCCAGACTGGATTTCGCCTCTGCGGAAAAACGGGTCATGGAATATCTGCCGGACGCGTGGAAAATTTTTCCGCCGAGCAGGGATCGCGATGTCCTTCAGAAAGAAATTGAGCTTGAAATCAGGCAGTATCATATTCCCGCCTTGAAAAAAACGCTTCCGGTTCCGGAAAAATTCCGGGGCAGGCGCGGATTCGATTTCAATGCGAATTATTTCGAGGATCATTCTCATGGCAGACACAAACTGGTCAAGGTCACGGACAATGAATCCGGTCTTGCCGTCAAAATCGACTGTTCCGATCCGAAATACTATCGCCTGCCCTGGGAAATGGGATTTTACAATACCGCAGCGGCAAAAGGGTTCAACTGGATCAAAATCGGGAAACCTGCCGGGAAGGGGTATCATTGGTACCCGCTTGGACATGCGGAGAATCTCCGGGATTCCTTCCTGCTCCTCAATGCCGCCTGGGCAACGCAGTTCCATTTCCTCTGGGATGAAGTCCTGAACAGGCCCTTCGAGGTATGGGTCTCTCTGAAATTCGAAGGGAAAGACTTTTTCCCAGAGGATAAAAGAGAGAGCGCCGTCTACCTGGAACGTGCCGTATTTCTTGAACCGTAATGCGCTTCCCCTGCGCTGAGGAAAACGGGGAGGGAAAATGGAGACGGCGGCGGTAAGCCGGATTCTGTTCCTCCTCCGAAGAAGAGGCGGCGACCATCTGTCTATGCGACCAGAACCCGGGATTCAAACGCCGCGAGCAACGGCTCATCCCCTATTTGGTCTTGCTCCGGGAGGGGCTTGCCTTGACGGAGGGAATTGCTTCCGCTCCCGGCGGGCTCTTGCCCCGCCTTTTCACCCTTGCCGGATTCGCATCCGGCGGTATGCTTTCTGTTGCGCTTTCCTTTCCGGGGCATATCGTCCCCGGCATCCCCTTGTGCAGGGGACTCCCCGCTCTGTGGAGTCCGGACTTTCCTCCGGCCCGACAGGACCGGCGGCCGCCTGCCGCCGTCTCCGGCGTCAATATACGTCCAATTCCGGGAATTTCCAGTCCCGCGGGATTGTTTTTCCCGTTTTGTGCGCTATCTTACTATCCCGGACGGCAGATCCCGACAACGGAGCGGAAAACTGGTATGAATGATGACATTTTCAAGCGGATTGATTTTTCTCTGGACATCAGACGTCTCAACGGCGGCAAACTCATCGAGATCACGCCCTGCGTCGAGGTCGATGCGGAAAAGCCGGCCACGCTTATCGCCTCGTTTCAGATCGACGGCATGGAACTCATTGAATCCGCGCGCGTTGTAATTGCTCCCGGCCATAACCGCGTCCCGCTCCGCGAAAAGGCCCGGATCGGAAACCCGAATCTCTGGAATGTCCATACCGCGGGGCGTCCCTCGCTTTATGAAATGAGCCTGATCTTCCATAAAAACGGAGAGGCGCATCACAGCATCCGCAAAGTCGTCGGCATCCGCTTCCCCGAGTGGACCGGCGGAAAAAAACTGCGGATCAACGGAGCCGATCCTCTGCTGAAACTCTGGGATTTCGATACCGTTCCGGCAGAAAGCGAGCTGGAAAAACGCTGCCGCGCCGAAGGATTCAATTTTACAATGCTGAATGATACGCACGAAGCGCTGGAAGAAATTCTGACGCTCTGCGACCGCGTCGGAATCGCCGCCGCAATCGAACTCTCGGGGGCGGTTTCTCCGTCCATCCTCGAACTGCACCCGTCGGTCTGTCTGTTCCACGCGGGAAAGGAGAGTCCCGGACATCATGTCTGCCGGGGCGCGGCATCGGCAATCCCGTTCCTTCTGACGGAAGAACTGTCCGTGCTGTAAGAACAGAGGGAGGTCGGAAAAAGAGTGCCTCCGGGCCTTTACGCTTTCCTTCCCAGCTGGAGATCCAATGTGTCGCGGATGGTGATCTGACCGCCGTGTTTCCGGATCGCCTTTTCCATTTCGGCGAAGAATTCCTTCCGCACTCTTTCTTCGATGGCGATATGATCGGAATAGGTGCCGAGCAGCATCACATACTCCTTTGCGGAGAGAATGCGCGTCCGGTAAAACAGGGTGCTTGTGACATCCCGGAAGCCGTATTGCTCCATCGCGCGGGCTTTCCTGTCCGCCTGTTCTCCTGCATATTCGCGGGGCGGTTCGGATTGCCTGTTGTAAAATCTGTCATAATACGTTTCGTAGAGGCGGTCGATCTCCGCGGCGAGAGCGGGATTGTCCGCGCTGCGGAAGGGATGGTTGGCGAACTGCGCGAATGCGCCGCCCTTTTTCAGCATGGCAAGAATCTTCGGGCAGCCGATCGCTTCCGGCACCCAGTGAAAGGCGGTTGCGGCAAACACCAGATCATAAGTGTCTGCGGCAAAGTCGACGTTCTCAAAGCGATCCGTGATCAGGGAGAAGCTGGGGTAATCCTGAAATTTTTCCCGGCATAATCCGGAAAGGGCTCTGCCCGGTTCCACCGCCGTGAGACGGCATCCGGTTTTCAGAAAGGGCAACGTCGCCTGTCCCGCGCCCGGGCCGATTTCGACGACACGGCTCGATTCCCTTAACGGGACGTAATTGAAAACTGTCTGATACAGCGCATCGGGATACCCCGGCCTGATTTTCTCATACAGGGAAGAGGCCGTATCAAAAGTCCACCCCAGTCCTTCCATCTGCGTCATATCCATATTTCGGGCGGGAGTTCACTCTCCCGCGCGTGCGTGAAGCGTTTTCATCGCCATCGAAAACGCCTCCATCGTGAGTTCCGCATCGTATCCGGCGCGGTGCGGGCGCGCCTCGTCGATCTCCTGGCCGAGCCCGAGCGCCTGACGCAGGAACTGCAAACTGTAACTCGAGAGCCCCGGATAAGCCTTGCGGATCAGGACAATGCTGTCGTAGGCGCCGGTTTTCCAGAGCGGAAGCCCGACGCGCGCCAGACTCTCCTGAAGAAAACTCAAGTCGAACCGCGCGTTGTGCGCGACGAGTTTCGAACCGCGCGCGAAGTCGAGGAAACGGTAGGCGGCGTCCGAAAACGACGGAGCATCCGCCACCATGCGGTCGTCGATGCCGTGGACGCGCGTCACCTGATACGGGATCGGCATTCCCGGATTGACCAGCGTTTCAAAGCGCGTCCAGACGCCGTCGCGGTCGACGCGCACCGCGCCGATCTCGACAATCCGGTCGCGGACGGGGCTCATTCCGGTGGTTTCGACGTCGAACACCGTGAACGGCCCCATGGCATGCCATGCGGAAGCCATGCCTTATCTGTCCCCGTATCCGTCCGGATGTTTCCGGAGCCACTTCCAGACGGATTCGATGATCGCGCCGGCGTTTTCATATTCGGGCTTCCAGCCGAGCTCTTTTTTCGCGAGGTCGGAGCAGGCGATCAGGCGCGGCGGGTCGCCGGGACGGCGCGGAACCACGTCCGCCGGGATCGGATGGCCCGTCACTTTGCGCGCGGTGTCGAGAATCTCCTTCACGCTCAGGCCGGCGCCGGTGCCGAGGTTGTAGTGTCCGCTTCTCGGCGCATAGAGCGCTTTCTCGTGCGCCTGCGCAAGGTCGAGGATATGGATGTAGTCGCGGATGCACGTTCCGTCCGGCGTGTCGTAGTCGTCGCCGAAGATCATGGCCTTTTCGCGCCTGCCCTGCGCGACCTGGAGCAGAATCGGAATCAGATGGGATTCCGGATGATGATCCTCTCCGAAGTTCTCGGTCGCGCCCGCCGCGTTGAAGTAGCGGAGCGCCACATATTTGAGTCCGTAGATTTTACTGTACCATTTCAGGACCTTCTCAAAGCAGAGCTTCGACTCCCCGTAGGGATTGATCGGAAGCTGTTCGGCTGTTTCCGCAATCGGAATTTCCTTCGGTTCACCGAAGGTCGCGGCGGTGCTGGAGAAGACGAACGCCTGCACCTTGCCCTCGACGGCGGCGTCCGCTAGATTGATCGCGTTGGCGAGATTGTTGCGGAAGTATTTGCCGGGATCCTTCATGGACTCTCCGACGAGGGAGAAGGCGGCGAAGTGCATCACGGCGTCATAGCTGCCGTTCCGGAAGATGTCCAGAAGTTTTTCCCGGTCGGCGAGATCGCCCCGGATGAAGGTCGCGCGTTTGTCAATCGCCTTTTCGTGCCCGGTCACGAGGGAGTCGAACACGGTGACCTGATATCCTTTGTTGAGCATGTACTCGGTGCATGCGCTGCCGATGTAACCGGCGCCGCCGGCGATGAAGATCTGTTTCATTGCGCTTTCCTCCTTGGTTTTATGTCACTATAACGCATGCGGGTTCAGGTTGCAACCCGCTTCACATCAGAAAATAGAGAAAAAGGGGAACTGTCACGATGCACGCCACCGTCGAAAAGAGCACGGACTGCCCGGCGAAATCGGGACAGCCGCCATATTTGCGGACGATCAGCACCGACGTGCAGGAGGCAGGCATCAGCGAGACGATCAGCGCCACATGATAAACCAGCGGTTCCAGAGGCAGAAGGTGCAGCAGCATCACCGTGAGGAACGGCAGGATGATCAGGCGCGTGACGAGCGTGTAGAGTGCATCGAAGCGGTGGGTCAGCATCCGGATTCCGGTCTTGTACATCGACGCCCCGATCAGCAGGAGCGAGAGCGGAACCGAGAGAGCACCGAGCTTTTCAAAAATGTGCATCCCGAAGGCGGGCACCTGAACTCCGGTGAACACGCAGAGCAGGGCCAGAACAACCGCCGCCATGTTTGTCGAGCAGACATTCCGGATGACGCGTCTGTAATCGCGTCCCGCGAGCACGCCGACGCCGAACGTCCAGAAGCCGACGGTCGAGCCCACGGTCAGGAGCATCAGCGCCGCGACCGCCTTTTCACCGAAGAGATTCCCGAGCACCACCAGCGGCAGAAAGATGTAGTTGTTCGCGATGGCAAGATGGAGGAATGTTCCGTTCCGCCGCGGCGATTTGTCATGAAGCCCGTAGACCAGGACATAGCCGCAGAGCGCGCCGAACGCCATGATTCCGATTCCGAGAAGCGGCAGCTGCCAGATCGCGGCAAGGTCCTTTGCCGTAAAGTTTGTCACGATGCTTGAGAAGGTCAGGAACGGCAGAAGCATGTCGATCGAAAGCCGTCCGAGCTTTCCGAGATCGTTGTCCTCGAGCATCTTCAGGCGGTAGGCCCAGGCGCCGAAGCCGAAGAAAATGAAGGTTTCCAGAATTGCCAGAATCACCTTCCAGAGCATGTCCGTATTCATCGCAGAAATCGTCTCCGTAAAAATTGAAGCATATAATATACCGCGTTTTTCCCCGCATTCAATGTTTGCGGACTTGATTTCCCTTCAAAACATGCTAAAATCCCCTGTTTTCAATGTTGAAAAGAGAAAGGCGCCTCCATGGAAACGCAGTCGGGAAATGACGGGTCGATGAATCTCAGCAAATACCTGAGCGCTTCCGGCGTCTGTTCCCGGCGCGGCGCGGCGGAACTGGTCGTGTCCGGCGTCGTTTCCGTGAACGGCACGCCTGCGCGGAGTCCCGCCGAACGGGTCGCGCAAAAGGACCGCGTGACCGTGCGCGGAAAAGTCGTTTCGCCTGTCCGGGAATATGTCTATATCATGCTCCACAAACCGCGCGGCTATGTCTGCACGATGGAGGATCCCCATGCGAAAAAGAAGGCGGTCGACCTGATTCCGCTTTCCCGGGAGGTCCGGATTGTTTCCGCCGGGCGTCTGGACAAGGACAGCGAGGGACTGATCCTCTTTTCCAACGACGGAAGTTTCATTGCCAGAATGACCCATCCCCGCTACGAGGTGCGCAAAATCTACCGTGTCAGCACGGACGGCGACCTCTCTCCCGAGGCGGTCCGGTGCCTGATGCACGAGGGGGTCCGCAGCGGCGGAGATCTCCTGAAAGCCGAACGCGTCGAACGTCTGGCACCTGGAAAATACGAATTCACATTGCACGAAGGAAAAAACCGCGAGGTGCGGCGGATGCTGGAGGCCTGCGGACGGGAGACGCGACGTTTGAAACGCGTTGCGGTCGGAGGACTTCGCCTCGGGGGACTGCCGCCGGGCGCATGGCGCTTTCTCTCCACGGACGAGGTGCGTCTTGCGCTGGGGGACCCCTCCGGAAGCCATCTGTAACTCCTCCCTGATTTTCCGGAAACGGAAAAATGCAGAGCATTTTCTCTGGGGCAAGGGCCGGAGGCGAGACGCCGGCCGCGCTGAGCGCGAAATCCCCGTCAGGAGTTTCTTCCCTTGCTTATACGCCGCGCGTTTGGTTATTTCCCCGCTTCAAAATACCCTTTTTCCGAATTGAACACGAGTTTTCCCCTGTTCTCCTCATACCATTTCCCCAGCATGGCGGAATCGGAGAGCGGCGTCAGCAGCAGAAGGGCGTTCATACGGGCGGTATCGTTTGCGAATATCCGGCGGTTTTCGACAAGAAAAGCGAAAGCGGGAAGAAATCCTTTCTGTGCCAGGGTAAATGCCGTATCGGCATTTCTCCAGAGATCGAAATGATTTCCTGCTCCGGCGCTGGTGAAGCGCCAGTATTTTTCCATGAATGCCTGACGTTCCGCCGGAGCGAGTCCGTCCAGAACAAGATTCAGGGATTCATTCGTGACATTGCGGTTTTCAAGAAGCTGTTTTTTGATCACGGGGAGGGCCTCCTTTTCGATACCAAGACGTTTGACGCAGCTCGCCAGTCCGGGGATGCCGGGGAGCAGGCGCAGCACGTCCGCGCGGTCCGAGGCATCCGCCATGTTCATATAAAGATTGAGGACAGTGTAACGTCTGGCGGGATTGGTTTCGAGCATCTTCTTCAGAAGCGCTTTGTCCGAAGGCCTGACCAGACGTGCCGCCGCCTCCTGGAAATATTGCGATTTCCCGGCATGGGAAAGGATGTCTTCGAAATATTCATGCCCGAGATTCACCAGGGAATTGATCAGGCGGATGCGCAGTTTTTCCGAATTGCCATTTATGCGCAGCGAGCTGATTTCATTGATGAATTTCCGCTTCTGCTCCGCGGTCGCGTTCGGCGGCGGTGTGATCAGGTCCAGATAACGCCCGATGACGGGAGCGGGAATATTGCCGTATTCCTGCAGATCGAAAAGTTCATGCAGCGAGATGAATTCCAGATCCCGTTTCCTTTTCTCCGCCTCCGCCTCTGCCTGAAACGCCCGGAACTCTTTCCGCGTCTCTTCAAGAAGGGTCGCATTCCGGACAACTTCCGCCTGAAGCGCGGTCATGCGCTCGTTCATTTCCGTGCGATCCTTCTGAAACGTGTCCGTGGATACGCAGGCGGACAGCACAAGTGTCAGAAAAGCGGCGCCTCCCGCCGTCAGTGCTCTGCAAGACATTGGATATTTCCTTTCGTTGCTGGAAAAATAAAGCAGTGAATTGCATAGAATAGGTCAGAGAAAGCGGATATTCAAGCTCGCGGAACGAGAAATCATCAAAAAAACACTCCGGATATCAGGCTGTTCCATCTGAGAAACGGTATCCCTTGCCTCATTATCCCTGTTGTGCCGCAGTTTGCGGATTTGTATTTTCCGTATTGTTATGATAGAAAAAGATGGTGGCACGCGGTCATGCGGGAGAGAACGCTGTTTTCATCCGGACGCGTTTTCTTCCCGCATCCGGATGGAAATATTTCCTGTTTAACGTCTCGGGCCCGGACCTTTCCCCGGTCCTCCGGGATTCCCTCTGCGCGGCGGGCCGTCATGACGGAAATGACGAGGCGGAGGAGGGGGTGCGGGGCGGAATGCCGGGCGCGGATAATAATAGACCGGCGGCACCCAAACCGGCGGAGGCGGCGCCGGCTGTGGTGTCACCACCACGGGCGGATAACAGTAATACGGGGAACCGATTGAAACTCCGACATTGGTTCCGTGCCGCCCGTCACCGACCGACACCCCGATTCCTCCCAGATTGACCGATACGTTGCCTGCGAACGCGAAGGCCGCGCTCCCTGCCAGAATTGCTGTGAGAATGATCTTTTTCATCTTTCATTCCTCCTCATTTTAGGTTGATCTCTCTTTGAACACCTGTTTTGCGTTGCTGCCCGTAAAACGAAGAAGAAATCTGTTTTATTGCATTAAATTGTTTTATTTTTAAATTATTTTATTTTTAAAGCTTAATCTTTGCGTTCGAGTACAAAAACATCCCCCTCCCACAATTTTCTTCGAGAGGGGGATGTCCAGGAAATGCCGTTTTCCGCGATTCGTTACTTCTTCGCGGCGATGGCCGCCTGGGCTGCGGCAAGACGCGCGATCGGCACGCGGAAGGGACTGCACGAAACGTAATTCAGCCCGACCGCATGGCAGAACGCGACGGATTTCGGTTCCCCGCCCTGTTCACCGCAGATTCCGACCTTGAGATTCTTCCTCGTGGAACGTCCGCCGTTGACCGCCCACTTGATCAGCGAGCCGACGCCCTCGGTGTCGATGGTCTGGAAGGGATCGCTGGCGAGGATCTTCCTGTCCAGATAATCGCCGAGGAAGGAGCCGATGTCGTCCCTGCTGAAACCGAAGGTCATCTGGGTGAGGTCGTTGGTTCCGAAGGAGAAGAACTCCGCCTCTTCCGCCATTTTGTCGGCCAGCAGTGCGGCGCGCGGGATCTCGATCATGGTTCCGACCATGTATTCGAGCGTTTTGAGCTTGAATTTCTTTTTGACCTCCTCGGCGACCTTCGCAACGATGACTTTCTGGTTGCGCAGTTCGTTCGGATCGCAGGTGACCGGGATCATGATCTCGGGTTTGCACGCCTTCTTCGCGACGATCAGTTCCGCGGCGCTTTCGAGAATCGCGCGAATCTGCATCTCGGTGACCTCGGGATAGGTTACGCCGAGGCGGACGCCGCGGTGTCCCATCATCGGGTTGCTCTCCTTGAGGGAGTCCGCACGCTTGACGAACTCCTCATGGGAGATCTTCAGCGCTTTGGAAATCTCCTGCTGCTGGTCGCGGCTGTGGGGAATGAATTCATGCAGCGGCGGATCAAGCAGACGGATCGTCACCGGGAGCCCCGCCATGGATTCGAGCGTCGCCTTGATGTCCTTCTTGACGAAGGGGAAGAGTTCGTCCACAGCTTTTTTGCGTTCCGCCGGTGTGCCGCTCAGAATCATCTTGCGGAGGGCGAACAGCGGTTTTTCCGCGCCTTTTCCGTAGAACATGTGCTCCGTGCGGAAGAGTCCGATGCCTTCGGCGCCGAATTCTCTTGCGCGCTGCGCATCCGCCGGGGTGTCGGCGTTCGCGCGGACGCCGAGCTTGCGGAAGGAGTCCGCGATCTTCATGAACTTCTGGAAGCGGGGATTCTCGCTCGAATCCATTGTCTTGACTTCACCGGCATAGGCGTAGCCTTTTGTTCCGTTGAGGCTGATGACGTCCCCTTCCTTGAAGGAGTATTTCCCGACCTTGAAGGTGCCTTTGGCCTCGTCGATCTTCATGTCGCCCGCGCCGACGATGCAGCATTTGCCCCAGCCGCGGCAGACAAGCGCCGCATGGCTGGTCATGCCGCCGCGCGCGGTGAGGATGCCGTCGGCGGCACGCATGCCCTCGACGTCTTCGGGATTGGTCTCCTCGCGGACGAGAATTGTTTTAACGCCCTTTGCGGCGAGCGCGACAGCCTTTTCCGAGGAAAAGACGATTTTTCCGACGGCGCCGCCGGGACCCGCGGGCAGTCCCTTGGTGATGAGTTCGGCTTTCTTTTCGGCCTTGGGATCGAGGATCGGATGGAGCAGTTCGTCAAGCTGGTTCGGGGAGATTCTGGTGACGGCGGTCGCCTTGTCGATCAGTTTCTCTTCCAGCATGTCCATCGCCATGTTGAGCGCGGCGGTGCCGGTTCTCTTTCCGACGCGGCACTGGAGCATGTAGAGAACCCCCTCCTGGATCGTGAACTCGATGTCGAGCATGTCCTTGTAATGCTTTTCGAGCTTGGCGCGGATGGAGGCGAGCTCCTTGTAGGTCTTCGGGAGAAGCTCCTGCATGGACTTGAGATTCTTGTTCTGCTCGTTCTTGGTGTCGTCGTTCAGCGGATTCGGGGTGCGGGTTCCGGCGACGACGTCCTCGCCCTGCGCGTTGACAAGCCATTCGCCGTAGAACTTGTTGTCGCCGGTGGCGGGGTCGCGGGTAAATGCCACGCCGGTGGCGGAACTGTCGCCCATGTTGCCGAAGACCATGCTCTGGACGTTGACGGCGGTGCCCCAGTCGTCCGGAATGCCTTCGATGCGGCGGTAGGAGACGGCTTTCTTGCCGTTCCAGCTCTTGAACACGGCGCCGATGCCGCCCCAGAGCTGTTTTTCCGCATCATCCGGGAATTCCGCCTTGAGAACCTTTTTGATTGTCTTCTTGAAGTCTTCGCAGAGTTTCTTGAGGTCCGCGACAGTGAGATCGGTGTCGGACGCGTATTTTTTGGCTTTTTTCAGTTTTTCGAGCTGGTCGTCCAGCTGTTTGCGGATGCCTTTGCCTTCGGCGGGTTCGATGCCTTCGGCCTTTTCCATCACGACGTCGGAATACATCATGATCAGACGGCGGTAGGCGTCATAGACAAAGCGCTCGTTTTTCGTTTTCCTGACCAGGCCGGGGATGGTTTTGGAGGAGAGTCCGACGTTGAGAACGGTTTCCATCATGCCGGGCATCGAGCTGCGCGCGCCGGAACGGCAGGAGACCAGAAGCGGATTGGCAGGATCACCGAACTTCATTCCCATTGCCTTTTCGACCTTTGCAAGCGCCTCCTTCACCTGTTTTTCCAGGCAGGCGGGATACTGCATGCCGGACTTGAAGAAGTCGACACAGCATTCGGTAGTAATCGTGAAGCCAGCGGGGACAGGGAGGTTGAGTTTCGCCATTTCGGCAAGGTTCGCACCCTTTCCGCCGAGCAGTTCCTTCATCGAAGCGTTTCCGTCGGACATTCCTTTTCCGAAGAGATACACATACTTCTTCACCGGGGCGGACGCTTTGCGCTTGTTCGAGGCTGTTTTAGCCATTTCGTTTCCTTTCTTTTGGGTTGATAGACGGATTGATTATAAAAAAAGATAGAATTTTGGGAACTTAAAAACTCTGAAATGCTTTGATCAGTTCTTTTTTCTTGAGGTTCGTGGCATGGTCGATCATCACAAACGAACCGTTCACCTCCGCTTCAAAGGGAATGCCGCTGATGTAAAGCATTCCCGTCTGTTTGATGTGTTCGAGTTTCCGTTTCTGCTTGGAGAAATTGAGATCATATTTGTAGAAGGCCACCTCACGGCCCGCAATCATCATTGAAACCCCCTCGCTCGCGCGGACCGGATCCGGCAGCATCAGGGCATTGACGTTTCCCCCGACATGCTTTGCCATGTGCATGACCAGGTCCGAAAGGGGACGGTCGTTGTTTTCCGTGGCGCAGGAGGAAACCAACACCGCGGCGAGAAAACCCAGAAAAAGAGAGAGAAGCGTTTTCTTCATTGAACAGGATTCTTTGCTCTTAAAATTCATGTTCCGGACTCATGTCCGATCCGTTTCCGGAAGATTCCAGCCGGATCAAACTGTAATTTAATCCGTTTCCTGCAAAAAATCAAGTTGAATCACAGGCATTTGTGAAATATATTGACCGGATTGCGCCGCATCCGGTTTTTCCCCTGACCGCGGCGCACAAAATGAACGCAGCGGAACAGGAAGTAAAATGAAATGTGAAGTCATCCACGCCGGCTATCCCGGCGACAATACATCGGCAATGCGCAGACGCCTCTCCCGCGACGTGCTTGCGCACGATCCCACATGCGTCACAATCCTCTGCGGCACCAACGACGCGGTCAATCCGCGCGCCCTTGTGCCGCGCAGAGAGTTCCTCGACAATCTTGAGGCGATGATCTCGGCGATCCGCGAAACGGACGCGGACATCCTCCTGATCGCTCCGCCGCCGGTCTTTTCCCCCGAGGTGATCGAGCGTTACGGATTCGATCTCCCCGCCGGCACCGATCTGAATCCCGGAATCCGGGAGTATGCGGACGGCATGAAGCGCCTTGCGGAACGCCTCGGAGTGCCGTTTCTGGATCTCTTCAGCATTTTCAGGGAAATCGGGAATGTCGGGCCGGGCAGGGAAAGCCTGATCCGGAACGAGGCCAACTCCGGCACAAAGGACGGCGCGCATCCGACCGAGGAGGGATACCGTCTGATCGCCGCCCTGATTTATCCGGCTCTGCGGGACAATTGCTGCGACTGCACGCGCCTTGTCTGTTTCGGCGACAGCATCACGCACGGTTACCCGTTCCCCGGCATGGGAACGCTCGAAGGGACCAACTTCCCCGCGCTGCTTTTCCATTTGCTCAATAGGGAGGAAGAGCCATGAAGGAGTTTTTTTTCCATGTCGTTCTCGTTGCGCCTGAAATCCCGCAGAACACCGGCAACATCGGAAGAATCTGCTCGTGCACGCGCTGCCGCCTTCATCTGGTCAAGCCGCTCGGTTTTTCCCTCGATGACCGGCATGTGAAGCGTTCCGGCATGGACTACTGGCGCCATGTCGAATACACGATCCACGAATCGTGGGGGGATTTCGTGAAGGCGATGGACGGCGCGCCGATGTATTTCTACTCGACAAAAGGGAAAAAGGTTTACTGGGACTGTCCGATGGAGGACGGTTCCTGCCTGATTTTCGGCAGCGAAGGTTCCGGACTTCCCGCCGCGATTCATGAAGCTTATCCGGAACAGTTCTACACGATTCCGATGCCGGGGCATTTTTCGCGCAGCCTGAATCTGGCGAATTCGGTCGCCGTCGCCGTTTACGAAGGGCTGCGCCGCCGCGGAGATCGGATCGCGGAACAGCATTGTCCGGGTTGAAAAATCCGGCGCGGGAGCTTGTAAAAACGAACAAAAGGTGATATTTTAAAAGTTCTCATCACTTTTAACAGCAAAGAAAGACAGGAACGGAAATGAAAACGCAGACCAGATACGGACGGTATGTTGAACTGCTCGATACAACCCTGCGTGACGGAGAGCAGACGCCCGGCGTCGCTTTTACGCCCGCGGAAAAGTTTGAGATCGCCCGCATTCTCATTTCCCACCTGCGTATCGACCGTCTTGAGATCGGTTCGGCAAGGGTTTCGGACGGAGAGCGCGAGGCGCTCGCGGCGATCCTGAAATGGGCCGAACACCGCGGCTGCCTTGAACGTATGGAAATTCTCGGATTCGTAGACGGCGGGAAATCCGCTTCCTGGATCAAAGAGGCCGGCGGGACCGTCATGAACCTGCTAGCGAAAGGATCGGAAAACCACTGCCGTGTCCAGCTCCGCAAGGAGCCGCAGCAGCATTTCGACGAAGTCTGCCGCGAAATCGAAAACGCGCATGACCTCGGACTTGAAGTCAATCTTTATCTCGAAGACTGGTCCAACGGCATGGCGCATTCGTTCCCGTATGTCTACTCCTTTCTGAGCGCTCTGCGCGGGATGCCGCTGGAGCGGATCATGCTGCCGGACACGCTCGGAGTCATGACGCCGGATGACGTGACGCGCTGTCTGGACTGGATGTACGCGGCGTTTCCGGATGTCCGGCTCGACTTCCACGGTCACAACGACTATGGACTTGTGACCGCGAACAGTCTCGCCGCCGTCAAGGCAGGTGTAAGCGGAATCCATGTGACTGTGAACGGTCTCGGGGAACGCACGGGCAACCAGCAGCTCGCGCAGCTTGTTGTCGTCATCAACGATCATACCGACCGCACGACCCGCGTTCCGGAAAAGGAGCTTCAGCACGCGTCCGAGCTGGTGCAGACGATCTCGGGAAAACGCTATTCGTGGAACACTCCCGTCATCGGTTCGGATGTATTCACACAGACCTGCGGTGTTCACGCCGACGGCGATAAAAAAGGCAATCTCTACGCGAACCGCCTGCTGCCGGAACGGTTCGGGCGCAAACGCAACTACGCGCTCGGCAAACTCTCCGGAAAGGCGTCGCTGGAGCAGAATCTGCAGATCATGGGGATGGCCGAACTCGCGCCCGAAGTGCGCTCCAAAGTGCTTCAGGAGGTCGTCCGGCTCGGCGACAAGAAGAAACAGGTGACGCCCTCGGATCTGCCCTTCATCATCGCAAGCGTCCTGCGCACGCCGATCACCGGACGTGTCAAGGTTCTTGACTATCAGGTCGAAAGCACGCTGAAATCGACCCCGAAGGCAGTTGTCACGATTGAGCTCGACGGCGAGAAAATCACGGAAAAAGCCTCCGGCGATGGCGGATACGACGCGTTCGTCAAGGCGCTGCGCAAACTGTTGAAGAAGCGCGGAATCACTTTCCCGAAACTTGCCGATTACGAAGTGCGCATCCCCCCCGGCGGCAAGACCGACGCTCTGGTCGAGACCACGATCAGCTGGGAGATGCCCGACCGTACATTGACCACGACCGGCGTCGACAGCGACCAGCTTACTGCCGCTGTCGTCGCAACGGAAAAGATGCTCAATCTGGTCATTAAATGAGTGCCCTGCCCAAGTAAGCGTCGTTCCGAGTCCTGTCCGAAATCCATGGAACGCAGATGATATTTCCCCGTGCTCGTTCCGCTCCGGCTCCCCTGCGGCTGGGACGGAGGGAGGAGCATCGTTTCCGTGCCGCGGGCGCCGGTCAGGAGTCAACGGGTCTGGAATGGCTGATCTCCAGATACAGCGCGGAAGAGGGAGTAACCAGTTTGCCCGCCAGAATGTCTGATTCCGTAATCCGGGAGAGCAGAATGTAGCCTCCGCCGCAGCGCTTGTAATCGTGAATCAGGTAAAGTCTGCCGTTTCCGGCTTCCGTTCCGTCCGGATAGGAGACGTTGTCCCTGGCGTCCAGCAGAAGGCGATACGGCCATGTGAGACCGTCGTCTTCGGAAAGGAATGCGGTCATTTTTTCCCGTTTCTCAGCGGAATCGTTGTTGACCAGAAGGAGAAGACCTGATTTCAGGCGCCGGATGAAAAAGCGCGAGATTCATGGCGGAGTCAAGGAAGAACCGATGTCGCTGAACGGGTGTCTGCAAACGGTCTTTCTGCAGAGAGGGGATTTCTATCTGATCCGGCGCCACGTCTGGGAATATATTTCATTTTCCCGAAAACACGATTTTCTCTGCCTGGTTCCGCGGAACGGTTATCTGCGGCTGGTGCGCTATCGCATTTCGGACATTCCGAACGGACAGGGGGAAAACAGATTTGAAAGCGACTGGTATCATACATGTTCGCTTTCCGATTCCCTGAAGCATGCTTTTGAAACACTGGCCGCTCTGGAAGAATTCCAATGTGATGAAACTCTGTCTGCGGAAACTGTCCGTCTGATTCTGCGCCTTTCCCTCCTGGAACTGCGGAAAGATCCTGTCCACGGGAACAAGCGCCTGATGACATTTGAAACAATCCGCGCCTTTCTTGACAATCATTTCGCGGAACCGCTCACGAGGGAGGACACCGCTCGGATTTTCGGTTTGAATCCCTGCTATCTCTCCCAGTTGTTCCGGCTTCAGACGGGGGAAACGTTTCAGGCGTATCTGCTGAAATGCCGGATTGCCAAGGCGAAATTTCTGCTCGCGCAGACCTCTCTTGCCGTGAAAAACGTTGCCGATGAGTGCGGCTGGCGGGACGACGTTCACTTTATTCGCCAGTTCCGCGGGACGGTCGGCATGACGCCGGGGAAATACCGTCTGCTTCATACACGGAATTAACGCTCGGCTTCCATGCGAAGGTGAAAACACGCCCTGTACACAAAAAAAGCCGCCGGAAACGGGGACGGCATGAAAGAAGAAAACAAAAAACGGGGAAGCGTTATTTCTGTCTGAAAACGATTCTTCCTTTGGTCAGGTCGTAGGGCGACATTTCAAGCGTGACCGTATCGCCCGGCAGGATGCGGATGAAGTTCAGGCGCATTTTTCCGCTGATGTGCGCAAGCACCGTGTGTTTGTTGGGCAGTTCCACCATGAACATGGTGTTCGGCAGCAGTTCCTTGACGACGCCGTCGACTTTGATCAAATCCTTAGACACGAGTTAAGACCTCCGTTCCGTTCTCTGTGATAAGTATCATGTGCTCGAAATGGGCGGAAGGCTCTCCGTCGCGGGTGCGCACCGTCCATCCGTCGCTTTCCGTGTAAACTCTGTGGGAGCCGAGATTCAGCATCGGCTCGACGCATAGCACCATGCCGGGAATCAGTTTCGGCCCTTTGCGATGCTGGGCGAAGTTGGGAACATCCGGCGGCTCGTGGAGCCTCGTTCCGCAGCCGTGCCCGACATATTCGCGGACGATTCCGAGATGTGCCTCCTGCGCCACCGCTTCGACCGCGCGTGAAATATCCTGCACATAGCCGCCGGGATGCGCGGCGGCAAGACCCGCTTCCAGGGATCTGCGGGTATATTCCAGCAGCCGGGCGATGTCTCCGGGCATGTCCGCCTCGTCGCCGACATAAACCGTCCGCGCCGAATCTCCGACGCCGCCGTCGAATGCGACGCCGACATCCACGCTGACCACATCCCCCTTGAGGATGAAACGGTCATGGCGCCCGATTCCGTGCACGACCTCGTCGTTGACCGAAATGCAGATGTTCCCCGGGTAGCCGCGATAGTTCAGGAAAACCGGCTCGCCGCCCATGGAGCGGATCACTTCGCCCGCGATGTTGTCCAGATCCTTGGTCGTCATCCCCGAGTGTACCAGGGAGCAGATCCGGTCGCGCGCAACGGCGGTCATATGCGCCGCCTTGCGGATTTTCTCGATTTCCTTCGGTGTATGGACAACGTATTCGGGTCTCATGATTCAGCTCAGCACGGTAAGAAGGGCCTCATAGGCCCGGTCCCTGGGCAGCGAGGAGTCGATTTTCGCGAGAAGCCCGTTGTCCGTATAGAATTTGATCAGGGGAGCGGTCTGCTCCTCGTAGACTTTGAGGCGGTTCTGCGCGGTTTCCAGCGAATCGTCGGCTCGCTGATAGAGTTCACCGCCGCAGTGATCGCAGACGCCTTCGGTTTTCGGCTTTGCAAACAGCTTGTTGAAGTTCGCCTTGCATTTCCGGCAGGTCAGGCGCGCGGTCAGGCGCCGGATCAGGAGATCATAGGGAGCGTCGAACAGAACGACGCAGTCGAGTTTTCTTCCCGTCTTTTCGGCGATCTGTTCCAGCATTTCCGCCTGTGCGACAGTCCGGGGAAAGCCGTCGAGGATGAAGCCGCCGGCACAGTCCTCTTTCGCGAGACGTGCGGCAACCATGTCCACCACCAGCTGATCGGGGACCAGTTTCCCCGCGTCCATATAGGCTTTCGCCTCTTTGCCGAGCGCGGTTCCGTTGCCGATTTCCGCGCGGAAAATATCGCCCGTGGAGATGTGAACCAGTTTCTCATCGCGGATGATGACTTCGGACAGCGTGCCTTTTCCGGCTCCCGGCGGTCCGAGAAAAACGAGATTTCTTTTCCTGATCATGATTCTGTATCTCTCCAAAAAAAATTGAATTAAGAAAAAAATATAGCATCGGCGGGAAAAAAATCAACAGCATTTCATGGGAAAAAATGCAGAATCGCATTCCGGCGCGTCTGCCCGGGGCGGAAATCCGGTACGGTTCAGTGCAGAAAGTATGCGCAGTCCAGAAAATCTCCGCAGAAATCCGGATTCTCTCTGCGGCGTATGAGACGGAATCCGACGCGTTCATACATGCGGATCGCCGGAAGCAGCCCTGCATTGGTGGTGACGAGAATCTTTTCCGGCGCGGGAGACCATGCACGGATCCGCCGGAGAGCTTCGCGCATCTGCCGGGTTCCCCAGCTTTTTCCCTTGTGCGCCGTGGCGATGCAGTTATGACCGATTGTTATGGATTCGGGAGAGCGGCGCGGATCCCAGGAGACGAATCCGACTGCTTCCTGATCATGCACTGTGACGAAGCCGCAGCGGTCGGCAATGTCCGGACGCGTGAAGAAGAAGTCATCGAAAGCGCGCCATTCGGAAGCCCAGCGCCGGGCATAGCGCGCGTCAAAGGAATAGGCGTCCGAGAGCAGGGCAGAAAGTGTGCCGCGCGGGAAGGAGCTTACCGCCTGAAAATCAAGTTCCATGCATGCCTCCTGCCGGAACGCTGTGGAAGATTATTTCATTTCAGGTTTCGCGGACGGCTTCATGATGAATTTGTGAACCGCGATATAGCCTGCGATCACGACGGCGAGGAAGAGGATGATCCAGATGTAGTGATCCGCGATCATGTCCTTGCCTTTGTGCACCATTTCGGGATAGCCCATGTCTTTCGTCAGATGCGCCAGATACCAGCCGATTCCCGCGAGAATGGCGGTCCAGATTCCCGCGCCTAGCCCGGTGAACAGCGTAAAACGCCCGAGCGGCATCCGCGAAAGTCCCGCGGGAATGGAGATCAGCTGCCGGATCGCCGGAAGAAGGCGGCAGACGAATGTCGCAATGTCACCGTATTTGCGGAAAATTTCCTCCGCGCGGTCCAGATGCTCCTCGGAAAGAAAGAAGTATTTTCCGTATTTATGCAGGAACGGCCGCCCGAGCCAGATGGAGAGATAGTAGTTGACATAAGCTCCCGCAAGCGAGCCGAGAAGCCCGAAGACCACCGCAAGGATCAGGTCCAGCCACGGAATTCCCGTGGTCAGCGCGCCCCGGTAGGCGAGAAAGCCCGCGGGAATCATCACCACCTCGCTGGGAAAAGGAATGAAGGAGCTTTCAATCGTCATGAAGATAAAAATAATAAGGAATCCCCAGAGTGCCGCATGTGCTGCGGCAAACTCGATATGCGAGGCAATCACATCAACCATTCTGCACCCTTTTTCATCGTTTTTTAATTGTTTTCCATTATGAAAAATACAAAGTGGTGTTACATTACCCCATGTTTCTCTTTTTTCCAGTTTCATGCGGAAATTTAACGGATTTTTAACAGAATGGAATCGCAGACATGCACAGTATCGCATTTCAAATCGGCGGATTGAGCATCCACTGGTACGGGATCTTCATCGCGCTGGGGTTTCTCGCCGCACTGGTCGTGCTCCAGTGCA
The DNA here is from genome assembly GCA_949287225.1 of uncultured Lentisphaeria bacterium. Taxonomy (GTDB): domain Bacteria; phylum Verrucomicrobiota; class Lentisphaeria; order Victivallales; family UBA1829; genus UBA11452. The sequence continues at coordinate 28,240 of CASEFP010000120.1, forward strand.
AACGCAAATATGCGAACATGACACCGGATCAGATTTTCGACATCGGCATCATCGCCGTGGTCGGCGGGGTCATCGGGGCGCGGATTTTCTACGTGATTGAATTCTGGAACCAGTTTTCCGGAAATCCGCTCAAAGTGTTCCGCATCGACCAGGGGGGACTGGTTTTCTACGGCGGTTTTCTGCTTGTGCTTGTGATCCTGTGGCTCTACTCCCGCTGGAAACACCTCTCCATCGCGCGGATCTTCGACATCTACGGCCCCGCGATGGCGCTCGGACACGCGTTCGGCCGGATCGGCTGCTTCATGCAGGGGTGCTGCTTCGGTCGCCCGGCACAGAGCTGCGGCGTTACCTTTCCTCCCGGCACGGCGCCCGCGCTGAAGTATCCCGACATCATGAACGCGAAGATTGCGGAGAACGGCACGGCGCTCATCCATTCGCTTTCCCTGCATCCGGTTCAGCTTTATGAGTCTCTGGCCAACCTTATGCTCTGCATCGTGCTGCTCCTGCTGTTCAAAAAAGTCCGGAAAGTCGGGCAGATTGCAGCGTCCTATTTCATCGGCTACGGGCTGATCCGTTTTTCGCTGGAGTTCCTCCGTGGCGATCACACCGATTCGATTCTCGGCATGACGCCCGCGCAGTTCATCGGCATTGTCATCATGATTCCCTGCGGAATCTTCTTCTATCTCTATTTCGGCAAATACGGGGAAGACGCCTATGCCGACGCCGGAAAAAACGAGTGAAAACCGGGTTGCGGAGCTGTCGGTTCCGGAGCAGTTTGCCGGAATGCGGCTGGATCAGTGTCTGTCCCAGTTGTACCATGATGCCTCACGCAGCCGGCTCCAGAACCTGATCCGCGCCGGAGCCGTCACGCGCAACGGCATTGTCTGCGATGTCCCCCGGACGGCAGTTGCCGCGCATGACCGGATTGTTCTGACGCTGCCTCCGGAAAAGGAGGTGTTTCACGCGGCGCCGGAGCGGATCGGTCTTGACGTGCTGTATGAGGATGATTTCCTTCTGGTCATCAGCAAACCGCCTGGAATGGTGGTGCATCCGGCGGCGGGAAACTGGAGCGGAACGCTCGTGAATGCGCTGCTCGGGCGCGATCCGGAAATGGCGGCGGATTTCGGCGAGGCGGATCCGGAGCGTCCCGGTATCGTGCACCGTCTGGACAAGGATACCTCCGGGTGTCTGGCTGTGGCGAAGACACCGGACGCGCTCTTCAGACTTTCCGAATCGTTCGCATCGCACCGCGTGTCAAAAGTCTACTGCGCGATTCTGGCGGGGCATTTCAGAGAACAGAGCGGCGAACTGCGGAACCTGATCGGACGGCATCCCGTGGACCGCAAGAAGATGGCGGTTGTCCGGAGCGGCGGCAGGGAGGCGGTCACGCGCTACCGCATTGTAAAGATGGGAAGCATTGACGGTGTGGACGCCTCCTTTGCGGAAATCCGCATTCTCACAGGAAGAACACATCAGATCCGCGTGCACATGTCCTCTCTGGGGCATCCGGTCGCGGGAGATTCCGTTTACGGCGGAGCGCGCCGCCTTCCCGCACCGCGCCAGATGCTTCACGCCTGGAAACTGACTCTCCCGCATCCGGAAACGGGAAAAGAGATGTCGTTCGAGGCGCCGTTCCCCGCGGATTTTGCCGCGATGCTGGCAAAACTTCACTGATGGAAATCCGGATATGGTCATGCGGATATGATTCTCCCGCATGCCTGCACGGAGCATTTGTTTTTCCTCCGTTTGCATCTTGTCCCCCCGTTTCCAGCAGGAAACATTCCGTGATATCCGGATTTTACTTTTTATGTGCAGGGCAGGGAAAGCGGAGTCCCAGGCAGTCAGAGGAGTGCGAGAAACTGTTTCAGCCATTCGACATGCGCACTCCAGGCGGGAGCGGTTACAAAATTGCCGTCCGTGACTGCTCCGGAAAAACCGACGTCAACGTATTCCGCGCCCGCAGACTCAAGTTCGGGCCTGACCGCCGGATACGCGTTGAGTTTCCGTCCCTTTGCGACTCCGGCCGCCGTCAGAAGCTGCGGACCGTGACAGATCGCCGCAAGTGGTTTCCCCGATTCCGCAAAGGCGCGGACCAGTTCCAGAACACGTGCATTCAGACGCAGATGTTCGGGAGCGCGTCCGCCGGGCAGCACGAGGGCATCGAAGTTTTCCGCGCAAACCGTGTCAAAATCGCCGTTCAGGGTGAAATTGTGTCCGCGCTTTTCCGTATAGGTCTGATCGCCTTCAAAATCATGAATTGCGGTACGGACCTGTTCTCCCGCCTTCCTGCCGGGAGTGACCGCCACAACTTCGCATCCGCAGACCTGAAGCGCCTGAAACGGCACCATGACCTCATAATCCTCTGCAAAATCACCGACGATCATCAGAATTTTCTTTGTCATTTGAACCTCCATGATTGGTTGTTTTCCGTAAGATTTCATGATTCATCAGCCAGGAATCCGCCAGAAAGAAAAATACGCCTGTCAGGGACAGAACAATCAGAACCACGGAATAAAGCACCGGAGCGATCCCGGATGCGTTCTGTCCGACGCCCAACGCCTCCAGCACCATTTGTGTAATCTTGTCCCGGACCCCCAGTCCCCCCGGTGTGACAGGAAGCGCAGCGGCCGCGCCTCCGAGCAGCGAGGCAGATGCCGCCGCCGCTGTATTTGCTGTATCCCCCGTGATACCGATCACGATCAGAATCAGGCTGATCACCAGCAGCGGATGCATGACAAGGATGCTCAGAAGAAACGCCCCGGTCAGTCTCCGCGGATCCCTGCGATAAGCGGCGACGGAATTCAGAATCGCCCGGATCCTGCCACCTGCAATTCCATCCGCGAAATCCAGACACTTCCGTGCCGGGGGAATTCGCAGAATCACATCCTGAAAAAAAAGTGCAAAACCGGCGGCAAGTCCGGCGAGGCAGAGAAAATAAAGAATGAGAACAGGATATTTCACTTCCGCTCCGGATTCCAGAATTGTTTTTCCGGCGAATGGTCCTGCCGCGGCGACAAGGGTGAAGAGGGCAAGCATGCCGATGACCCGGTCAATGAAAATGGATGTAACGGCGTTCAGGCGCTGCCCTCTGCCTGTTTCCCGGAGAAGAAAAGCGGCTTTGACGACATCCCCGCCGACGGCGCCGCCCGGCATGCACAGTGAAAAAAAAGTTCCCTGCATGCTGAGCGACAGGGCGCGGAGAAATGATATTTCGATCCGTTGAATGCGAAGAAGTATCTGCCAGCGGACCGCGCAGAGGACGAGCTGAATTCCAATGGCTGCTCCGGCGAGCACGGTGAAAAAAACGATCCGCCCCGTGGCAAGCTGTTTCAGATCGGCAAAATTAATATCGCACAGCACCCAGGAAATCAGACCGGCGGCCAGAATGAATTTGAGAATCTGAACGATCCATTTCCGCAAGATGTGTTTTTGTGGCAAAGGGGTTTCCAAGAGATTACCTGTTTCGTCAATGTGCTGTTTTTTCCCGAACACAGCTCATAATATACATCCGCGTGCCATGATATGCAAGAAACATCCGGAAATCCCCGGGGGGGCCGATTTTCTCAATCGGGGGTAGAGAATTCTGCATCCCGTATCTTTTTTGTTTTGCATTCCGGATGCCGGTCCGTTATATTATAACAGGAGAAACGCGCCAATGCCCGAAAAAACAACTTATATCATACTCAGGAAAATTCCCTTTCAGGAGAGCGGTCTGATTGTTTCCGGACTGTCGCCGGAATTCGGAAGACTGGATTTCCTGTTGAAGGGCGTTCGGGATACCGGTGCAAAGAAATTCCCTTATGCGGAACTCTTCCGCGAACTCTCCATCGAATTCCGGCCGCCGCGCACGCACTCCTCCGGGACGCTTTGTCTGCTGACGGCTCATGAACCGGTCGCCTCCTTTGACGCAATTGTGAACCGGATCGGGAATTATCTCGCCATGTGCGACTATGCAGCCTTTCTTCTGAAACATACGAAACCCATGCTGGAAGCGCCGGAGACCTTCCGTGCTCTCGAAACGCTTCTTTTCCGCCTGACCACTGCGGAACATCCGGCGTTTCCCGTGGCTGCGGCAAAACTGATGTTTCTGAGAGAATCCGGGTTTCTTCCGGAAACGTTCGACGCAAACGACTCCCGCCGGGGACGGATTCTCGACGCACTCCTGGAATATGCCGCTGATCCCCGGGTCCCGGAACCGGATCTCGCCGGAGATTACCGAAACAGACTGATCCGCTGGGTCGGGGAATTGTGCAGTTACCACGATTTGCGCTGACTGCCGCCGGATGGAACGGCTGCATTCCGGGGCGTCTTTGTCTGCGGGGATGCCGTTCGTGATTCAGGGATGATCTGCCTCCATGTGTGATGGAGAGTGCAGTCCGGATGAAAAAATGGAGAAAATTCAAAAAAAAATCCTGAGAATCTTGAAAAAATCCGGAGGCGTGTTATATTGTTGGTCTTTGATTCACGAAATCACGTGAATTGATGTGCGGAATGGTTCAACTTTAATTTACCGAACGTATATGAGGTGTCATAATGAGTAATGTCTGTGAAATCTGCGGCAAGAAAAAATTTTACGGCGGCCGGATCATCCGGAGAGGTCTTGCCAAGAAAAAAGGTGGTATCGGTATGCACGTGGTGAAAGTTTCCCCGCGTGTTTTTGAACCCAATATCCAGACTGTCCGTGTCAATGAGAACGGAATGAATAAGCGCATGAAAGTCTGCACGGCCTGCATTCGCAGCGGCAAGATCCGGAAGGCCTGCTGAACATCTGTTCATTCTGCTCATATACTTTGCGGTGCAATCTGCATTGAGCCCGGGGCGTGACATCGTCTCCCCGGGTTTTTTTTTATCCCTTTCAGAAGCGGACCACCATCTCCTTTTCCCATGTTTGAAACGTTCTTCAGCACGGAAAGCAGCCATGGAAACTGGCGGACTTATTGGACCTCGTCAGCTGATGAATGCGGAAAGAAACCTGAAGAACGGGGAGTAAGAAAAAAGTAAGAAACAGAATCGTTTTTCAGATACCGGTAAAATCTATCTGTTCCGGGCTCATTTTGCCGGAAAAGCCGGATTCCTGAACCCGGTCCGCGGCTTTCCGGACCGGCGGAGGCGCGGCGGATTATTTGGCCGCGATGCTTTTTTCGTCCGCAAGTTCGATGACGTTTTCCGTGTTTTTCTTGGGTTTCGCCCGCGTCAGCCAGCCGGAACGGTGAATCGTCAGGATCGAGTAGGGACCGATCCAGGAGAGCGATAGGAAATTGAACACCCCGTAGACATACGACCAGAGCGCCTCCTTTTTGCTGTATTTGCTGGCGTAGACGAACGCGGGAAGCGTGGACCAGATCAGCGTCGCCATGACCGAGGCATACAGAAACGCCAGCGGCGAAACCGCCAGACAGTAAAGGGTCGATCCCACAAACAGCATCGGCGTCAGTGTCCAGAGCGTCTGCATCACCAGATTGATCTGCATTCCGAGCAGATCCTCGTCGGCAAAATCAATCCTGCGGAACGCGAAGGTGAACATCTCCAGATTCTCGCGGACATTGCTTCTTGACCAGCGGAGAAACATTCTGCACAATCCGGCGTAATCCTTCGGCACCTCCGTGTAGACAAGCGCGCTTTTCTGGAAGACGACCTGATGCCCTTCGCGCAGAATGATGTTGGAGATGGCGCGGTCCTCCCCGATGTTCGCGGGCCGTCCCATGAATTTCTGGTTGACCCATTCCGGCATGAACGGCATGATGACGCTTCTGCGGTAGGCGCTCAGCGCTCCCGGCGTGCAGAAGACCGAGTGCACCATGCTCTGCGCGGAACGGAGAAACTCGAAACTGAATACGAAATTCACATCCAGCATCCGCGGAATCACGCCGGAATTGTTCAAAACACGGATATTGCCCGCGACGCCGCCGATTTTTTCTTCGCGCACAAGCGGTGAGACGATCTTCCGCACCGTGTCAGGCAGAACGATCGAATCGCTGTCGATCGTGACGACGATTTCCGCTTCCGTGCTTCGGAATCCCTGATAAAGCGCATTGCGTTTCCCGCCGTTGCTCGTCAGGTTCAGTGCACGGATCCTGCCGCCGGAGGATTCCACCGCATCTGTAATCCACTTCCATGTGTCGTCGCAACTGCCGTCGTTGACGGCGATGATTTCCATTTTTTCCGGCGGATAATCGCTTTTGAGAAGACTCCGGAGCGTCAGGAGAACCTGCTTGCCTTCATTGTAGGCGGGAACGACAACGGCACAAGTTGGAAGCTCTTCATCGGTGACCTCCTCATACGCGCGGTAATGGAAGGCAAGAACAATCTGCCAGGCGAAATAAAAGAGATTGCCGGCGAGAAGAATCAGACTGAATACCAGAACCCCGAGATCAAGGGGATCGAGAGTGCTGAAAAAGGATTCCGTCCATGCTGTCAGCGTCAGGGAGGCGATGGCGGCAAGGACCGTCAGCCCCAGAAGAATCCGGACCGTATTGTTCAGCTGAATGTTTTCTGTGATTTCCTCTGTGTCTTTCCCGGCGGATTCCATATAATGTTCCAGCAGGTCTGCCTGACGCTGGAGCACGTCGATCAGCTTCCGAAGTGCCACGAGTATCAAGAACAGAAAGAAATGTTTTTTCTTTTGCGATCTGAGCATTTTCGAAAACCGGCTTCCTATCCTGAAATTTACTAAAAAGATTAATATAACATGAAAAAAAGCGGAAACAAGTCTTGATTGTTTTTTTCACAGAGAAAAACATGTTTCCTGCAGTATCAGCATTTTGCACCGGATGTGGCGTTTGCATGGGAAAAATGCCATTTCCTTTGAAAAAGAACTGGAAAAAAAGCGGAAAAGGCAGTCTATTAATAGGATCAGAATCAATCATGAAAACAAAGAGAAGGATCTATGTCGAAAAGTGAAAATATACTGGTTCTGGATTTCGGCTCCCAGTACAGCCAGCTGATTGCGCGGAGGATCCGCGAGTGCCATGTGTACAGCCGGATCGTCCCTTACCGGATCAGTGCTTCTGAAATCGAAAAAGAGTCCCCCGCGGGCATCATCCTGAGCGGTGGCCCCGCAAGTGTCTATCAGGAAGGGGCGCCCCAGTGCGATCCCCGGATTTTTGAACTCGGAATTCCGATCCTCGGCATCTGCTACGGAATGCAGCTCACGGTGCGGACGCTCGGCGGGGAGGTCGCACGCGGCAGGGCGCGGGAGTATGGAAAGGCGGAACTTGAGGTGTGCGCACCGTCTCCCCTGTTTGCCGGATTCCCGGAAAAGGGACAGGTCTGGATGTCGCACGGAGACAAGGTTACAAGGATTCCCGCCGGATTCGAGCGCGTTGCATGCACGGACAATACCGAGTTCGCCGGGATTCAGGACGGGGAAAGAAAAATCTACGGCATTCAGTTCCATCCGGAGGTCGTGCACACACCGAAGGGACAGACCATCATCACGAACTTCTGCCGCGGCATCTGCGGGTGTTCCGGGAGCTGGAACATGGAGTCGTTCATTGAGTCCAGCATCCGCGACATCCGCGAGAAGGTCAAAGGGGAAAAGGTGATCCTCGGGCTCAGCGGCGGCGTGGATTCGTCCGTTGCTGCGGCACTGATCCACAAGGCGATCGGCGACCAGCTCACCTGTATTTTCGTGAACAACGGCGGACTGCGCAAAGGGGAACCTGAACGGGTCCGGGCGCTTTTCGGCGGCGCGTTCCACATGACGCTCAAATACGTGGACGCGGAAGCGCGTTTCCTGGAAAAACTCAAAGGCGCGAGCGATCCCGAGCAGAAACGCAAGATCATCGGTCATGAATTCGTCAAGGTGTTCGACGAGGCGGCCTCCGAGATTTCCGACGTGACGTTTCTTGCGCAGGGGACGACATACCCCGATGTGATCGAAAGCGTTTCGATCGACGGCAATCCGAGCGCGGTCATCAAGAGCCACCACAACGTCGGCGGACTCCCCGCGACGATGCACCTCAAACTTCTCGAACCTCTGAGCCGCCTCTTCAAGGACGAGGTGCGCGAGGTCGGGCGCAAGCTCGGGCTGCCCGAGGAGATGGTGATGCGCCAGCCGTTCCCCGGGCCGGGACTTGCGGTCCGCATGCTCGGCGAGGTCAACAAGAAGGATCTTGACACACTTCGCGACGCGGACGAGATCATTGTCGACGAGATGAAAAAGGCGGGGCTTTACTACAAGACGTGGCAGACGTTCGGCGTGTTCATCCCGGTCAAGACCGTCGGCGTGATGGGCGACGAGCGTACCTATGACAATGTGATCGCGCTGCGCGCAGTCGACAGCCAGGACGGCATGACGGCGGACTGGGTCCAGCTGCCCTACGAGCTTCTCGGACGGATTTCCAGCCGTATCATCAATGAAGTAAACGGCGTGAACCGCGTGGTTTACGACATTACGTCCAAGCCGCCGGGAACCATTGAATGGGAATGAGCGTGTGATGGAAATTCTCGGCGGAACGGCAAAAGGGATTGTTCTGAAAGCGCCTCCCGGAGCATTGGTGCGTCCGACCGCGGTGCGTGCGCGCCGGGCGCTCTTCGACAGTCTCGGCGACCTTTCCGGGAAGAGGATCTGTGACCTTTTTTCGGGGAGCGGTGCTATAGGGTTTGAATCGGCAAGCCGGGGGGCGGCGTCCGTTCTGTTTGTCGAGAAATCGCCGCAGTCGCTTGCCGCGATCCGGTCAAATCTGAAAAAAGTCGAGCCGCATTGCCCGGATTGCACATTCACGCTGTTCAGCGGCGTGCTGCCGGAATGCGCTGTGCGTCTTGCATCCTTTCCCGCTCCGGATATGATCTTTGCGGATCCCCCGTATGCGGAGTCCCCGGAACTGCTGGACGGGCTTCTGCATGAGAAATCATTCTGCACCTGGACAGCGGGAGCACTTCTGATCTGGGAGCTTCCGGAAACACATTTCCAGCTGAAGGTTTTTCCCGCACCATGGAGAATTCAGACCGTGAAGACGTTTGGGGGAACACGTTTTCTGCTGATCGGAAAAGTCTGATTTTTTCCGGACGGAAGGTTTTTTCCCGGAAAAACGGAAAAAAAAGCGGGAAAATCTGTGTGGAATGGCAAATTTTGATTTGACAAGAAGAATTGTGAATGTAGTGTAAGTAAATTGAAACTGGCATCAGGCAGAAGTTTTTTGTAATAATTTTTTTGACAGGAGAGAAACGAGTCATGGGTATTTTGAACAGAGTCATCAACATCCTGATTTTGCTTGCGGCAATCGCGGCAGTTGTGTTTTCCTATATGCTGTTCAGCAAGCGCAATGAGCTCACGGACGGATGGCGCAAGATGGCGGAGGCGATCAATGCCACCGCCGCAACCCTGGACGACAAAAGCGCTTCCGGAACAAAGGCCGCTCAGGAGCTGGCGACGGACAAGCTCAAACATACCGAATATGCAAATCTCGATCAGGTTCTGCCGAAACTCAAGGACAATGCCTCCAAAATTGTCAAGCAGCGCAATGATCTGGCAAAATCCCTTCAGGATGCCGCGAATACGCTGGAAATCGCCGGTGTGAATGCCAAGGACTTCCAGAATGTCACCACTTATGAAGGCAAGAACAAGGATCTCAGCGGAAAAATCTCCGCATTCAAGAGCAATCGTGACAGTGTGTTTGCCAATTATGTCCGGACCGGCAGTGTCGCAGGAGCCTCCATTACAGCAAATGAACTCAAAAACCCCGCTCAGGCGAATGCCGCCGCACAGAAGGTTAATGCCAAAATCAACGACATCAAGGCCCGCCGGGACCGCTTTTCCTCGCATATTGCTGCCGTCAGCCGGACGCTCGGCGTGAAGAACCCGAATCTTGCCGGTGCCAATTACGCTTCCGAATTGAATACCTCTCTTGCCGCGGTCCGGAAGGTGAAGGCGGAGGCTGATGCCACGAAAAACGCTCTGGCGGCGGAAAAGAGGAAAACCGCTTCCCTGAACAACCAGATTGCCGCACACCGCAAGACGATTTCCAATCATCTTGCCGATATCAAATCGAAGCAGAAACGGATTGATGAACTCCTCCGCGTGATTTCCGATGACGGGAAGTCTCACATCCCTGCAAAGCTGCTTAAGAGCAGCGATCCCGAATGCTATGGCTATGTCAAAGGGAAAATTGAATACATTGACAAGGATTACGGCTTTGTCACCATCAATGTCGGAAAGAAATACGAATTTGTTCAGAAATACGGCATCAAGGACAACAAGGTTCCGTTCCCGCTGCCTGTCGGCAAGATCATGACGATCGCCCGCGGATTGAACAGCGACAGTCCCGAATTCATCGGGAAACTGCTTGTCACGAAAGTGGATGACTACAATGCGATCTGCAATCTTGTCAGCGGAAAACTTTCCGATCTGAGAGTCGGCGATGATGTTTATTTCGCAGCGGAGGACATTGCCGCCGCAACAGGAAAAGCGGATGTCCAGAAGGCTCCCGCCAAGAAATAAGGAGACGACGTCATGTATGCTTCCAAGTTTTTTACAGCCTGCACGATCCTGACTTTTCTCCTTCTTGTTGCCGTGCTTGTTCTGCAGGCGCTTGAAATGAAGGCCTATGAAATGTTCTGACTCTTTCCACACAGGAGGAGCAGATACAGAGGAACCGTCCGGCGCCAGGCCGTGACGGTTCTTCTGCGTTAAGGAGGATATATCTGTGATGAGAATGTGGATTGCCGTTGTGATTCTCGCCTTTGCGGGGATGTTTCTTGCGGGATGCACCGATTATGAACGAGCGGGGGTGAATCCCCGTCCATTCAATGAACCCAGAACCTGGGAGATCAATCCTTACGGCCCGAATATGTTCCAGAACTGAGAGGTTCAGAGGAGCGGAAGATGAAATTTCTTTTGTATCTGATCCTTTTCTGCTCCGTGCTTTGTGGAACGGCTTCTGACGGGGCAACGGAATATACCGGCGTTGTCCGGCGCGCGGGAGCGGTGAATCCCGTGAAGAATGCGACTTATGAACTGTTTGTCTTTGTGAATGACGTGCAGGTTTATCCCCGGAAACTCAGGAAGGGATTGCGGAATTTCCGGATCGGCGACAGGTTCCGCTTTCATTACCGTCCCGGCGACCAGCTCCGCGTGATTTTCTGCCGGAAAACCATTTTGGGATACACGATTCTCCTTGACGCCGGATCCGCTTCGCCGGATGCGCTGGGCGAGCTCTTCGGAATGGTAATGAAAACAAAAGATGCGACGGTGGAGCTGGCTCTTGCCATACCGGAGGGGAAATACAAAATCACGTTGAAACGCTCCTTTTTCGCGTATGAGGACGCAGTGGCGTGCGGCGGTACTGTCAAGGGGGAGGATTTCAAGCGCAGAGTTGCGGATTTCCTGATCCGTCTGCAGGAGGCGTCATCGGCGGACCGGTCGCGGATGCTCAAGGAACAGGCGTTCCGGGAACTTGCCGATTATGCCGCGCAGTCCGTTGAAAAACTCGATCATCGGATTGTCGTGCGCCAGAACGGGGATGTGATTTTTGATTCCTGGGGGGAGGGATACCGTGGAACGGGGCGGGATGTGGATTGGAAAAACATCTCTTTTGAAATGGACTGGCGGCTCGGCGACCGGATAGATGTGCTTTTCCTGGATGCGGATCTGCTGGATGACGATGTCGTTTTCCGGCGTTTCACGAACACCCCGTTTTCCATTCAGATGCTGAACGGAACTGTTTCCGGCGGTATTCTGTCGAATTCCGGAGTCGTTTTTTCCACGGAATATCTGAAGTAGGCATTTTTTCTTTTCCGCTTCCTTCAGGATTCTTGCGCTCCGGGGATTGTAATTTTATGGTTTTGGAGTTATTTTAAATTCAGAATATCACGTTGATTTAAAAATGTCGAAAGGTTGTTCTGTTATGAATGCGAAAAAAGAGCCCGAGGTAAAAATGGAGGAATCCTGCCGTAAAGCCCTTCTGAATGGAAAGTATCCATTGACTGCGCCTGAATATTATAATTTTGCCTTTGATGTTGTGGATAAAATCGGGAATGAGGACCGCAACCGCCTTGCGCTGATCTGGGTGAACCAGCATGGCGACGAGAAGAAATTCACGTTTCACGACCTTTCCAAACTCTCCAATCAGGCGGCGAATCTTCTGATCAAAAACGGCATTACCCGCGGCGACCGTGTCTTTCTGCTTCTGCCGCGCATTCCTGAATGGTGGATCTTCTCTCTTGCGCTGATCAAACTCGGTGCGATTCAATGCCCGTCCCCGGTTCTTCTGACACCGAACGACATCCGCCAGCGCATCCAGTTCGGGCGTTTCAAAATGGTGATTGCCGATCCAGAGAATGCGGAAAAGGTCGATGAGATTTTTGACGACTGCCCGACGCTGAGCAAACGCGTGCTTGTCGGCGGTGAGGAGCGCTGCGGCTGGGTCTCCTACTTTAAGGAGATCCGCAATACGACCGCGCTTTCGCGTCACCGCGTGATGAATCCGTTCCCGTTCCGTAGCAAGTCCAGCGATCCGATGCTGATGCTGTTCACTTCCGGAACCAGCAAGGTGCCCAAGCTGGTGCTTCACAACTACGCCTATCCGATCGGGCATTCCATCACGGCGGAGCTCTGGCACGGACTCGGTCCCGGCGACGTGCACTTCACGGTTTCCGATACGGGGTGGGGCAAGAACATCTGGGGCAATTACTTCGGACAGTGGATCATGGGAGCATGCGTCTTTATTTTCGACGTGCGCGGCAAGTTCCATGCCGAGGAACTGCTGCCCATTCTGGAGAAATATGAGATTACCTCCTTCTGCGCGCCGCCGACGGTTTACCGGATGCTGGTGCTGCACGACCTGACGCGCTTCGACTTCAAATACCTCAAGCACTGCACCGCCGCCGGAGAGGCGCTTCATACGGAGACCTCCCGCCTCTGGCGCGAGGGAACGGGGCTGACCATCCGCGAAGGTTATGGACAGACCGAAACCGTCTGCATGATTGCCACGTTCATGGGCGACGCCGTCAAACCCGGTTCGATGGGAAAGGCCTCTCCTGGCTGGGAGATCGAGCTGCATGACGACGACGGCAATCCGATTCCGGACGGCGAAAACGGCAGAATCGCATTGAACCTGAAAAACGGCCGTCCCGTCGGACTGATGGAAGGATATGTGAACTGCGAGGAGGAGAACCAGAGAAGTTTCATCAACGGCTATTACTATACCGGCGACAAGGCGTGGCGCGATGAGGACGGATATTTCTGGTTCGTCGGACGCAACGACGACATCATCAAGAGCTCCGGCTACCGCATCAGCCCGCAGGAGGTCGAGGAGGTCATCATGCAGCATCCGTCGGTTCACGAGGTCGCTGTTGTCGGTGCGCCGGACCCGCTCCGCGGCTCGCGCATCAAGGCATATATCGTGCTGAAACCCGATTACGATCCGACGGAATCGCTTGTCCGCGACATCCAGCGCCATACCAAGGAGTTGACCGCGCCCTATAAGTATCCGCGTGAAATCGAGTTTGTCAAGTCGCTTCCGAAGTCCTATGCGGGCAAGATCAAGCGTGACATTCTGCGGAAACATGCGGAAAACGGCGGCCCGCTGATCACGGCGGTTGGCGACCGGTAATTTCGGGAGATTGCCTCTGCCAGCCCGCTTGCGTCTCTGTAATGATTTCAAGAGACGGAAAAATGCGGAAGCATTTTTCCCGGGGTCAAGGGCCGTCGGCCCTTGTCGCGGTCCAGCGGCGAGACGCTGGTCGCGCGGAGCGCGAAATTTTTCCGCCTTCGGCGGCCAGCTTGCGCAGCTGGACCGCGGCAGGACTGAAAGTCCTGCACGAATCATAATTTGCGTTGCAAATTATTTTTTTAGTTGCTTCGCAATTTTTTTGAAATTTATTCCCGTTCCGGCTGTTTGAAAACCGTGATGTTGCCGTTTGCGGGTTTCGCCGTTTCCTTTGCTTTCGTCAGGCGCTGTTTATAATAGTCGTAAAGGACATTCTGGCTTCTGGTTTTCTCGTAAGCGCTCATGCCAGTGGTTTTGGAATACTGATTGATTCCTGTGACGCGTCTGCCTTTTCTGCGGTCGTTCAGGCAGGTATGGAGGATGAAATCGAGTTCCTCGCGGATTTCGGGTGCGTCAACGGGGAAGAGCGTTTCGATTCTGCGCCGGAGGTTGCGCGGCATGAGATCGGCGCTGCCCATGTAGTATTCCGGGGAGCCGTTGTTGAGGAAGTAATAGATGCGTGAATGTTCGAGATAACGGTCGAGGATGCTGACGATCCGGATGTTTTTCGCAAATTCCGGCGGCAGGCAGTAGGGAGTGATTCCGCAGATGCCCCGGACGATCAGTTCGATCTTGACATGGCGGCATGCCGCGCGGTAGAGATGTTCGATCACCTCGTAGTCGATGATGGAGTTCACCTTGATGATGATGTGTCCGGGATTCTCCTTTGTCGAGATGCGCGCCTCGCGGTCGATGAGGAAAAGGATTTTTTCGAGCATGTTGAAGGGGGCGACGACGAGCTTGTTCCAGTCCGGCGGAGCGGAAAAGCCTGTGATGACGTTGAAAAGCGCGGAAACGTCGGTGGCCAGCACCTTGTCTGCGGAGAAGTATCCGATATCGGTATAGAGCCGCGCGGTCTTGTCATTGTAGTTTCCGGTGCTGAGATGGACGTAGCGGCGGATGCCGTCGTCCTCGCGGCGGATGACCATCAGCGCCTTGCAGTGCACCTTGAGTCCGGCGATGCCGTAGACGACGTGTGCGCCGGCCTCGGCGAGTTCGCGTGCCCAGATGATGTTGTTCTCCTCGTCGAATCGCGCCTTGAGCTCGACGAGCACGGAAACCTGTTTGCCGTTCCGCGCGGCCTTGACAAGCGCCTTGACCACGGGCGAGTTTCCGCTGACGCGGTAGAGTGTCTGCTTGATCGCCAGAACATCCGGATCCTCAGCCGCCTGCTCAAGCAGCTTGACGACCGGATCGAATGACTCATACGGATGGTGGACGAGGAAGGGTCCTTGCTCGCGGATTGCCGCAAACATGTCGCGCTTCCCGAGGAGATGCGGCGACTGGAGCGGGGGAAGCGGCTCGTCGACGAGCTCCGGATATCCCTGAAGCGAGGCGAGCGCGAACATGGATTTCAGATTCATGATGCCGCTGATCGGCTGGATGAGGCGTGTGCCCGATTCAGTGATGTTGAGTTTTTCCAGCAGCCATTTTTTCGACTTTGCCGAGATGCCGGAAGAGAGTTCAAGCCGGACGAGACTGCGCTTGGTTTTCTTGCGCAGCGCGATCTGGATTTCAGTCATCAGGTCGGCGATGGACTCTTCGTCGATGGAAAAATCCATGTCGCGGGTGACGCGGAACATGGCGCACTCCTTGATTTCCGCGCCGGAAAAGAGCAGATTGAGGTTGTTTCCGATGAGTTCCTCGGCTGTGATGCAGACCAGTCCGTTCGCCGAGCTTTCGATCTGAATGAATCTGGGAATCACGGGCGGCACTTCGAGCACCGCGAATTTTTCGGTTTTCTCCTTTGCCGGGACGAGGCGGATCAGAATTTCCAGCCCGAGATTCGGCACGAGCGGGAACGGATGCGACTGGTCGATTCCGATCGGCGTCAGCACCGGATAGATTTCCGAGGTCATGATTTTGAGCGCGGTGTTTTTCTGGAGCGCACTCAGGGAGTCCCAGCTTTCGATGCGGATCTTGTGCCTGCGCAGCTCGGGCAGAATGTCGTTGTTGAGATAGCGGTACTGGCGCGCGACAAGCTCCCTGATCCGGCGCTCGAGTTCCGCGAGGAGTTCCGCGGGCTCGTAGCCGTATTCACGGTAGATTTTGTGGAACTTCGTGTCAAGCTGACTGGTGATGCCCGCGATGCGGACCATGAAGAACTCGTCCAGGTTGCTGCTGAAAATGGCGATGAATTTGAGGCGTTCCAGCAGGGGATTTCCTTTGTCCGCGGCTTCATCGAGCACACGCGCATTGAACTCCAGCCAGCTGATGTCGCGGTTGAGAAATTCGAATTGGATTTTTTCTTTTTTCTGTATCATGTTGGCGCCTCCGTTAAAGGAATACGACTTTGCGGGCGAAAACACTCCGGAAGTAGTGGGTGTCGATTTCGACCATGGATTCCGAGAAGTGCGAGATGTTGTCCTCCAGGCGGATGACGATGCGGTCGGGTTCGATCCGGATGTTCATGTGATCGGGCGCCGCACCGGTTGCCGCCAGTCCGCAGGCGATCCGCAGGATCGATGCCAGCTTGTTGAGGATGGAACGGTCGTCCGGATTCAGCACGGCGTATTCCGGATGCAGGATTTTGGGTTCCGCCTTGCGGTGATAGCGCGCGACAAGGGCGGCAAGACGGCGCTCCCGCATCGAGATGCCCGGGATTTCCGTGTTCAGGATGAGATAGTGTGAGTGTTTGTGATAAGCCTGGTTGTTGACGAAGAGCCCGCTCTTGTGCAGGCGGGAGGCTATCCGCAGGATCAAGAGCTCGCGTTTGCCCAGCCCGTGCAGTTTTTCCAGAAGCGTGAAGAGCCGTTCTGCAAAACGGCAGGTGCGTTCGCTGTAGTCGTTCCAGCAGAGATAGCGCGCGGCGGTATGGTTGATGAGGTTGTGAATCTGTTCGTCGAAGATGTCCTTGATGCCGAATTCCGTGTCGATGAAGTCGCGCATCAGCACGTCCCTTGTGGAGGCCATCGGGACGACGATCGACTGTGCGTCCGTCAGGCGGAGGAGGTTTTCCAGAATCATGCAGCAGGGTGCGATGGTCTCTGCCAGATCGGGTGGAATCCGGTAGGTTTCGCTGACCTCCTCCAGACTCATGTTGAGAATGTCCGAGCGCAGTTTGAAGAATTCGTCGCGCGAAAGGCTTGCCGCAAGCGCGGTGCGCCGTCCCGTCAGGCGCAGGAGCGTCCGGACCGAGGAGCCCATCGCGATGATCGTTTCCGCCTTGATGCGGCCGGAGATGTGCTCCAGTTCGCTGAAGGATTTATCGACGAGCGTGGAGACGAACTGCACCATTGCCGTCGAGGAGAACGTGCCGGGCATGAGTTCAATCGCGCGCAGGGTCCCGACTTTGAGCGTTTCCGTGAAGCGGAGCTGCCCGCAGTCGTAGGCGCTGACCTGGCAGGCGCCGGTTCCGATGTCCGCAATGAGCGTGGATTTGCGTGCAAAGCCGTATTTCGCGGGGACGTCGCTGACTGTGGCGATGTAATCCAGCCGCGCCTCGTCCGTGCCGTCGAAGATCCGGATGTCGATTCCGGTGGCGTGGCGGACGCGCTCGATGAAGATTTCCGCGTTTCCCGCCTCGCGCACCGCGCTTGTCGCAATCGCGCGGCAGAGCGTGACGCCGTATTCGTCCATCTTCTGTTTGAAATTGCGAAGGATGCCGCAGAGGATCTGGATGGATTCATCGGCGATCATCGCCGTGCGGAAGACGTTCGATCCGAGCGGAACTGGCATTTCGAGCTCCTCCAGCTCGACGAAGGAGCGGTCCGCGACATTGACCTCGGCGATGAGCATCCGGGCGGAATGCGCCCCGATGTCGATCGTCGCCATCAGCTTTTTTTCCGCTTTCCGGGACATGTTCAGACGTTGCCCTTTCCGCGCGCAAGAATGGTGGCGCCCATCGCGACAGCGTCGTCGCCGTATGCGCTGCGTCTGATCTTGATTTTCGAGGGCGGAATGCCGAAGAGGTGCGCTTCAAAGCTCTTCCGGAAGACCGGCAGGATCACGTCGCCCATCGAGACCGTCACGCCGCCGCCGAGCACGATGCACTCCGGCGCGACGACCGCGCAGGTCGAGGCCGCCGCGATGCCGAGCATGACCGAACCCTTGTCCACGGCGTTGCGCACGGCGGGATCGCCCGCGGCATAGGCCTTCGCCAGATATTTGCTCTTGATGTTCGTTGACTTCATGTCGAATTTGTCCGAAGGCAGAAGCGTGTCGAGCCCGCGTTTACGGATCTCCTTCTTGATCGCCTTCACATAGGCGATTTTACTGCAGTAGGCCTCGATGCACCCCTTGTGCCCGCAGCCGCAGCGCCGTCCGCCCTTGCGGATGATCATGTGCCCGAGTTCGCCGGCAAGTCCGCAGTTGCCCTTCAGAAGTCTGTCGCCGATGACGAGCCCGCCGCCGAGCCCCGTCCCGATGAAGTAGCCGACGACGGAGTGACAGCCTTTCGCCGCGCCCGAATGGTATTCGCTCAGGGTGCCGAGGTCTCCGTCGTTTCCGAGATAGACCTCCTTGCCGGTCAGCTTGCGGAGGATCGCCTTCATCGAGAGGTTCCGGACACCGAAGTTCGTGGCGAAGTGCGCGTCGCCCGTGACGGGATCGACGGGGGAGGGGAGCGCCGCGCCGATGTGGGCGACGTCCGCCAGCGTGAGATTTTTTTCCGCCAGCGCGAGCCTGCCGGTTTCAATCATCGCCTGGGCAATCTGTTCCGGTGTGGATTTCGCATCCGTCTGCGTTTTCGCGGTCGCCAGAATGCGGTTTGAAGCATCGGTGACGATCGCATAGATTTTGCTTCCGCCGAGATCAATGCCGAGAGCCAGATCATTCGCGTTCATGGGGCACTTCCTTTCGTGTCTGGGTTGTCTGTGTCATGCCGCGACGCGGAGAAACTCTGTCCGTATCCCCCCGTTTCCCGCTTTCTCCGGACACACGGGAGTGCATCGCTTCATGGGATAACCTAATCCGTGAAAGGAATTTTGCAACAGCGGATTTGTTGGAAATTCATTAGAATTTCACCACGCTGTAACCGTCCGGCGAGTTGCCGGCGCTGGATTTGCGCCATTCATAGGGCGGGAACGTATCTTTGTAATCCTCCGTCACCACGTCCGTGCGGGAGACGAAATAGATCTCTTTGCCTTTTTCCTTTTCGCGGCGGATCAGCTCTCTGAGCGCCGCAACGTCGGGGAGATGGCGGTGTTCCGCCTCGGGATATTTCAGTCCGTAGTCAATCTCGCCGCGCGAAACGAACATGTAGGCGTCCGCGCGTTTGTAGACCCAGCAGACATCCTGGAACGGGCGGCGGAACGTGACAAGCGCCGCATCCTTCGGCACCGGGACCGTTGCGAGGAATTCGGACGGAGCTTTGCGTTCCGATACGATGTCCGGGAACACGAAATGCGAACAGATCACCGTGTAGAGAAATCCGTAGAGGTAAAGCGCGATTTTCCGTTCCGGCGTATTTGTTTTCAGCGCATAGAGCATGCATTCCGCCCAGACGAGAGCAGCTAGAACAACCAGGATATATTTCAGAAACTCATGAGACGCATACAGCCCGACGGGCCACGCCGTGAACTGGTTGACGGTCAGCGCGATGACACCGAGAATCAGGACTGAGGAAAAAAGAATCGCCGTGATTTTGAAGGAGAGCATGCTTTTCCTTTCCGTGAAGAACCGTTCCGACAGCCCCGCCGCGATCAGGATCGAGAGCGGCGCGAAGCACGGCAGAATGTAGGTCGCCAGCTTCCCGCTGGAGCAGGAAAAGAACAGGAACGGCATGACGAAACAGCAGAGGCTGTATTTGAGCAGTTTGTTTGAGAAGATGCTTTTCCGCAGTCCGAGCACCGCGTCCGGCAGCATGATGATCCACTGGAGGAGTCCCAGCAGAAGCACCGGAACGAAGTAGAAGAACGACTCGCTGTGCTGCGCCTTTTCCTGTCCGAAGAAGCGGTTGAGGTGCTCCACGAAGACGAAATAGTTCCAGTAGTCCGGTTCCGCGCGGTGCACGGCAATCGCCCAGGGCGCCGAAATCACGATCACACCGAGGAGCGGCAGCCACGGCAGAGTCAGAATCTCCTTCCAGCGCTTTTCCCAGACCAGATACGGCACGATGCTTACGGCGGGAACCGCGAAGGCAAGAAACCCTTTTGTGAGAAACGCGCATCCGCACAGGAGCCCGGAAAGAAAGAGGTAAAACCATTTCTTTTTCCGCGGACAGTTTTCTTCAATTGCAAGGAAGAAAAACGCATTTGTCGCCGTCAGGAAGAAGGTCAGGATCGGGTCGAGAATGCCGACCGAGCCGAGCACAAAAACCAGCGGCAGTGTCAGAAAAATTGCTGTTGCGAACAATGCTGTTTTCCGTTCGAGGCAGCGCAGCGAGAGCAGATAGATCAGAAGCGCGCATCCGAGCGTCGCCAGCATTCCCGGCAGACGGAGCGCAAAAGAGTTTTCCCCGAAAAGTTTCATTGATGCCGCCCAGAGCCAGTATCCCATCGGCGGCTTTTCAAAGTAGCGGACGCCGTTGAGTTTTGGAGAAACCCAGTCGCCGCTTTCAATCATTTCCCGCGCGATTTCCGCATAGCGCGTTTCATCGGGCGCCATCAGCGGACGGCCTCCGATGGGAAGGATGAAGAAGAGCGCCACGGCGCAGAGGGCGAGCAGAAACCATTTGTTTTTCATTGTGTCACCTTTCCTGGGAGGGGGAGTCTTGTTTCAGCGCCAGCCACCCTTCGCGTCCGGGAATCTCCCCTTTCACGATGGATGCGCGCGGCAGCGACGCCGGATCATCGGGCAGCAGATCGCCCGGCGCGGCGAACGAGATTCCGCGCGCCTTCGCCATATCGAGGAATTCCTCAAACATCTGCAGACATGCTCCGCCTTCGGCTTCGGCATGGATCGTCAGCATGTTCTGCGCGTCTTCCCGGACGGTCGCCAGGAGACGCTCGTTGTAGTTTTCATTGGTCACGCCGTTTTTGCCGAGCATTTCATCATAAGTCGGCATGTTGAGCGGAAATTGCGGTGTTGCCAGAACCTTTCCGTCCACGAGAGGCAGAAAAACACCCGTGCCGCGGCAGTCGCTGTTGTAGCGGAAATGGAAGCGTTCCTTCACAAGAAGGGTGCTCTCCACGCATTTCCATCCGGGAACGGCGGAGCAGACCGGAGGTTTTCCGGTAATCCGCTCCAGTTCATCATACGCTTTTTTGATGTGCGCATAGATAGCATCTGAATTCATTTTATCCACATGCGCCTGCCATGCGTGGTGATCCCATGCGTGAACACCGATTTCATGCCCGGATGCCGCACAGGCGCGGATCGTGTCCGCGAGACGCGCGCCGATCCGTGGGCCCGGCCACATCGTTCCCATCAGGAGAATGTCAAGCCCGTAGAGACTCGCCGCCTTCGTCCGCATCATCTTCCACAGGAAAGCCGGCTTGAGGAGCCGCCAGATATGGCGTCCCATGTTGTCCGGTCCGACGGAGAAGAAGAACGCCGCACGGATGCCGTGTCTGTCCAGCACGCGGCAGAGGTTCGGCACGCCGTCGCGCGTGCCGCGGAAGGTGTCCACATCGACTCGAAGCGCGATTTTCATTTGACGGTGAACTCGCCGGATTCCACCGCCTGGCGGAGGAAGAAGTCCAGCGTCATCTTGATGGAGTCTTTGAGCTTGACCTGCGGCTCCCAGTCACAGTATCTCTTCGCGTTGCGGATGCTCGGCTTTCTGTGCTGGACGTCCTGATACCCCTTGCCGTAGAAACTGCTGCTCTCGACCTCCTTGTAACCGGCGAACGGCGGGAATTTCTTCCGGAGCGGATGTTTCTCGAACTGCTTCACCAGTTCCTCGGCAAGCTCCTTGATGCTCGCCTCGTTGGAGGGACAGCCGATGTTGATGATCTTCCCGTCGCATTTCCCGTCCTTGTTTTCGATGATCCGGAACAGGCACTCGATGCCGTCGGTGACGTGGGTGAAGCAGCGCTTCTGCGCGCCTCCGTCGATCAGCTGGATCGGCGTGCCCTGGACAAGATTGAGGATCAGCTGCGTGATCGCGCGCGAACTGCCGATTCTCGCGGAGGAGAGGCTGTCCAGCTTCGGCCCCATCCAGTTGAACGGACGGAACAGCGTGAACTTGAGCTGGCCCTTTGCGCCGTAGGCCCAGATGACGCGGTCGAGCATCTGCTTGGAGCAGGAGTAGATCCAGCGCTGCATCCGGATCGGACCGGTGATGAGCGGGGAGTTGTCCTCGTCGAAACTTTCGTCCGTGCACATGCCGTAGACTTCCGAGGTGGACGGGAAGATGATGCGTTTGCCGTATTTGACGCAGCAGCGGACAATCCGGAGATTCTCTTCAAAATCGAGTTCAAACACACGGAGCGGATTCCGCGTATATTCAATCGGGGTCGCAATCGCGACCAGCGGAAGCACAATGTCGCACTTGCGGACATGGTATTCGATCCATTCGCGGTTGATCGTGATGTCGCCCTCGAAGAAGTGGAAGCCGGGGCGCCCGATCAGGTCGGAGATGTAGTTGGAGCGCAAGTCCATCCCGTAGACTTCGTAATCGCCGCTCTCCAGGAGCCGTTCACTGATGGCGCTCCCGATGAACCCGTTGACGCCGAGGATCAGGACGCTTTTCTTCTCCTTCTTCGCATTGCCCCGGAGCGAGCTGGTGAATACCATCTTTTCCACCAGCTTGCACTCCTCCGCAAGCTGTGCGCCGGAGGAGTAAAGCCCGCCTTCCTGCTGGGCGTAACGGACAACCACCGCTCCCTTGCCGCAGGCGATTGTGAGCGGACTGGTCGAGAGCACCGTGCCGGGGAATGCCTTCGGCGCATTTTTCGCTTCGGCAACCTCCCAGAAGAGGTATTTCTTTTCTCCGAGATAACTGAAGGCTCCGGGATAGGGACGCGTGACGCCGCGCACGAGATTGCGGACCTCCGCGGCGCTTCTGCTCCAGTCGATGATGCCGTCCGCCGGTTTGCGCCCTCCGAAACAGGTGGCTTTCTTCTCATCCTGCTTCACGCCTTTGAGCGTGCCTTTTTTGAGTTTCGGGAGCGCGCCGCGCAGGAGTTTTGCCGCCGCCTTCGCAGCTTTTTCATGAACGTCGCGTGCGGTGTCGTTCGTGCCGATCGGGAATTTTTCCTGGGCGAGAATGTCGCCGGCATCGGGTTTTGCCGTCATATAATGAAGCGTCACGCCGGTCTCCTTCTCGCCGTTGATGACCGCCCAGTTGATCGGGCAGCGCCCGCGGTATTTCGGAAGAAGCGAGCCGTGCAGGTTGATGCATCCTTTCGAGGGAATTGCGAGAATTTCCTTTCCGACCATATTCCGGTAGTAGAAGGAGAAGATGAAGTCCGGTTTCATCTTTTCGATTTTCGCGACCCAGAGCGGATGGTTGATGTTGTCCGGCGCATAAAGAGGAAGATTCTTCTGCGAAGCGAGCTCCGCAACCGATTCAAACCAGAGATTTTCATTCGGATCGTCCCTGTGTGTGAACACCGCCTGAATTTCAAATCCGTTTTCGAGAAGCGCGCGGATTCCCTCGCATCCGATATTGTTGTAAGCCAGAACGACTGCTTTCATTCGTGATCTCCTGCTAGTCTGTGAGCGTTGCGTTATTTTTCCTCAGTTGCACCTGTGACCTTTTCCACAAAGTACTGCGGACGGCCGCGGGCGTTCAGATGAATCTTTCCGATGTATTCCCCGAGCAGTCCCATCGCGGCGAACTGCCCGCCCATGAACACGAACGCGATGGAAAAGAGCGTGAACACGCCGTTTGCGCCCCAGTCCTTATCATAGATCCGCGTCATGATGAAGATGACGATACCGAAGACGATGCCGAGAAAGGCGATGAAGAATCCGAAGAAGGTCAGCATCCGGAGCGGGAATGTGGAGGTTCCGGTCAGCAGGTCGTACTGCAGCGCGATCAGCTTCCAGATGGAGTATTTCGATTCTCCCGCTGCGCGTTCGGCGTGCCTGACGTTGACCTCTACCGAGCGGCGCGCGAACGACATTGCCAGCATCGGGATGAATTTGCCCTGTTCACGGCAGTTCAGAATCGCATTGACGACCGGGCGGCTGTATCCGCGGAGCATGCATCCGTAGTCGGTCATGACCTTTCCCTTGGTCAGTTTCCGCACGATCAGGTTGACGGTTTTCGAGGCGAGTTTGCGGAAGATCGTATCTTTGCGATTCTCTCGGATGGAGCCGACGACATCGTAACCCTCTTCCAGTTTTTCGACCAGCTTGTGAATCTCCTCCGGCGGATTCTGGAGATCGGCGTCCAGCGTGACGATGTATTTGCCGCGCGACTGGGCGAGTCCGGCGGTTACGGCCGCGTGCTGTCCGAAATTGGTTGTCAGAATGACGCCGATTACTTTTCCGGGATGATTCCGGGAGGCTTCCTCGATCATGGAAACCGATTGATCCATGCTCCCGTCGTCAACCAGAATGATCTCATAAGAGCGTTTCATCTCTTCGCATGCGGCGAGCGTCCGCCGGATCATTTCCGGAAGATTCGGTTCCTCGTTGTAAACCGGAATCACAATGGATAGTTCAAGTGTGTCCGCTGCCATGATTGTTCCGTGGCTCCTCAGTAAAATTATCTGCAATTGTGCAATATACCGCCTGCGGCGGCATATTCCAAACCCGGATCACTGAAAAATCGTGATTTTCCTTCTCTTCTCTTCTGGAACATTCAATGCGACGATCACGTATTTTTCCCTGCGGTTGTTTCTGTGTTCCCATTTCCGCACGGGTTCAGCCATGAAGACATTCTCCTGAATGATTTTGCGCAGTTCCGGTCTCTGGATACGCTGCCAGTCGCGGTACTCGGCGATCACGGCGACCGGCTTGTTTCCCGCATCCCTGAAGTAGCTGCAAAGATTTTTTTCCAGATCTTTTCCGGGGAAATCCCGGGCGAGGATTTCAATATGCTCTCCAAATGCGAGATAGTAGGACAGCTTGGTATAATTTTTTGACAGATAAGCCACATTGCCCTGGGAGATGCCGGCTTCCTTCATCTCGTGCGATGCTTCCAGAATGAACGTTTTCCCTGTCCGGAATTCAGCATCGACTACGGGGAGGACGAGTCCGAAGATAAAGATCAGCAGCACCGCGCTCGAGACCGCCGTTCCGGGAAAACCGTGACAGGGGCAGAAACTCCATTTTGCATTGTCCTGCTTTCTCTTCCGGAAATAGAGGAAGAGGAAAATGAGCAGCAGTCCCAGCGGGAGCGGCGCACCGTAAATGAGCAGGCTGACGGCATACGGCAGATCGAAGGGCACAAAACGCTTCGCAAAGATCCAGAGCGCCGGAAGGAGCAGAACAAGGCAGCCGCCGATGAGAAAAACATATTGATAGATGTTCAGCAGAATTTCTTTTGCGCGTTCGAGCCATCCCGTTTCCATCCGGCAGAGATAAAGCGCCGTCAAAATCGCGCAGTAGGGCAGAATCGGAAGAATGTAATAGACGCGCTTTGATCCGGAGAGAGAGAACATGACGAAGATTGCGGCAATGGAGATTGTCAGCCAGCGCTCATCCGCTGAAAGCTCCTTCCATTTTCTGCAGGCCCATGCAAGAGCGAGGATGAGGAACGGCGTCCAGGGCAGGAACAGCTGCGGCAGATATTTGAAATAGTCATACCAGTCGCCCTTGTGGTCGAAGGGGGCGAAAAAGCGCGTGATGTTCTCACGGAACACGAGATAGATCCCATCGAAAGAGGTGTCCCCGTTTTTGAGCGCCACAAGCAGGAACGGCAGGAAATAGAGCAGGATGGATACTATCCCTGCTCCGAAGAAACGCATGTTGAGGTGTTTTTTCCAGGTATTGTTCAACATAAGATCCACCAGCACGACGAGGACCGGAACCGCGATTGCGCTGAGTCCTTTTGTCTGGCCGCCCACTGCGCAGAGAGCCCCGAAGATCAGATAGGGTAGGAACGATGTCTTTTCCCGGTTGCGGATATACCAGGCGACTGCAAGAGTGCTGAAGGCGGTATTCAGCATGTCAGCTTCGGCGAGACGGCCCCAGAAGGCGAGGCTGTAAATGGTCAGCATGATCCAGCCTGCTGTCTGCGCGATGGCGCGTCCCCAGAGGTGTTCGGCAATGGCGCGTGCCGCCCAGAGGGTTGCCAGTGCGGCCAGTGCGCTTGGAATGCGGGCGATCAGTTCATTGACGATTCCGTTGTTGAAGAGTGCGCAGAAGGCGATGAACCAGTAGCTCAGGATCGGCTTGTCGAAATAGATTTCGAAATTGATGGTCGGCTGGAAGAAATTGCCGCTCAGGAACATCTCACGGACGATGGCCGCCCAGCGTGCTTCGGAGCCGGAGATCCCCTTGACTCCGAGATTCAGGAAGAGCAGTCCGCAGGCCAGTGCCCAGAAGACGAGATCCGGGAGGTTCTGCATGGAGAAAAATTTTGATTTTGCGGAGATCGTATTCTGTTCCATGGCTCCGAGTTCCTTTTGACGGTGTTGCTGTGTCATGATTTGAAAAAGCAAGTATAGCACTGGCGGAAATTCTTTTCAATCCGATTGTTGTTAGAATATTGTTAGAACTTCCGAACCGGACGTTATTCGGCCTGAATTTTATTTCCAGTTCGTGCCTGCATCAATACGGAAGAATGCGCGAGCATTCTTCCCGGGGTCAAGGGTCGTTGACCCTTGTCGTGATCCAGCGGCGAAAACGCTGGTCGTGCGGAGCACGAAATCTTCCGCCCGGAGCGGTTCAGACCGCTCAGTGACGAGAACTTTTTCGCTGAAAAAGTTCGAGAGCTCCGGGCGTATTCATTGAGACGAAAGAATGCGCATGCATTCTTTCGTCTCCTATATATTCAATAATCACGAGAGCTTCGGGACTATTCCCGAGGTGATACGCTGTACCGGCACCTTTCGAGGAAGCGCTTCTCGTTTCTGAGTGGGAGGAAGCGTTGCCGGAGGGAGATTTCGCCTTTGGTGACCAGCTAGCGCAGCTTCGCGCGCTTTTTTGTTTGTTCGCATTTTTTAGCGCAGCTTCGCGCGCTTTTTTGTTTGTTCGCATTTTTTAGCGCAGCTTCGCGCGCTTTTTTGTTTCGCCTTCGGCGCCCAGCTTACGCAGCTGGACTGCGCAAGGGTCAAAGACCCTTGACCCCGAGAAAAATGTATTTGCATTTTTCCGTTTCTCAACAGCAGTTTGGGTTTTTCTATGAAAAGATCCCGGAGCGGCTTGAAAAATAATTTCGCAGAATTATATTTCAGGAAATCCGTTGCCGAAGTGGCGGAATGGCAGACGCACTAGACTCAAAATCTGGCGCTCTTACGGGCGTAAGGGTTCAAGTCCCTTCTTCGGCACCATTTCCATTTTCTCCGGATCGTTTTTCCTCCTGCGCCAGAACCGTTCCCGGCTCTTTTTTCGAAAGGGAAAGCACATATTGTTTCGGCGTGAGTCCTGTATAGCGGCGGAATACCCGGCAGAAATGGCTTGTGTCATGAAATCCAAGCACCGAGGCGGCGTCTTTTACAAAATTCAGATTCCCAGCCAGCAGTTGTTTCGCATATTCGATACGCTTGTAAACGATGAATTTGCCGAGCGGCATTCCGAATTCC
Organism: uncultured Lentisphaeria bacterium; assembly: GCA_949287225.1. GTDB lineage: Bacteria > Verrucomicrobiota > Lentisphaeria > Victivallales > UBA1829 > UBA11452. Next base: position 55,472 of record CASEFP010000120.1, read on the forward strand.
GCCTGAAGCAGGCGGGAAAGATGTCTCTCGGACAACCCCATGTGCGCGGCATGAATACGCGCACTGGGCGGCGCATTGGTCAGGACGCTGATGGTGTTCAGAATTTTTCCGATGGTATCCGTATGGCCGGAATAGACTCGCTCGCTTTCCGGCTGTGATAATTTCGGAAAGTGAAACCGGAAGAAATGCAGAAACAGTTCCTTCAAACGGCATTCGCCGAATTCCGCCCAGTAGGGATTCCGCGCCAGCACAAGTTTCCGAAGCTCCTCCTCATGACGGAAAAAGCCGGGAGGAATGGAAAAGCAGTAGCCTTGCGCGGCAATTCTGTCCCGGAAATTCCACAAAGAAAGATGATCGCCCGGAAGAACTGGATCAATTTCCAGATGCGCAATCGTCGTCTCACTGAATGCTTTTGCTGAGCGGACATGGGAAATGACCGAGGGAATCAGGCAGATCTGCGGTTCCGAAACAGTAAGCGTAATGTGTTTTCCCGCAATCCGGTAGGAACAGCGGTTCCGCCGCATGAATGCAAATTCATAGTGCGGGTGTTCGTGTTCCTTTGTGTTAAACGCTTCCAGACGGGAATCATGGTAGCTGCTGATCCGGAAACGGAGCATCCCGATCCGGAACGTGGAGGAATTTGCAAGAATCTGACGCAGTCCGTAATTGAATGAATCTTCCATAATGTCTGAAACATCCTGTTTTTTGTCTATTATATCCTGTTTTTGTCTCTTGTCAAGCGTCCTGTTTTGAAATATAATAGTTTCAGGAAAGACAAAGAAAGCGCGATCGGATGAGAAAAGACAAAAACAAACCGGAGAAAGGAGTTTTGGATGTATAAGATTTTCACATTGATAGAGCTTCTGGTCGTTATCGCAATCATTGCGATTCTTGCCGCACTTCTGCTGCCGGCATTGAATCAGGCGCGGGAACAGGCTCGCAAGATCTCCTGTCTGAGCAATTTGAAGCAGGTCGGCGCACAGATGCAGTTTTACGAAGGAGACAACGGGTTGTATCCGCCGGGAAAAATCATCGTCAGCGGAGCCAACGACAACAACTGCTTCGCCTGGAATCTGTATCTTTTCGGTACGCTGGATCAGAGCCTGCCCAACATGTGGTCCAGAACACCGCACAGCCGCTACAAGGTCTTGAAATGCCCCTCGGACAACATGCTTCCGAGTGCGCTGGACTGCCCGAAAAATTCCTATGCCTTCAATATGTGCAGTCTGGGATTCGGCCGTCAGGATGCAAGCGGCAATATCACATGGGATCCGGATCCGAACAATCCTTCACTCAGCGGATATGGCGCATTGCTCGGAGACATCCGCAACAACCGAGCCAAAAAATCTCCGTCTCAAATCACCACAATTTTCGATATGGGATCCCATGCGCGTTCAGACAATGCCTCCACATTTTATATGCAGTGGCTTTATGAGCCGTCGAATCTCAGCACTCTTGTTCTCGGCGGACTTTACGATACGGACGCCTCGCACAAGAAGGGTTCCAACTGGCTCTTCTGGGACGGACACGCGGAATGGCTGACCCCCAGAAGAATCCCCGCATTTTCACAGAAGTATATGTATAATGGCAAATAAGCAGGATCCAACTGCGGAAGAAAGATAAGGAAAGGTTATTGCTATGAGATATTTGAATCTGGCGATCTGTCTGTGTTTTTTCAGTTTTGCCGGGCGGGCGTTTGAATTCGCAAAGGACGGGGTTCCTTCCTGTGTGATTGCGCTGCCGGCGAATTCCGGGAAACTGGAGAAAATGGCGGCAGACGATCTGAAGGAATTTCTGGGGCGGATGACTGGAGGAGATTTCCGGATTGTAGAGGAAGCAAAGTGTGTTCCCGGAGCACCTGCCGTTTATCTGGGCTGGAGCGATTTCGCGGAAAAGAACGGTATTGATTTCAGGACTCTCGACCGGGAGGAATGGCTGGTCCGGAAAATCGGGAAAAATCTGGTGGTCACGGGCGGACGCCCCGTCGGGACTTTCTACGGTGTCTGGAGAGTCTTGAACAAACTTGGTTGCTATGTTCTGACGATGGATCAGAATGTGGTTCCGGAAAAGAAAACTCTTTCATCGGAAAATCTTGACGAACGCGGCAGGCCCGCTTTTGCCGGACGTCTGATCTTCAATGATTTTCCCGGCAAGGCGATGATCGCAAAGATGCCGAAACAGGCGGAAAATGCTTACAATCTATTTTCCCTGCGCAACGGCACAAACGGTCCGCAGACCCACCGGACGACTCCGTATTACATCGGCGGCATGTACAACATCTCCCATACCCCGCAGGCGCATACACTCTCTCTTTACGTGAATCCGGACAAGTATTTCAAGACCCATCCGGAATATTTTTCCATGAATCCCGAGGGGAAGCGCTTCCGCCCGAGCGGTGCGTTCGGCGAAAAGTTCGGGAGCCTCTGCATGTCGAACCGCGATGTCTGGAAAATCACGCTGGAATCTTTGCGCGGCATGATTCAGAAGGACCGGCAGACGCGTCCGCGGGAAAACTGGCCGTTCCTGTATGACATTTCGATTCTGGACGCCTCGCCCTATGTCTGCAAATGTCCGGAATGCACGGCCATTTCCCGGGAGGAAGAGTCCGAAGCCGGACTGCTCCTGCGCTACATCAATTATGTGGCGACGGAGATCGCCGGGGAATATCCGGACATCATCATCCGGACGTTCGCCTATTCCGCGGTCCGGAAACAGCCGAAAATCACGCGTCCTGCGAAAAATGTCCTGCTCCAGCTCTGCGATGAATTTCCGCTGGCGGACGCATACCGTCCGCTCACGTCGCGCTTCAATGTGAACCGCCTTGAGGACCTGCGCAAATGGCAGGCTATGGGGGCGTCGCTGATGGTGTGGGATTACTGGAATATTGGAAACCAGTATTTCGATCCGCCCCGTGTGGAGGTTCTGATCGACGCGATTCAGCCGGACATCCGGCTTTTCCGTGAACTGGGAGCAAAGGCGCTTTTTCTGGAGGCGGAACGGGATTTCGTGTCGCCGCAGAACTTCTATGATCTGGAGTATTTCCTTGCAATGCGTCTGATGATGAATCCGGATGAAGATGCGGCGGAACTGACCGATATTTTCCTGAAGGGATTCTACGGACCTCTGGCGCCTGTGATGAAAAGCTGGCTGAATGAATTGCGTGCGGGTGTCAAGGCGCATCCGAATAAGCAGACAATTCTGACCGCCGGAAACTGGCATTACATGACGCCGGATTTTGCGGTGAACTCCTATCGGAAACTGAAGGCTGCCGCCGCCTCCCTGCCGGAAGGGAACGTGTTCCGGCGCAGGGTTGAGGACGAGATGATCACGCTGATCTGGGCCTCTCTTGTGAAGCGCATCTCATTCGAGCCGGCCTTCAGAAAGGCAGGTATTGATATGTCCGAAATGATCGGAGAATGCCGGAAATATGTCCGCAATCATATCCGCCGCTACGGTGCACAGGCGCCCGGTTATCTGGATGAAATGTTCGAGAAAAAATTCAAACCTGTCACGATCAATCTTCCGAGACCGGAAAAATTCAGGGATGTTCCCGATGAGAAAATCCGTGTTCTCGGTTATCCCAATGCGACGGCCTATCGGGAACTGAAATCGGAAATTGTCAACGATCCGGATTCCATTACGGGGAAAACACTGATTTCCCGTGGAAAAGACGCCTCCTGGCATGGCGTCGGGAAGATGATTCAGGCGACACCGGCTGTCCGTGTTCCCGCTATGAAATTCGCCTTGGCGAATATCGGCGCCAAGGGGGAAGTTTCCACCGTTCTTCAGAAAGTGCCGCAGGATGAGAAATACCACTGGTATAAGCTCAAGGGGACGATTGACCTGCATGAAAAATCCTATTTCTGGGGGCACAGCTGGGCGATCCAGTTCAAGACGGACTCCGTTTACGTGCTGTCCGACGGGATTGCGGACAACAATGTATGGGAGTGCTGGATGTCGGCGAAATTCACCGGCCCGGCTTATGTCGCCGGCTCGAAGAAAGAGAATGCTGTTTCCGTGGACATGATAGTGCTGACCCGTCCCGGTGTTGTGAAATGACCGCTCTGAAGGAGTATTTGAAATGCAGAACTTGATCGCCGATGAGAAAATTGTATTCGAATCTCCGGATCCGGAGAGCGTTTTCTGTTATACCCCGGCGCTTCTGCCTGCCGAAGAAGGCAGGCTTGTCGCCTCGTTTGATCTGGGCGGACCGGGAACGGAAAAGCTCGATGGTCCGCGTTCCGACCACGGAGATTATCCGACGGGCAATCAGCTTCGCTTCCTGATATCCGACGATCATGGAGAAAACTGGCGTGAAGGAGCCAGACTCCCCATGCTTCACGCCATGCTCTTCAAGGGAAAAGATGCCCTGTGGTGCATCGGGCACAGCGGACGGCTGCTCATCAGCCGCAGTACGGACAACGGAGAGAGCTGGTCGGAACCCTCGATTCTGGACGACAGCCATCTCTGGCATCAGAGCGCGGGGCATATCGACATTCATGACGGAAAAATTTATCTTGTTTATGAACAGCGCATCGAAGGACGCTCCTGGCCCGGTGTCGCTCCCGTTCTGATGTCCGCGAAAGTCGATGCGGATCTCCGCGACAGAAAGAACTGGACGTTTTCCGAACCGTTTGACGGCGCTCCGCTGTTTGCGGAAGACACGCTGAACGGAATTCCTCTTGCTCCCGGGTGCGAGCCGGGCATCCTGGAAACAAACGTCGTGCGCATCGTCAATCCGGGGAATTTCTTCTATGACGGAACCGGAAACAGCGTGCTGCTCTTCCTGCGCCAGAACGGCGGGCTTCCGAATATGGGGGCTGTTCTGCGGGGGATCGAAGCGCCGGACGGTTCTCTTCGGATTGTCCCGCTGGAAAATCCCGCTTCGCGCCGGACGTTTCTGGTTCCGATGCCCGGCGGACAGCTGAAATTCTATCTGGATTACGATCCCGTTTCCCGCCTGTACTGGCTGCTTTCCTCTCAGACGACCGGGTATATGAGCGAAGAACGGTATCTCCCCCGCGGTTATTCGGGGCGCTGCCGTCTTCAGCTCCACTATTCTGTCAATGCGTTTGACTGGTGTTACGCAGGCATGGTTGCAATGGCTCCCGGGGAACCGGCCTCGCGTCATTACGCATCCTTCGTCTTTGACGGAGAGGACATGCTCGTCCTGAGCCGTTCCGGTGACAGGCGCGCCAAGTCCGCGCACGACGGAAATCTGATTACGTTCCACAGGGTCCGCGCGTTTCGCTCTCTGGTATTCTGAGGAGATATGACAATGAAGAGATTCCATGGGATCATTCCCCCCGCGGTCACTCCCCTTCTGACTGACGGCTCCCTTGATGTCGGTGGACTGGAGCGTCTTCTGGAGCACATGATTTCCGGCGGCGTTCACGGCGTTTTCATTCTTGGCAGCACCGGAGAGGGGCCGGCTCTCGGTTCCCGGGTGCGCGAAGGAATGATGAGAGAGACAAAGCGGATAGTCCGCGGCAGGATTCCGATCCTGACGGGGGTTTCCGCCGCTGCGCTTCAGGAGTCTGTTGGCGCATCCCGCCTTGCGAGGAAATACGGCGCGGACGCTCTTGTCGCGGCTCCGCCATGCTATTATCCGCTCGGCGAGGCGGAATTGATTGATTATTACACGGCTCTGGAAAAAGCCGTTGCCTTTCCTCTTTTTATCTACAATATGCCGAGTATGACGAAAATAGCGATCAAGCCCCGGACGGTGCTGCGCCTTGCGGAAATTCCCGGCGTGACCGGCTACAAGGACAGCTCCGGGAACATGTGCGAATTTCATGAGGTGCTTCTCGCGCTGAAGGATCGGGCGGACTTTTCCATTTTCATCGGTCCGGAGGAGCTGCTCGGCGAGGCCGTTCTCTTCGGCGCGGACGGCGGAATCGCAGGCGGAGCCAATCTGAATCCGGCGCTTTTCGTCAACATGTATCAGGCTGCGGAACGCGCCGATCTTCCGGAGGTCCGCCGCCTTCAGAAGGAGATTTACCGCCAGCGCAGACTCTATGCGGTCGGACGTTATCAGTCCAGCATCATCAAGGGAATCAAAAGCGCTCTTTCCCTGCGGGGAATCTGCGGGGATACGATGGGGGATCCTTTTCAAGCATTCCGGGATCCCGAGCGTAATCGGGTGGAAGATGTTCTCAAGGATTTGTCTTCCTGATTTTTTGCGCGATGATATTGCTGGAAAATCAAAGCATGGAAAGGATTCATCATGCCGAATGAACTGCTGATCGGACTGGATTTCGGAACGGACAGTGTCCGGGCGCTGCTGGCCGCCTCGGACGGAACCCCGGTCGCCGAGAGCGTCTGTCCCTATCCGCGCTGGAGCGAAGGAAAATACTGTGATCCCGCGTCCAATCAGTTCCGCCAGCATCCGCTGGATTACATCGAGGGGATGGAAACGGTTGTCCGGGCGGTCCTGAAGGAGTGCGATCCGCACCGGGTCCGGGGGATTGGCGTCGACACGACTGGTTCGACTCCCTGTGCCGTCGATGTTCTCGGCAGACCCCTGGCGCTGGATCCGCGTTTCTCTGAAAATCCCGATGCGATGTTTCTTCTCTGGAAGGACCATACGGCGCTGGAGGAGGCGGCGCGCATCAACGAGACGGCAAAAAACGGAAAGGGTCCGGATTATACGGCTTACGAGGGGGGCACCTATTCCTGCGAGTGGTTCTGGAGCAAGATCTTGTATGTGCTGAAAAGAGATCGTGCAATTCGGGAAAACGCGCATCATTTCCTTGAACACTGTGACTGGATTCCGGCGCTTCTGACCGGGGTCGGGAATCGTGCCGGACGCTGCGCCGCCGGACACAAGGCGATGTGGCATGAATCCTGGGGCGGTCTGCCGCCGGAGGAGTTTTTCGTCTCAGTCGATCCCCTGCTCCGAGGAATGCGTGGGCGTCTTTACAGCGAAACTTACACGGCGGACATTCCCGTCGGCACGCTTACGCCGGAATGGGCGGAACGCCTCGGTCTTTCCACGGAAGTCGTTGTCGCCGGCGGCGCGATCGACTGTCACGCGGGAGCGCTTGGCGCGGGAATCGAAGCCAATCAGATGGTGAAAGTCATGGGAACCTCCACCTGTGACCTGATCGTCGCGCCGCATGTGAACAAATGCATCCGCGGCATCTGCGGGCAGGTTGACGGTTCCATCCTTCCCGGCCTGATCGGCATGGAAGCCGGGCAGGCTGCGTTCGGAGACATCTATTCCTGGTTCCGGCGTCTGCTCTCCTACGGCGGAAACGAGGTAAGTCTGGAACAGCTGGAACGCGATGCCGCGCTCCTTGAGGATTCCTCGCTGACGGCGCTGGACTGGATGAACGGAAGACGTACTCCCGATGCGGATCCGCTTCTGCAGGGGGCGATTCTCGGAATCGGTCTTGGCGCGACCGCGCCGATGATCTACCGGGCGCTGGTGGAGAGCACTGCGTTTGGTGCGCGCGCCATTCTGGAACGTTTTCTGGAAGAGGGTCTTGCCATTCAGGAAATCAAGGCGATCGGAGGCATTGCCCGGAAATCACCTTTTGTGATGCAATTCTGTGCGGATGTTCTCGGGCGGACGATCTCCGTCGTCAAGTCTGAGCAGGCATGTGCTCTGGGAAGCGCGATGTATGCCGCTGCCGCTTCGGGAGTCTATCCGGATCTTGCCTCTGCGGTATCCGCGATGAATTCCGGTTTTGATGCCGTTTATCTGCCCCGGAAGAATTATGATGAGCGCTATCGGCGCTACCGTCTCTGGGGCGCCGCCGCGGAACAGCTCTGTCACTCTTCTTTTTCTGTTTTTCCGGGCTCCGGCGGAATCGGATAAACATGCCATCCGTTTCCGGCTGACAGTCATATGGCGATGATCATCCGGGAGACGGCGGACAGACCGGTCCGCATATCATTCTGGCGCATCTTCTGTCAGCTCTTTCAGTTTTACGATTTGCGCTGCGACCTGACTGCGGAAATTCTCCAGTTCGGAAAGAGAGCGCGTCCAGACATTGGTCGCCTGAACAATGTGGTCGGGCACCTTCAGCAGAGCTTCGACATTCCGGCGGAGCTCCGGATTCATGACGCCTTTCCGCAAGGCGCGATTCCTGTATTGTTTCAGGATGGAAAGATATTCATAATCCTCCACGCCGTCACGGATATATTGCGCGCGCAACGAGGCGATGACACCATCTTTTTGCGGATAGATGAAACAGGCGTCCCCGGGGGCATTTTGAAACGGGAAGCCCCACTCTTCATGAATCCAGCGGTTTGCCAGCTTTTTCCGGTTTTCCGGTGTGGACGGGTGTCCGGCAATCCATTGTTCGGAAGCCCAGTAGAGAAATCCTCCGGCCTGATATTTCCAGCAGATCAGAGCGGCAATCCGCGGCTCGATTCCCGGACGGTCGATCATGAACATCGGAAAATCCGGTTTGTAGAGGCACTGATAGAAATAGAGCGATTCGTTCTCCGGCATGTTCCTGTAATCCGATGGATTGAACTGCGGAAACTGCGGGCACCACGCGGTAATATAACCGTTCAGGTTGGAACGATTCCGGACTGCGCCTGCGGAAATGATCGGCGGCAGTTCTTTCTCCAGCTGGCGGAATCTGGTTACCGTGCGGCGGATGTATTCCTGCTTTTCCTTGCTCCACGGTTCATCACTCACCTGCAGAACGGCATATTTATAATAGCCTTTTTCCTTGAAATATGCGATTGTCTGCCGGAACAGCTGATTTGCCGCGGAAAGCGGATCCTCCGGAAGAAAATCCGTCAGTCTGCCGTTTTCGTCAATGAGGATTTTCCGCGGCGTTCTGAAATATTCCGGATCCAGATATTCGAGATTCAATACATTCGCATGGTTTTTGACTGCTGCGTCATAATAAGCAAAGTTGCATAAATTTATATTGTAATATTGAAAAGGTGTGGTATGTTATCTGTAACTCCAACAGAAGAGGAACAGATGAAGACAATTCGTATTCAAATAACGGACCAGGAACGTCAAAGGTTGCTGGAATTG
>CASEFP010000121.1 GCA_949287225.1 uncultured Lentisphaeria bacterium
AAAAATCACCTCTTTGAAAGCATTGGAAAACTTTGGCCGCGTTCTGCTCCGCAGTTCCAATTCAGAATATTATCTTTCTCTGGAAACCTGTATTCGGGAACAGTTGCAATGCGAATTGGAATTTTTCAAAACTGCGGAAATTTTAGGGAATTCTCATCCGGATCTGCGCAGGCAGATCGAAGAAATATTCAGGCGGGATGGACATTGGTGTGCAGTTTTTATTCAATCGTGGTTTTTTCCCGATCCGCTTCCGGTCCGTCGGGAGATCCTGCAACGACATTTTTCCTCTCCTCTCATGCAGGAATATCAGAAGTCTGCCTGCCGCAGTGCGTTTCCGTTTCTGCGGCAGCAGGCACTGCTTTTGAAATATATGCAGAAAATAATCAACGCTCCGGCCGATAAGGAAACCGGAAGAGAAATCCTGCGTCAATTTTTTGCCGAGTTTGACCGGAAATTTTCCGGTTCCATGCAGTTGGCGAATCAGCCGACTGACTGGAGGCATGATGCATTTCATTTCGCATTCCGGGAATTTGCAACCATGGCATTTGACGATGCCTTTCTGTATCAGAATGAACTGAATGCTTACCGGAAAGGCCATCACAAAATCGGAAAATGGGCGGCTTTCGAGGCTGCTGTCACGGATGGTGACCTTGATGAGCTGGCAACGCACGGCGCAACGATGCGTCAATTCAACTACGACCGGATCACGAAAAACCGGATAGCCAATCTTTACGGCAGTGCGCTGGCCCGCCTTTTCAATCAGGAGGGAAATTTCAAGAATAAAACGGCGGAAAAATTCTTTTTCGAAGCCAATTCCGCATTCGAGATTGAAACCGAATGCTATCAGGAGCGTTTCGGTTCGTTCTGGCATTCTGCGAAAATCCACTCGCTCGTCGCTGCGGCACGGTCGGGAAATGAAACATGGTTTCTCTTTGTCCGCAGAAACGACGGTAAACTTCTGCTTGCGGCAATGCGCGACAATAACAGAATTGTTCCCTGTACGGAAACACCGCTCTCCGGCAGCGGTTTTTCCGGAAAACCGGATGTGATTGCCCGCGCTCCGGCACCTTTCACCGTAAATGACCGTTATGCTGTGATCGGAGATCTCAAAGGTAATTTGCACTGCTTCGACAGAAATTCTGGGAAATGGATCCGCATAGAGGAATTTTCACCTGTCCCGTTGATTTCTCTGCTTCTTTTCGAGGATCGGATTTGGGGGCTCTGCGGCGGCACTCTCTACAAAAATAATTTCTGCACACTCGTATCATGCCGTTTGGATGGTTCCGATCGGCAGATTCACTTCAGCACAGCCCGCGCCGAACCGCAGAATGAACCCGATGCCTTGAGACTCCGCGATGTCAATTCCCTTATTGCCGTTGGAAACTCTCTCTTTTTTACTCTTACGAGCGAAAACAATACGATGGTTTACCGATATTCACCGGAAACAAAAAAATTTGACTGCATCAAAAAATTTCCTTTCACCGGGGCCGGAATCGATACCTTATGGGTGCAACAGGGAAAAATCTACTGTTTTACCATGGGACATGGCGAACGCATTTACCGCATTGACCCGCAAAATGGAAAAACGGTATGGGTTTTCAATCAGACTGATGCACGATACAAATTTGACGATCATAAAGCAAAACCATTTGTCCTCAAAGGAGGCGGCTGGCAGATGAACCGTCCGTGGCAGTTTTCCGGAAACAAACTTTACAGTGCCAACTACACTCCGGGTGTGATTGATCTTGAGGCCCCGGAAAAATCGCCGCTGCTGTGGCTTCCGGCATGTTCATACGTTTTTGAAACACAGCGCGGAATGCTCTTTCTCGGTTATCAGCGCTATTTTATCGTAAGGGAGAAAAAGCAATGAAAAAGATGATTTGCTTTGTATTGCCTCTCCTGGCGTTGACGCTTTATGGAGAGGAAACAATTCATCTCTGGTCAGGACGCATAGTCACGTTTCCTGGAAACGGTTCATGGCAGATCTGCGCTGCGCATGGACGCATCCTTGCATCCGGAAAGGGTGATGTCCGTATCGAACTCCCGCCACTGGAGCCGGGAAGCACACTGGATGCTGAACTGATACGGAACGGCAAGAAACAGAAACTCCGTTTTCACTCGCAGAAAGTTCTGCAGGGGCACGTTGCAACCATGGACAATTCTCTTCCTGATTCCGTTCCTCTGTATAAACTTGGCTGCGGAATCCTCGCAGAACCATCAAGCGGAAGGCCGGATAAGCCGACATTTACGGGGAATTTCCCGGAGACACTGTCCTGTTTCCGAACCTTCTGTTTCCCCGATAAACGGGATTTTCCGCTGGCAATCGGGAAAAAATGGGATTCCGTTTCCGCTTTCCGCGCTAAGAATCCCGGAACGCTGAGCGTCTTATATGATAAAAGGGAACAGATCCTTGATATGACAGGAAATTTCACTTATATTCTGCTGAAAACCGGGGAAAAACAGCTGTTTATATTCTCGCCGGATTTCAATCTGGATAATGTGGATAATGTTTTGCTGTTAAAACAGCTTTTGGATAATCATACAAGCAGAAAATTGGAGGATAAAAAATGAAAAAAGTTGTCATGATATTGGCAGCGCTGCTTTCCTTTCTATGTGTATGGGCGGAATCGGTGCAGGTGCCAACGGTGGCAGTGCTTCCCTTTGAAGCAAGATCACGGACCGGAGCGCAGAACGCCGATGGGAAATCCATTGCGGAACTGCTCGGAATTGCTCTGTTGGAACAAGGATGTGCGGAGCTTGTGGAACGTGCTGAGCTGGATAAGGCACTGGATGAACTTCAGCTTTCCGCCATCGGTCTGACGGATAAATCAAGTCAGTTGAAACTCGGAAAACTGATCGGAGCAAAAATCATAATCACAGGTTCCATGTTCAAGTCCGGTGAAAAAAATTATCTTGTTGCCAAGATTATCGGAACAGAGACCAGCCGGGTGATGGGTTGCAGTGTCTCCGGCACGGATGATTTTGGGGGAATGACATCGGAACTTGCCCCGAAAATTGCAGCCCTTCTGGAACTGCAAAGCGGGAAACTGCTGCCGCAGACACAAAATGTCAAATCGGTATATGATTTGCTGCAGAGCACTGTCAAGGGCAGGCAGCGCAAAGTTTTTGTCGCAGTCAAAGAGGATATTGCAGTATCCGTTCCTGATCCGGCGGCAGAAACAGAATTGAAAAAACTTCTGCTCCAGCTCGGTTTCAGGATCGTTGATTCTGCGGACGATGCAGAGTTCGTTATTCGTGGCGAAGCAGTGGCTTCGCAGGCAGGCAGTTATCATAAATTCACCTCCGCGTCAGCCAGAGTGGAACTCTCGGTCTCTGACGGTAAGAAAAAACTGCTTTCCACCGGAGCATCCAAGGAGACGTTGGCGGGAGCGACTTACATTATTGCCGCAAAAGATGCGATTTCACAGGCGGCTCTCAGACTTGCAGGCGAACTTTTTCCGGTTATGAAATAAAATAGAGGTGGAATGACTGTCCCTATTGATTGTCATGTTCGTATGTCTGAACTGTTGTGCTTCCGGCGCAGAAATTTCATGGTGCCGGATCGGAGGATAGTCTCAGTTCCGGTTTCATAATTTTTGACTCTATATTCATCTTTTTTTCTCTTTTTGATACTTTTTTAATAGCATCTTTGTCCTGTTTTGTCAGAAAAAGTCTTATTTTTTACAAACAATACCGATTTGTCTTACAAAGTGTTAACTGGTGACAAAAAAGCTTTATAAATACAGTTTTGCCATAAATTGACATAAGGAATCAGCTTTTTCAGGTCAATATAATTGCGATCATCGCCATCCTTGCCTCCATGCTTCTGCCCGCGCTGGGCAAAGCCCGCAGCGTGGCGAAAAGAATTGAATGCGCGTCGACCCAGAAACAGCTGGGCGTCACGCTGCTCATGTATGTCAATGACAATCAGGACCATCTGCCCTGGGCGTCATTCAAAATCGGGAGCCAGTTCCCCTACTGGACTTATTTCCTGGCGCCTTACTACCGTGTGCAGTATTATCCCCCATCGCAATGGGGAAAGGCGAATACGGATCTCTCACGCCATATCCGCTGTAAAGGACAGGGCGCCGAAAACGTCACCAATTCTTATCAGGTGTACATGTATAATGCCACCATCGGGGGAGAATCGGGGCATTGGGACACCACGGGATCCTTTTCCTCCTCTCCGAAAAAACTGACTTCTCTGCGTTATGCGTCTCGGGTCCTGGCTTTTACGGACAGCATCTACGGGGAGGTCGACAAAAACCTGATTCCAACTCCCTTTCTGCAGAATTTCTGCGGGCAGACAACCTACTGGTGGACCAATCCCTTCGGAAACTGCACGGTCGGATATTCCAGACATCTGATGTCTGCAAACTTTCTGTTCACGGACGGTCATGTCGAAGTAATTCCAGCTCCTGCCGGAAATTTCACACTCTCTTCCTCCCATTTCCTCTGTCAGTAAAAAAACATCCGTCGTTCTTTTCATCTTCTTCTATTCTGCCGGATAAACAGGATAAGACAGGATAGGATGGCGGATAAGACAAGAGGAATCCGCTAAGACCTGGAGCTGGAGCCTGGAGGGATGGTCTTCGCTTCATTTTGCAGAGCCGTATGGAGACAGACATCCTTTTCTTCTCTCTCTTTCTCTCACGCGTGTTTGCGTTTTCGGATCTTTCTGTTCCGGATGGGCAGGACAGCGGAATGGGATCTGCCTTTTGAATTTCCATCATTTCACTTTTCCGGGAATCCCGTCTTATGAAATGCGGAGAGAAATTTATGAAAGATACGGGAAAATATGATTCCATCCTAGTTTCAGTCAATTGACCATTCTCCTCTGCCGAGTTATAATGAATAGAGACTGCGATTCTTGTTTTCAGAGAGATTCAGGTTTATATAAGGAGTTGATTTTCCATGAAGTATTTTCTCCGGGGATTCTGTGGCAGGTTGTTTCTGCGAGGCAGGGGCAGATTTACGCTGATTGAACTTCTGGTGGTCATTGCGGTGATTGCCATCCTTGCCTCCCTGCTTCTGCCTGCACTGGACAAAGCCCGGGGTGTGGCGCAGCGGATGAAATGTGCGTCCAACATGAAACAGCTGGGGATTGTTCTTCACATGTATGTCAATGACAACGATTCCTATTTTCCGTGGGGATCACTGAAGATCGATGGAGTTTTTCCTTTCTGGCCGTATTTTCTGGCGCCTTATTATACGAAACGCCATTACAGTCCGGCGGAAGGAGCGGGTACGATGGCGGATCTGTCTCCTTCGCTCCGCTGTCCCGGGAAGGGGGCGGAAAAGCTTACGAATCCCTGGCAGGTGTATATGTACAACCAGTCGATTGGCGGTCAGTCCGGGCATTGGGACACCACGGGTTCGTATTCATCTACGCCGAAAAAGATTAGCTCTCTCAGTCAGGTGTCGCACACGCTGGCGTTTACGGACGGCATTTACGGGGAGGTCGACAAAAACCTGATTCCGACGCCTATGCCGCAGGGGTTCTGCGGTACCATTTATTACTGGTGGACCAATCCATTTGGCAGTTGCACGGTGGGATATACGAGACATTTGATGTCTGCGAACTTTCTCTTTGCCGATGGGCATGTCAATGTGATTCCTGCTCCGACCGGGAACTTTACACTTTCCGCTGCCGAATTTGTTCCGGAATGATTCCAGCGTTATGAGAGATTCATCTTCAAGGGAGAAAGAAGGGAGAGACAGTGCCTGCAGGTGCAGGGAATATAACTCACCCTTAAAAAAAATAGAAAAATAAAAAATACGGCTGGCGACGCCTGCCGGGTGCAGGAGATGCAATCCTGCCGAGGAGTATGAGGGCGAGCAGCCCTCATGCTTTTAAGAAAAAAATAAATTGAAAAATAAAAAAATACGGCTGGCGACGCCTGCCGGGTGCAGGGAATGCAGCCCTGCCGGGGAGTATGAGGGCGAGCAGCCCTCATGCTTTTAAGAAAAAAATAAAGTGAAAAATAAAAAAATACGGCTGGCGACGCCTGCCGGGTGCAGGGAATGCAGCCCTGCCGGGGAGTATGAGG
>CASEFP010000122.1 GCA_949287225.1 uncultured Lentisphaeria bacterium
AGCCACAAAAGACTGCTTGAGCAGTTGTCAGTGGAAGGGGTGCGACTGGCGAACCATGTTCAACGCCCCTTGAGGGGCAGGCCGGTATCATGCCCTTATAGGGCAAGTGCAAGCCACCGGCTTAGCCGGTGGTTTTGACTTCTTTCAGGGAAGATTCAAACGTTTCCGCATCCTCCGGACCGCATTCCGGTGACATCCGTCCGGAAGATTGAAACGTTCACAGACAGCGCGGAGAAGATTTGCCGCATGGGAGACAGCGTCGCTGGCGAGATCAGCGGCGGTTCGCGTCTGCGTGACGGAGATTTCCGGAATGCGGCAGAAATAACGGTCAGGATCCGCAGTTTCCGTTTTAAGTTCAAGATTCTCCACATGGTTCAGTGACAACGCAATTTGCAGCGCCTGCTCATCAAACCCCAGTCCGGCGTAGAGTCCGGAAATGAAACGCATGGCATCCGCGGAAAAATCCAGCAGAAAGCGATAATCCAAGGCTTCTTTTAGCGGGTGCGCGGCAATGAAGTGAAACAGACCGGACTGGTAAAGCTGCCAGACACGCGTTTGCGATGCAAAACGCAATGAAACATTTGTCACATAAGCGTCCCGCAGATCACCGGGAGCGATGAAATCCGAATTCGGGCGGAAATCATAGGCTCCTTCCGCCTGGTGCCGGAGCTCGCTCAGTGTAAAACGCTCCGGAATGTACTCATCCGGAGTAATCGAAAGTTCAATCGTGAACCAGTGTCCCGTCAAAGCCATGCGCCGTTTTCGGAAAAAGTTTCGGGAATGCGCCAGCTCTTCGGCGAAACGGCTCTGTCCTTCCTCTTCCTGCGTAATGGATGTGTGGGTCTCATAAAGCAATCCGCGGATCATGCGCCCGAGTTGTTCCCGCTGGTTCCGCATGGCCCGCTGAATAATTCCGTGAATTTCACTGGAACGATAGGCCGGCCGGCTGGAGGCATCGGCTGTGCGGATGTAAAATACCCCTTGAAGCAGTTCATGCTCAAGTCCTGCGGAACAGACATGGGGAAGGGCACTGAAACGGCGGATGACAAATACGGCATAGCGCTTTCCGTCCACAACAGGCCGTTCGATTGTAAAATCGATCTGCGGATCGGCATAACGGTTGATGAAACTGCCGACCATCGTCGGATCAAAGGACTGCGCCTCCTCCGGTGTGAGCCCGGTAAATACGGCCGGCTGTCCGGAAGCATCCTCG
The DNA here is from genome assembly GCA_949287225.1 of uncultured Lentisphaeria bacterium. Taxonomy (GTDB): domain Bacteria; phylum Verrucomicrobiota; class Lentisphaeria; order Victivallales; family UBA1829; genus UBA11452. The sequence goes on from CASEFP010000122.1 coordinate 1,214, forward strand.
CCGACACCAACCACGACATAACCGCCTTTGGTGTTCGCCATGGCAAGGCAGTGGCGGACGAATTTCGCTTTGCCGGAACGCGGCAGCTTCCGCCAGTTCTGCGGCGCCTTGTAATCCAGCTCGTCGGATTCCACTCCGCGGCAGATGATGCTTTTCCAGTCGATGTCTGCGCTCATATCATACCTTTTCTGTCAGGAGAACCATTGTGCATTCCGGTATACTCCGCCCAAAATAACCCTCATATCCGGATTTGTCAAGAAAAAAAGGATACTGATGGAGAATTTGTTTCAGGGTTCAGTCCCAGGTTCTGTTCCTTCGCACAGAGACAAGGTCATGCACTTCCAGATCAGAAGGCCTGCTCCTCTAATGACGGATGGCGGGATCCTGCATTCGCGGCAAGTGCGGCAGCATATTCCAGCGTATATTCCAGATACTTGTCCCGGATGGACCGGACATAAGAGGCTGAAACGGATCCGGAGACGGCCTGTTTGCTGTTGCCGCCGGACTGCCGGATCCAGCGACGGAGGCGTCCGGGGCCCGCATTATACTCCCCCAGTGCCAGCAGAAGCGCATGGGTGCTGTCGCTCCACTTATGAAACGCACGTGCGAAATACCACGTTCCGATCTCGATGTTTACATAAGGATCGAATATATTTTCCCGCGGAGGAACATTCACACTTCGGGCTCTGGCCCAGTCGCGGACCACATCCATTTTAATCTGCATGAGACCGATTTCACCGGCCTTGCCCTGGGCACGCGGATTAAAACGGCTTTCATGCCAGATCATCGCCTTGATCAGAAACGGATCGACACGGTGGGATATTGCGATTTCATGAATAATCGCATCAAAACGGTTGTCCCTCGGTTCATCCGCTGAAGCGGAAACACAAAAACTCCACAACGCCAGTGCGACGAAAATCCGCGAAAAACACCGCGGGTGCAAGTACACACGGACGCTGCCGGACCAGGCCGACAGTTCCATTTTGAGTTCCTTTCTTTCCTTGTTCTTTGCAGAAGATGCCCTGCACGCGTTCCTGTGAGCGCCCCGTGTCCGGCAGCTCCGCGTGCAATGCCAGGTACGACACGGCTTTTTTAAAGTATCATGGGAAATGGAAAAAGCAAGGGGGAAAATTTTTTTTACCTTTCTCTGAAATTCCGGCGGGAATCTTTTGTCATGTGCGAGAATAAGCAAAGTTGCATAAATTTATATTGTAATATTGAAAAGGTGTGCTATGTTATCTGTAACTCCAACAGAAGAGGAACAGATGAAGACAATTCGTATTCAAATAACGGACCAGGAACGTCAAAGGTTGCTGGAATTGCGC
>CASEFP010000123.1 GCA_949287225.1 uncultured Lentisphaeria bacterium
CATATTTGGCGCGTTTGAAATGAATCACATACAACCCGGTTCGATAAGCGATCCGTTCGCTTTCTTCATAACCAATCAGCACCATTCCCAGACGCTCTTCTTCTGGAACATCGATCACGCGTTCTTCCCGCGGCAGGTCGGCGGGAATCTCGGAAAGCGCATTCGGTTGACGGACTTTCCGTTCATGTTCGGCTACCGTAGCCGTGGAGACTTCTTTCGATGGTTCTGGAGATTCCTCTTCGGGAAAAAGCGATGGAGTGTTATCCTGGAAAAGAAGCAACTCATTAGACATTTGCCGTTTCAGCAACAATCAGTATGGGGTCGTTACATCTTTCACATTTACTTTCGCTTCCGTCAGAAATTCAGGAGCAAAAAAACGGGCTTTTCCCGGAGGAATGTATTCCGGACAGTCAGCCTGTATCCTGCTGCCGGGGGCGAGACAGAGTGATTTGCCGTTCAGCCGGAATTCCCGGTCCGCTTCAGTGGTGTTGATGATGGTGATTTTCTGCTGCCGGGTCGCGAAACAATAGCTGTCCGGCGCGTTTTTTCCCATTTCCCATAAAGGCTCTTCCGGGAGAAAAACCAGTCCGTCCGCAACTTGACCGGCATGGAATGCGCTGGCTTTCAGCAGAACTTCACCACAGTTTTTCCCCTGATACAGAATCTGCGCTCCGGCAGAGACATCCGGGTCACTGTTGTATAAATAGAACCGCAGATCTTTTCCGTCACGGTAAACGGCATAACGTATCCGGTCTCCGGCAATGACATCCAGTTTGGTTCGGTGCGCCCGCTGAGCAGAATAAATCAGACAGGTCATGAATTCGCGCAGTCCGGCACAGCCGGGGGCTTCCGCCGCGGTAACCGTCAGAACCAGTCCTTTGCCCAACCGGTGTTCCACCAGCAGCGGCAGTCCGGAAATCTCCTCCTTAAGATTTTCACCGCCCACACTGTTCCGAAAACCGACAAGCACACGGGTTTCCGGCTGGATATTGGTGATTTTCACCGGAGTTGCCCTGCCGATGAAATTGGGATCGCGGTCGCATCTTTTCACCGGCAGATCGTAGCGAACATCGGAACATTGCCGGATAACGGAAATACCGTAGACATCCGGAGCTGCCATGCCGTCAATATCAAATCCGCACAGTTCATGCAGCTGTCCGTTCCGGAAATATTCCATGGGGTGCTGTCCGCGTTCTGTGGAGTTGTCGAAGTGCGAAAGCGCAATAATCAGATGTCCGCCGCGGCTGACAAAATCCTGCAGTTTCGCGTAAAGAGCTTCATCCATCCGGTTGTTTCCGAGGAAGAACAGCAGCCGGTAAGGCGACAGATCGGATTCCGGCGGGATAACGTCCAGCTGACCGCCGGGCGGATTGCCGCTGTAATCCGGTCCGCCTGTATTGTAAGGATGGAACAGAGCATCCCGCCGGAAGAAGACATCATACAGTTCCCAGCCGCGTTCCGCATCGGAACTTTCCCATTTTCCGCCGTCTTCATAAATGCCCCATGCATACGGATTCCAAATTCCCGGATGACCGTCATCCCTTCCCCGGACGACGGCTGCCGGACTTTCCGGAAATCCGGCCGGACGACGGTGAATCAGCGTATGACGGTAGAGTCTGCGCAGTTCATCCCGCACCCGGCGCACGGGTTCATCCCCGAATCCGTAATACGGTTCTTCCGGAATCCTGTACCGGAAATGTCCGCATTCCGGATAAATGAATTCCGCGCCAGCCATATAACTCAGATACAGGGATGCGCGCCAGCGGTTCTGGTACATCCGGTCGCAGTGAACTCCGCCGTAATACATCTGGGCGATATGCACGCCCCAGTTCTGACCCGCCGCACGGGCGGCGCCCCGGACCGCCGAAAAAGTGATCAGCGGATCGCCGGGAAGCAGCTCCAGACATTGCCCGTCAATTCCGGCTTCGCTGTGTGTGGCGAATACAATGCTGGAATCCACATTGTACAGTTTGCAGCAACATACTTTATTGCGTTCAAAGGCAAGTTCCTTTTTCAGATAGTCCACATAATTTTTACGGGCCTCCGCATCGTTTGCGGCGCCCGGCATACTGCGGTAGGCATGAACTCCTTCGTCGACAGTATAGAATTTCGGCCAGTAGAGAATGCCGCCGGATTCCCCGATCGCATAGCGACCGAGAAAATATTCCCCCGCCAGCGGCAGCAGTTCTTCCAGTGTTTTTTTATCCAGCGACGGAGAATGCCACCGTTCATGATTATGCCGGTGAACCAGTTCGCTGAGCATGATGTAAATTCTGTTTTTTCGGCACAGACGCAGGACTTCCGCCGCTTCTTCGCGGTTGTCCGGCAACGAGGTCAGGACAACATTGCCCAGATTCAGACGGATGAAATTTTCCAACGGCTCTGTTCCGATGCCGATGGAGGCGCCGACCAGCGGAACGGATTCAAAAACACTTCTGTTCATATTCTTTTTCATTCTGTTCTCACTACTGTCCGGTAAAAATTACCGGAATTGATTGATAATGTCGGCTTCTACGCTATATTAAAGGCAGTCAAAAGCTTTAATTTGAGCGTAGGAGAGCCGACAATGTATTATTATAGCATTTTTCAGCAACTTTTCAACTTTATTCCCCGATGCAGTGTTCTGTTCTGATTTCCGTTCCGTTGCGTTATTCGGTTTCCTGCTCCGGCTCAAGCAGGAACAATGCTGTTTCCGGAGAGGCGAATGTGTAAG
>CASEFP010000124.1 GCA_949287225.1 uncultured Lentisphaeria bacterium
CTCGCTACTGACAATAGAAAACGGAAAAACAAGCATTATGCGTCTATCGGAATGGACATTGATTTCCCAAAGCCAAAAATCTCACTCCGACAGGCTGCTAGGGGAGAGGCGCAGTTCTTTCCTTATCGCCGTCTGGCTTTTGCATGAGCGACTAATAAGAGTGGGAAATGGGATCGCGTTTCATCCATCTGTTCCAGGGAAGATCCCCTCTCCATTGCATTGTATTGTCCGAAAGCAGAAGATAAGGAACCGGACGAACCCCGCCGTCCACCATCAGAACATTGGATTTTGAGGGGGAATGCCAGGAAGAACCTTCAGTACGGGCGGCAACCCAATGTCCTGCAGTATCAAGTTCTTTTTCTGTGGAATAACTGGGATTGTTCCGCAGAAACTCACTGCACAGCACCAGCAGATTTTCACTGGGACGTGTAATGACAGACAATCTGACCGGCCATTCATAAGTCATGCCGTCTGAATTCCTCTGTTGCGCCAGATAAACGTTGTAGCCATAACTGATGCGGACCTCGCTGACTCCATCCTCATCGGAAGTTCCTCTTCTGCAGTTCGGGATATGACGATCCGCCGGACAGATATAAACGCTCTTTCGCCATGCCGCACTGGACCCCGGCACTTTCCCCTGACTGTATGGCGCTGTTTTTGTCGTCCAGTGCGGAGAAGCGTCACTGGTGGGGAAGTATTCCCTGTAGTCGGTGATATATTGTGAAAATCCCAATCCGATCTGCCTCATGTTGTTGAGGCATTTGACCTGATATGCCTTGTTCCGCGCAGTAGTCAGGGCGGGCAGAAGGATTGCCGCCAGGGCAGCGATGATCGCAATCACAATGAGCAGCTCTATCAATGTGAAAATCCGGATTCCCGACTCTGAAGCAGGCATATCCGCTGCGGAGACACTGCCGCAGACGGAATTTGAAGTCTGTTCCGAAAAATTGAAATCATGTTTCCGAAAAAATCTCATTTGTTTCCTCCTGTTCTGAAATTGGATTTCATTTTTTCCTTACCAGGACGACCCGGTCGCAAAGCACACGGCGTTTCCCGGATTCCGCTGCAGGAAATTTGAGTGACATATACGCTTCATATTCCTGTTCCGGTTCATCAAAGGAATAAATATGATCTGCATAAATCCTGATCTGCCACCGTTCTGTAAAGAAAAGACAGTTCTGAGTCGGCTTGACCGTTCCGATTTTATAAAGGCGGTATCCCGGCTTTGCGGAAGACAGCTCAATTGTCCTCGCGGTCTGCGTTCTCCTGTTCCAGTAATCGTAAAAACCGATCTGGAGCGTCGTTTTGCCGCCGGAAAGCTCTTCCGCTCCGGCGACGTCCCATGCCGCCTCCGGATCCAGCACCTTGCGGGAGACGGGCAGCCTGCGCGGGTAATCCGGGTTGATCTGAAGGATTCTCTCCGCCGGCAGAGAGGCGAATTCCCGCGGCAGCGCCTTGGGCTCCCGTTCCATCTCTTCCAGAAACGGCCGAATCTGCAGGCGGCTGCTGAAATAGCGATGATCGGGAATCCGCACGGCATTGGCGTATTCCACCGTATCCAGAATTCTTGCCTTGAAATCCTTCCGGCTGCCGGTGTATTCAGGATATGCCGCCGTGACTTTGCGAAAATCGGAAAACAGGGCAAGGTCGATCGACAAACGTGCCTGGCGAATTCGCCGGATCCTCTTCTCATCGCCCGCAGCCAGTTTCTCCATTTCATCAAACTGCCTGTTCCAGCGGATCAGGTTCGCGGGGGTCATATAGGAAGCATATTGTCCCGGATAAGGCATGTATTTGAACCAGACGCCGTCGGCAAGGAGTTTTTTCCGAATGCCTTCAAGTTCCCTGTAATAGTTCAGCATCAGCGGAGCGGCGGGGCCGTAATTGTCATGCATATATTCTGCAATCAGGTTGCTGACGTCCAGCCCCGGTTTCTGCATCAGTCTGTAGCAGAGATAACCGATCATATCCGCAAAATTCGCATTGCAGGCAGTGCCGCTGTCATGTTCAAAATAGATGGAGGAAATGCCGAGAGAGGCAAATAATCTGACATCGGCGGCAATTCTTTCCGCATGTCCGAGCGGGGGCGGCGGATATCCGGGGAGAGTATGAAACGATGTGGAATAGTGAGAGGGATAATACCAGACGGATATGTTCGCAGCAGCACTCCATTCTTCAAGATCCTTCCGTGTCTGCGCATTGCATGCATCGGACAGTGATCCTAGAAAATTGTCGTGGATTGGAGCAAACACGCCCTCGAAATTCGAGGGGAAAACGAGATTCCGGGGCGGTTTCTGCGTCTGTTCCTTGCGATACAGAAGAGTGGAGAACGTCACCTCGGGATATCTTTCCTTGAATGTGCTGCAGATTTCCACCAGACACTCGAAAAGAGGCCCGCCGGGGGAACCGTATTTCTTCTCAAGAGCCGCACACCCCGGACAGTAGCAGAACGCTCCGCCGATGTCATTCGCGGAGAAATCCAGAATTATCTTGCGGTATCCAGATACAGCCGGCAGGTTTTCACGAATTGTCGCATCGATATTGCGGATCAGTTCCCTGCGCAGTTCCGGATTGCTGAAACAGAGCTGCGTCTTTACACGTTTTCCGTTTCTGTCCATGGAAAAGAATTCGGGATGCTCCGCGAAATAGCCCTTTTTGCGCGGATCCGGATTGCTTCCCACAACCTTGTCTCCGCCCGGCGGGATAAAATAATAAAAGGAATGGCTGACGGGAGAAAGATAGGCGATGTCACGACGGATGCCGAATGCACGGCGCAGCATTCCATTATCGCGGTTCCGGTAGAAAAAGCGCTCATCCATACGGGGGACCCGCATCCCGATTTTCCGATACCGGAACGGATAGCGGTAATATAATTCAAACGGCTTCAACATTTTTGCAGGGTTCTTCCGGAGAAAAAGCCCTTCATCAACACTGTAATAACGTCCGCCGAGCTGATCCTCGATAAATGCGTAGACCGCATACAGATTTCCCCACTTCCCCTCGCCGTAGAGATAAATATCTTCTCCGACATTCCTCGTCACATGCTCGCCATCGGCCAGCTTCCGTTCCCCGGCGGGACGTTTCCCGATGAAGATCAGAGGACTGCTCCCCGTTTTTTCGCGCAGGACAGTGCCTGTAAGTGCCAGATAAGCCTCCTGCAGTTCCTTCAATGCAAGACGGTCCGTATCTGTGGCGTTCTCCGCCAGCCGCACACAATAACGTGCGGTTCCGTTTTCCGTAAGCGCCATATCCGCGCGAACCATTCCGCAGCAGAAAACACACAGCAGAATCCAAAAGCCTTTTCCCATATTCCGTCATTCCTTTCCAAGTTTCATCGTATATGTCACGGCTTCGGTATGAAGATCGAAGCCGGCACGCTCATAAGCCCTGCGCGCGGGGGCATGGGCTTCGTCAAGTCCCGTCGTGACCTGTGCCAGAAGCATTCCGGCTTTCTGGAAATGTGCCAATACGGCCCGGTACATTTCCTGTCCGACGCCTTTTTCGCCGCAGTCCGGATCGACCGCATTATTTGAAATGATTCCGACCTTTCGTTCCGCATCGCAGTAAAAAGTAATGAAACCGACGATTTTCCCTCCGCGTTCCGCGACATAAAAACATTCGGGATGATGTTTCAAATGGGCGGCAAGCTGTTTTTCCTTGCTGCGGCGCGAATCGGGGTTGAGAATTGCATACACTTCTTTGCCGAGCTGTTTTTCAAACCCCTTGAAAATCACTTCCCATGCCTTCTCCGCAATGGTACAAACTTCTTGAAAATCTTCCTGCCGGAATTCCCGAATCATCTTCATTTCTCCACTTTCACCAGAACGGCGCGGTCAATCAACACGTTTCCGGACTCTCCCCTTCCGGGAAATTTTGCAGAAACATAAATTTCATACTGCTGGTCCGGATTCTCTGATGAATAGGCTTGTTTCAAGGGGAAAGCGCCTTTCCAGGTGTTGCTGTAAACACCACAATCAGGTGTCAGCTTCAATGTCGCAACCTTGTAGAAATGGTAGCGTCCGGGTACAATACTGCCTGCGTCCAGCATTGTGGAGGCAATCGTTTTCTTTGAGGTGAAATCATAGACGCTCATACGGAACGGGGAAGCATTTTTTTCAACAGCGGCAAAGCCGAATGCGGCATCCGGTGCAACCGCATTCTCTTTGCGGGGAAACGGTTTAAACTGCATAACCTGTTCCGGCTTCAGCGCGGAAAAAGGTTCCGGCAGAGGTGCGGCTCTTACCAGAACGACACGGTCAATCAGCACGTTCCCGGATGTTTCTTTTTCCGGGAATCTGGCGGAAAACCAGACATCATATTCCAGATCCGGATGTTCCCGCAAAAAAGCGTTTTTCAATGAAAATTCCGCTTGCCACCGATTCCCGCAGGCGCTGCAGTCCGGGGACAGTTTTACAGTCCCGACTCTGTAAAAATGATATTTCCCGGGGACAGTCATTTCAGGGGTAAGCGTAATTCCAGCAATCGTTTTCTTCAAAGTAAAATCATAAACCGTCATACGGAAAGAAGCCGCCCATTTTTCCACTCCGGCGCTGCCGAAAGCGGCATCCGCATCCGGAATATTGGTTGATTTTGCCTGAGGAGCGGCTTGAAAAATCCGCTCCTTTGCAACAGACCGGAAAAGCTCCGGGAGCGCCTGGGATGTTTCGGGTGCAGCACTTCCTTCCAAGGATGCGACAAGCAGCAAGCCGCACAAGAGAAAATCTTTCATCAGCATGGTTCCTTTTTCATTTTTCGGCAGGGGAGGTCCGTCCCCGCGCATGTTTGACAGCTCTTCTTTTGAGCCAATCTTTTTGAAATTGGCTCCCTCCTTTCAAATTCAGCTTCAAATACCGGAAGCCTGTTCTCACTGAAACTTCAACACGACATAACTGTTCTTTTCCGAACAGGTGAAACGACAGGCATTCCTGCAGGAAAACGTCATGTCCAATGAAGGTGTTTTATCTAGTATGACAGTTTTTTTCCCTGCGGCTTCGTCCGGAAAAACCAGTTCCCTGCCCGATACAGGCTCGCGGAAATCGACATAGTAGATTTTATCCTTTCCCTGCCGGTTCGCATACCAGCCTCTGGAAGCATCGAAATATTGACGGTATGCCATACAGTAAAATTCGGTTCCGGATTTGATCACGGGCATCTTCACTCCGTCAAGCGCGATCGGATAGGTCTTATTGCTGGTGTACAGAAACAGCGACCGGGCGATGTTGTTCTTTCTTACTGCTGCCATGCCGATTCCTTCGGTCACAGCATATCCAATCGCAAACCCGACTTCCGGCTTTCCCGCGCCCTCCACGTATTGCAGAAAACGGTCCGGCGGATTTCCGGGATCGGCAAAAGAATCGTTCTTGAAATAAATGGTATGCGGCAGTTTTTTCGAATAATCGACCCCGTTACTGAAATCGTAAAGAATTCCATTCACGGTAAACGGTCGAGTCTTGGGGATGTAATAGGTATGTTTCTCAAAGCAGCGGGTGTAATTCATCGGACCCGCCTGAATGAATCCCATGTATCCCAGCCGGACATCACGGAAAAAACGGGCTCGGTGAGTGACAATGCAGGAACCGTCCGGGTAAAATTGATATTCCAGGAACTGTGTCAGCACCTTGTCAACGGCTGGATCAGTAAAAGAACTCTCCCGCCCCGCGTTTTTTCTGACATGCGCGAGAATCGAATCCGTCGCCAAAATATCATAGGTCTCGCGAACCGTGAAAACATCGCAGACAGCCGATTCCGAGTCCCCCAGCGGCTTTCCGTCGGCGAGATATTCCCGTCCGGTAATCCGGACAGCCGGACGAAGCTGCTGCATTGACGTCCTGTATCCATTCAGAACTTTCCCCGACGCATTCTTCAAGCCGTCGGCTTCCGGACGCACAAAACGCCAGATGTCCCCTTTCCCAAGATTTTCGGAAATCCCCCAGAGACACCGCTCATTTTCCACTTTCAATACATAAAACCTACGCCCCCGCGGATCTGTCCACTCACTGCCCGTATCTTTCACTGTCAGACCGTGAGTTTCCGGAAATTCGAGTCTGGAAGCCATGAAATCACCATGATTCGCACCGATGTAGGTTCCGTTGAAATGCCACGGGGTGCTGTCGTCGCCGCTCGCAGACAGCGGCAGTTTCTGTTTTCCGGGAGAGGTCAGGAAACATGGCGCAAAATTAAACTGACGGTTGGGACCATCCGTATAAAAATGCTGTTCCAGCGTATATTCATCGGAAAAACGGGAACGCAGAACCGTCCTGACACCGTTGCGTTTCACCTCCAGCCGGTTCTCCGACGCGGTCAGAAGCCCCCCTGCGGATAAAATCATGAGTGCAAAAAAAAGTTTCCGGATCTGCATACAGTTCCTTTATTCTATAAATACAATCAGTTTCTTGTTTTTATTATAAGGCAAAACAGCGAAAAAACAAGAGACTTTTTAAATAAAATTTATTTTTTATCGTTATATCAGAAACATAATCAAAAACGTCTCTACTCTCCTTTAAAAACCAATTTATACTCAAAAATATCTTGTTTTTCATAAAAAAGCTCTTGTTTTTTTAAAAAATAATATTATAATGTTTTGAAATATTAAAACATTATATGATAAGGAAGAAAAAAATGAATGAACTTCAGAAGCAGATATTCAGCGGCCTGATCGATGAAATCATGATGGGAAAATACCGTGTCGGGGACACTCTCCCCACAGAACAGGAGATCGGAAAAATGCTTCAAGTGACACGCCATAACTCTCATTATGCCGTCAAAGCACTGGAAGATGCCGGGATTGTCATGCGCAATAAAAAACGCGGCACGGTTGTTACGCGTATCCCGTCAAAATTTGAACTGAATTCTCTGAAACGCTTCACAGCGAAAAAGGTCTGCATACTCAATCATACACACGAGGATTACCGTCACATCCATTGGAATGAACGGATCAGCGTTCCGCTGGAAAAAGAACTGAATCACGCCGGAATCCAAATGGAAATCCGGAACGTGAGCGACATCAGAAAAACGGATGATTACATGGAACTCCTTGAAGAGATCACAGATCAGGGCGTCAGTGCCATCGTGATCATTCCCGTCAGCGGGGGAACAGATTTTTTCCAAGAATCCGCGGAAATGTTTTTCCGCTATCATGGAAGTATCTTTATTTTCGACCGCGGCAGTTTGAACTGCGATCAAAGTATTCTCAATACAGTCGGGATCAACGATTTTGCCGATGGAGTGACAGCAGTTGAAACCGCGTTCAAAAACGGTCCGGTCAGCCGTATTATCTTCTGTATGAATCAAATCTCGGAATGCAACTGGCAGAAAGAGCGCCTACGCGGGGTGCGGCTCGGTGCTGGACGAATGAGCCGCGGTGCTGTTTTCGTGGAAACTTATGTGCATGGCGTGCATGGCGATTTCCCGCTGAACACTTCCTCCCCGCAAACGGTTCTGATTGCCTGTCATGATGAAGCCGCAGCTCAGTTCATTGACGAGGGAAGGCACCGGAATCTGCATCCCGGAAAAGACTATAAAATCATCGGCTTCGGCAATGACAACCGTTTCCTGGAATATGAACTCACTACGTTGTCACCGAATCTGGAGCTGATCGCCAAGCATCTCGCAAAACAGATCCTGGATTCCATTGCAAACCGGGAACCGGAAACACTACACTCCTGCCGGATCCGCTCAAAACTGATTCGCCGTAAAACCTTGTAAAGACAGAGAACAAAAGAATCCTGCCGCTGTCATCCCGGAAAACTGCCCGGCACATATCTTCATGCCCGGTTTCCCTGAGTTTCCCCAAAATCAAGATCGGATATTCAACCGCGGGATGCCGTCGTTCCGGTGGAATCCCTGCCAGTTAGACTGGCGATTCCATATTTCCGCAGTTCCGCAAGCAGTCCGCGAAGCGCAAACGCACTTCACTCCTGACGTTTGCGCTCCTCGTTGTACGGACATGTGTAACAGGCACACTGCCGCCTGTTTCATGGGCAGGTTTCCTCAGGGAGTCTCGTCGCCGTGTTCGTCGAGCCATTGTTTCAGGATCTCCGGCGCTTCCAGCCCGATGTCCGCGACGGTCTTGGAGCAGATGATGACGCCCTGAATCTTTCTTTCGAGGAAAAGACGCCTGTACAAGGCAAGCTGGAATTCCATCTCCGCGCGGGTGATCGGGCGGATGTCCCCGTAATTGTAGAGGTAACAGCCCGCATAGCGCTTTTTCCCGGGGGTAAGTTCGATAAAACGGGTAAAATTCTCTTCCGCCTTCGCCAGATCCGCGCTGCTCCAGGACCAGAAAGAAACGGCATTGCACTGCTGAAGATAGATGTCATAGTCGATGCCGAGCAGTGCCGCGTAGTAGACGATCCAGAGTTCCAGCGGGCGCGCCGCGCCGTGCAGACGGTCGCGGACAACCTTCAGACGTTCCGGCGTCATGCGCGCATCCTTTGTGCCGGGACGGAAAAAGTCATCCAGAACTCCGCCAACGACATTCGGATACCGCTCTGCCTGACGCAGCACTTCATCCAGGTCGTCCCCGGCCTCATCATTCCGTCTGGAACCGGCGTCTCCGATGACAGACCAGACCACGCGCCGGAATGGACGCAGACGCTCGGATTCCGCATCGAACGGCGGTTCCGGCCTGCCGTCGAAAACAACCCGGCAGCAGTTCGGAATCCCGAGATAGTGCGCTCCTTCCAGCGGTCCCATGCGGTTTTCACCCGGAAGGCGATAAGGATTCGCAGGATTTCCTGTCGAACGATGATGGCTGCCCGCATCATGTCCCCAGATCCAGAAATTGTCGCGCAATGTCGTCATCAGAGTTCTCCTTTGGTGTTCAAAGTTCGTCCAGGCTGCCCACGGCCTGCGGGATGAAATGGGAACGGCTCAGCGCCTCGGCATAGCGGACGCCGATCCGGCTTCCGTGGAAACGGGCGCGCACCTCCATGCGGTCGAATTCGCTTCCGAGATGTTCCTGCCCGGTCTTGAATTCCGCCCAGGCATCCAGTTTCGCCTGAAACGTGTCCGAAACATCGACAAGATGCGTCGCCTCCGGCATCAGCTGGAGAACCTCGAACTGATACAGCGCGCAGGCGAAATGCGGCTCGCCCAGATCGGCGGAACACGCCCAGCCGGACTGGAACCAGGCATCCTCCGCCCTCCGCGCCATCGCGCGGTGCTGGAAATATTCCGCCGGACGATGGGAAAAGATCACATCCGGTTTGAAGCGGCGGATCGCCTCCATGCAGAGCCGGTAAATCCTGGAGCATTTTCACTTCTCGAAAAATTCTCCGGGAGAAACTGGAACTTTATTCTGCCTCAAAAAGAGTTTGAACATCGCGAAAAATGGTAGATGAGACGAATTGCAATCGGAAGACGCAACTGGCTTTTCACCGGAAGTGAAACCGGCGGGCAGAATCTGGCGATTCTGTTTTCCTTCGCGGCGACCTGCAAAGCCAATGGCGTCAA
>CASEFP010000125.1 GCA_949287225.1 uncultured Lentisphaeria bacterium
AGCCACAAAAGACTGCTTGAGCAGTTGTCAGTGGAAGGGGTGCGACTGGCGAACCATGTTCAACGCCCCTTGAGGGGCAGGCCGGTATCATGCCCTTATAGGGCAAGTGCAAGCCACCGGCTTAGCCGGTGGTTTTGACTTAAAATCAGGTTGATAATGCGATTCTCTGCAACGCCAGAATAGCTTCGTGCGCTCCTCTCTGTCCTGTCGGACTTCAGCTGCGCAAAGTGGTCGTCGAAGACGGAAGAATGCGCGGGCATTCTTCTCGGGGTCAAGGGACGTTGAACCTTGCGCGGTCCAGCTGCGCAAGCTGGTCGCCGCAGGCGGAATCCCCCCGATACGGACGTGTGCTTTGCACCGGGGGCGTTCATTCTTTCCTTCGTTTCGGAAAGGACGAATACCCGATCCCCGCAATGACCAGAGCGGCTCCGAGAATCTCGAACGCGCACAGACTCTCTCCCAGAAATGCCCATGCCATCAGAATCGTCATGATCGGCGTCAGATACTGCATGATCGTCACAAGATTCAAGCTGATCCTGCCCATCGCCGCATTCCATGCGTAAAAGCCCAGCGCCGTCGGAAATACCGCAAGATAGAGCAGCAGCCCCCAGATCGTGCCCGAGTTCGGCAGCGTGACGGAATCCAGACGGAAACAGGTGATGACAAGCAGTGACAGCGATGCAAACAGCATCGACCAGACCGTGACAGCAAGATCGTTTTCCGGCGTCACAATCTTCTTGGCGTAAACCGAGGCGATCGACCAGCTCAGCGCTGAAACCAGAACCAGAAGATCCCCGCGGAAACTCGCCGGAGAATAGGCAAGTCCCTGTTCCGTGACGACACCGATCACCATCATGCACCCCAGCGTTCCAACCGCCATTCCGATCCCCTGGCGAAGCGAGATCTTCTCCCCGATGAACAGCCCCAGAAGAATCGTCAGCACCGGCGCGCTCGACATGATCATCGACGAATTGATCGCCGTCGTGTAACGCTGTCCCCAGAACAGAAACACACTCATCCCGACAAATGAAAACTGGCTCAGGAGCGCAACTTGCAGATAATCGCGCCTCGACAGCGCAAAAAGCGCTTTCCGGTTTCCTGCCAGACAGAAACAGAAGAGAAGAATTCCGCCGAGCCCGAACCGCAGCAGCGAAAGCGTCACAGGATCAATTTTCGCCTCTTCTCCGCGCATCAGCCACCGGGTCGCCACATAGACCGTCGCCCAGAGAAACGCGGAGAGGAACGACCAGAACACACCGGGATTCCAAAATCCGTTCATCGGTTTCATTCCGCGGCATCCTCTCTGGGAATCGCGAGCGCGGCGCTCTCCTTGACCGTCTGGAGGATCAGAAGCGTCTGGCAGTCCCGGACCCCGAGCTGTCCCAGTTTCCTGACGAGCGCAACATGTGCGGACGGATCCCGCTCCCGCGCCTTGACCAGATAGTAGAAGTCGCCCGCCATGAAGTGAACCTCCTGCACCTCCGGCAGTGCGGCGATTTTCCGGCCGATCGCCACTTCGCCGAGCTTCTCGTCCGCGTGAACTTTGATGAAGCTTCCCATCCCGAGACCAAGCGCACCGGGGTCGATCCGTGCTTCATAGCCTGTGATGATCCGTTTTTTTTCCATCCGTTGGATCCGTTTCAGCACGGCTGACGGCGCTAGTTTGATTTTCCGTGCGATCGCCGCATTGGACATCCGTGCATTGTGCTGCAGCAGGGACAAAATCGCTTTATCGGTTGTATCAAGCATGTTTCTTCTCCTGTTTTGATGAATAAAAGAATAATATTCTTTATTTTTCTATTTTAAAAGAATATTATTTTTCATAAAAGCAAGCGGAAAATCAAAAAAACTGCTTGAATCCTTCCTGACCGGGGGAATCGTCTGGTGGAGCGCTGTTTCCGTTTCAGCTCCAGCGTTTGCGCAGATAGCGTTCCGTTTCAGGTGTGTAGAAGCCGTTTTCGTCGAGCGTGGCCCGCAGTTCCGGTTCCAGATGTGCCGGATCGAACGGCGTCAGCGGCAGGTCGGGGCAGTCCGGCAGGATAACGATTTTGCCGGGATATGTTCCGGCGGCGACCGCTTCCAGACCCTGCTTCACCGCCCGGAAACCGGCGACGGCCGCAAGGGCGCTCTGCGGCTCGAATTCATGGCGCTCCGCAGCGGAAAGCGCATCCTTCATATCCTGCGTTGAACTCCCGGACGACCCCGTGAAGCGGATCCCCGCGCGGATGATCCTTTCAACGGGAATGCGCGAAGTCTCGCCCGCCGGGATTCCGGCAAAGACGTTGAGCAGCCCGCCGTCGGCCAGATGTGGCAGCGCCTGGTCGATCACTTTTGCCGACGGCACCAGAATGACGATGTCGCTGAATCCCTCCGGCGCAAAGGCGCGCACACGCTGTTCAAACGCAGCGGCGTCCATATCGCGCGGATTCAGGAATTCCAGAATGATCCCGCGTTCCGCCGCCCGTTTCGCCAGCTTGGCGCGGAGATGCGCAATCCGTTCCTCATCCATGTCGCTCACGAGAATTTTCGACGGCGCGTCCGGTGAGAGAACTGCCAGTTCCACATGCATCTGCCCCATCGCGCCAGCGCCTCCGGGGAACCATGCCGCGCCGTTTTTGAGCAGACTCTGCCGTCGGGGGGCCGCATAGGCTTTCGCAAGGCTTCTCCCCGTATCCCCCTGATAGAAGCGGTTCTTGTAATGCAGCGCGCCGACATCGACGGCCCACGCTTCCGTGCCGCATTCTCCAAGGAATGTGACGATCGCGTGATCTCCGGCGAGTGCGAGCGCCCGTTCGCCGAGTTGGCGGTTTTTCAGATCGACGCAGACAACGTCATCAAAGGTTTCCCCTTCCGGAAGCGTCTCTGCGCGGACGATCGTGACGCCGGAGTCTGCTTCCAGTGCGCGCAGCGCTTCTTCGGGGAAATGCACTGCGACGATCCGTTTCTGTGTCCGGAAGAGCGCATCCGCGGCAACCTTCGCATCGCGGTTGCCCGGATCCGTGACCAGCAGGAGGCTTCCGGCTTTTTTCGGCGCATTCCGATGCGGAATATGACTGGAAGCGCGGACGCATGTCCAGGGTTCCAGAAGCGCGGCGCCCAGCGAGGAGAGATTGTCGGGGCACTCCAGAAGATAGCTTTCCGTCTCCCCCTTCCAGACGCGGCTGTCGATGATCGAATACTGCGTGAGTCCGCCGTCCATGCCGTAGCCGTAGGCGCAGCTTCTGCCGTTGACATAGACGTCGCACTGAATCAGGAAACGCTGTCCCGGCGCGTATCGAAGCGGAACCGCCGAACCGGTTTCCACAATCGTCAGCACGGCTTCATGTCCGACGATCAGCGGATGGTTCTTCAGATCCTTCTCCCGGAGTTTCGGATGGGAACCGCCCGCGCGGATGATCTTGATGTCCGAGAAACAGAGCCCGAGCGCCTCGACCTTCATCAGAATCTCATCCTCCTTCAACGGGCGGATTTTCCGCTCGACAGGCGCGTTGTCGTCTCCGAAATTTTCAAGGCCCGCCCCGTGCAGGAGCCAGGAGAGTGTGGTTTCCGGTCTTGCGGGGGGACGCAGTCCGCGTTCGCGGAGAAGCGGCATGATGACATCCGGCGCGTCGGTGGTGATCGTGTCGAGATCGAAGGCATGAATGTTCTCCAGATCCTCCTCCGTGTTGACGGGGACCGTGTCCACCTCGATGCCGAGCGAATGGAAGAACTCCACATTTTCGCGCGTCAGGCGGTCGCGGAAGAGGCAGACGCGCATGGTAAGATCATAGATGCCCGGTTCCTTCAGTGCATAACACTCCATCGGGAATCCCTGAAGGCGGAGTTCCGACGCAAGCGAATGCGCGTATTTGAGCTGATTGGCATAGAAGGAAAGAACGATCGTCCGGGAGATGATCTTTCGTTTCCGGATCTCTTCAATTACTTGTTTCGTGCAGGCGCAGTCGTCCTCCTTGAGCTCGATGAGAATCTGAAGCTCCGGCGCGGATTCCGCGAGAATCAGGTTCAGCGTCTCTTCCAGTGTCGGAATGCGCGTATTGCGGAACGCTTCGCCTTTCCAGGAACCGAAGTCCAGCGCCTTGAGTTCGGCAAGCGTCCTCTCGCGGACCGGTCCCGTGCCGTTGCTGCAGCGTTCCAGCGTCGAATCGTGCGTGACGACCAGTTTTCCGTCACATGTCGGGTGCACGTCGAATTCAATCGCATCCACTCCGAGTTCGATTGCCTTGCGGAAACCCTCCAGCGTGTTTTCCGGATAAAGAGAGCGGCATCCCCGATGCGCCACAACATGAAATGTACGAACCATGACCTGCAAATCCTCCATTGTTTATTAGAAAAATACCGGACGGTATCGAGAGTTTCAATATTGTATCGAAAAAAAGAGATAAAAAAAGATTAAATGTGCAATTTTTATGATTAAACGCTCATTTTTGGCTGGCATTCTGATGAATGCAGCGTATAATAAGATAGACAGTGCGGAAGTTATGTCTATGTGCTTCCGCTTTGAAAAACCGTGAAAAGGAGTTGCGTCATGAAACAGGAAACCGACCGGAAGGTTTTGGAACTTTTGAATGCGGAACATACGCTTTCCGCGCGTGAGGCGTCAGAACGTCTCGGAGTGAGCGGCGCTTCGATCCGCCGCAGTTTCAAACGCCTTGCCGATCTGGGCGAAGTCCGGCGTGTGCATGGGGGAATCGAGGAGGTGAACCGGGGCATGGATCCTGCATATCCGTTTTTTCTGCGGATGCACTGGTTTACCCATGAAAAAGAGGCTCTGACCAAACGGACGGCGGAACTTTTAAGCGACTGCCGCTCCGTGTTCATCGACGGGGGAACAACAACCGCGCACCTGGGAATGATCCTGCGAGACCCATCGCTCCGGATCATCACGAACTCTTTGGCGCTCAACGATATCCTTACGAGAAACCTCGGGACGGAGAAGGGCCCGGAAGTGGTTCTTACAGGCGGAAGCGTCAACCGGAAATCGGCGATTCTGGTCGGACCGGAGGCGGCGGAGACGATCGGGCGTTTTCATGCTGACGCCGCCGTGATCTCGGCAAGCGCAATTGACGAAAACGGCCTCTATGACAACATGGAACACGCAGCCTTCCTCCAGCGGCGGATGATCGCGAATGCCGACCGTGTTCTGATTGTCGCGGACGCCAGCAAATTCGGGAAACAGGCGCCTTCGCACGTCGTGCCGCTGGAAAAAATCTCGCTCGTTGTGACCAACTTCACTTCGGCGAATTACCATGTAGTTCAGCGGATGAAGGAAAAAGGCGTTGCCTTTGAATTTGTGCATCCGTGACAGGGAGACTCCGGCATGCATTTTCATTGGCAGTTGTCTTTTTCATTTCGAATTGCCTTTTCCTGGAGTGCCGTTGTTGCGGCAGAATATTGACATGATAAGGCCATTGAACCGAATGTCTTCTAAGCAAAGTTGCATAAATTTATATTGTAATATTGAAAAGGTGTGCTATGTTATCTGTAACTCCAACAGAAGAGGAACAGATGAAGACAATTCGTATTCAAATAACGGACCAGGAACGTCAAAGGTTGCTGGAATTGCGC
>CASEFP010000126.1 GCA_949287225.1 uncultured Lentisphaeria bacterium
GGAGCGCGAAATCTCCCCCGGCGGCGGTTCCACCCGCTCAAGGACGAGAAGCGAAGCTTCGAGAGCCGCCGGCACAGCGTGCAGCCTTGGAGATATGCCCGAAACTCTCGCGTCTAAAAAGTATAAAAGAGACGAAAAAATGCTCGCGCATTCTTTCGTCTCAATGGATACGCCCGGAGCTCTCGAACTTTTCTTGACGAAAAGTTCTCGTCATTGAGCGGTTTGAACCGCTCCGGGCGGGGGATTTCGTGCTCCGCACGACCAGCTTGCGCAGCTGGACCGCGGCAGGACTGAAAGTCCTGCACGAATCAAAATTGCTTCGCAATTTTTTTTAATTGCGCAGCTTCGCGCGCTTTTTTAGATGCTTCGCAATTTTTTTAATTGCGCGGCTTCGCGCGCTTTTTTAGATGCTTCGCAATTTTTTAATTGCGCAGCTTTTTCAGCAGATGTTGCCCAGATAAATGTTCGGGAATTTCCGGTCGATCAGCGCGTGGTTCTGGATCTTGTGCAGCAGTTCCAGCGGGGTGCGCGGACTCGCCGAATATTTGTAGTCCGGATGATAGGCGGTAAAGTGCAGCGGCGTGTCAATCCCCAGGCGCGACTCTACCCAGTCCAGATAATCGTCGATCATCCTGTCGGAATCGTTTTTCCCGGGAATCACCAGATAGGTCAGCTCGACATGGCCGCCGACGGTGTTCTTGTAAAACTCCACGGCGTCCGTGACGGGTTTCAGGGAGCCGGAACACATCTCCCTGTAATATTCCTCGGAAAACCCTTTGACGTCGATGTTCGCGGCATCCATAAGGGGATAGATTTCCTTTGCCGCGTCCGGATTGATGAAGGCGTTGGAGACAAGAACCGTCTTGAGCCCGAGCGCATGCACCGCTTTTGCCGTGTCAATGACATATTCCCCGAAGACCGTCGGCTCATTATAGGTGAACGAGACCGAGGCGCAGGAGTGCCGTTTCGCCAGTTCCGCGATCTCCTCCGGCTCGAAATAGCGGTAGGTCAGGCGTGCCTGATATGTGCCGCGGGAAAGATGGTGATTCTGGCAGAACACACATTTCAGGTTACATCCAAGCGTGCCGATCGAAAAGGTGCCGGTCCGTGGCAGAAAGTGGCGCAGCGGCTTTTTTTCGATCGGGTCGATCTGTAGCGCGACCGGATAGCCGTAGGCCTGGGAGACCAGTTCTCCGTTCCGGTTCAGCCGCACCGCGCAGACGCCGCAGGAGCCATCCGGAATCAGGCATTTTCTGGGGCAGAGCAGACATTTGACCTTGTCTTCTTCTTTTTTCCACCATCTGGCGGGATGCACTTTCAGTTCCATCGCTTGTTTCCTTATATCAATAAACTGGAATATCAGAATATAATATAACTTTCCATGCGGAGCTGTGCAACTGAAAAAAATCATTTGCCATGCAAATTATGAATTTGTCCTTTCCTTTCGGTTCTGGCATTTTCCCGTGGCACCGGCTGTTCCGGACATCCGACGCTTTTTCCGATTGTTCGAAGGAATCCTCTCTGCTGCTCCATGTGACCGGCGCAGCATCGTCATGCGTCATTTTGCTTTCGAAGTTGTGGAGGGCAGATTCAGATCCCCGCGTCCAGCTGTTCCGCAAGTTTCAGGAGCTTTCCCGAGGCATTCTCCATGTCATCTCCGGAACGGAAGGCTTGCTGAATGATTTCCGAATGCGGTTCTCCCTCGGCGACATATTTTTCCCCGCCTTCTTTTTCGCCGTGATCCTTTCCCCGCAGAAGGCGGCGAGCTTGAAATCAATCAGTCCGAGATACCTGGCCTTCTGACGGCGAAAGGGGGTCTGCTTTTTTATTCGCACGTTTTCATAAATGGAACACCAGTCCGTGACCACCTTGCTTTTCTTTCATAAATCCTGCGGACAATCGGTACAGTATTTCCGGCGTCCGCATTTGGGACAGTGCGAACCGCGCCCGGCGGAGTCATATTGTTCGGTAAGGGGATTGAACCATGCCGGTTCATCCGTCCACACGCCGTTTTTTCATTGCGCCTGGCGAAACCTTTTGCCCCATGCCCGCTCCGGTCAGATCGACACTGCCGAAATAAGCCAAACGGCCATCAATGATGATGCACTCTCGGAGACAAGCCCCTTTCCAAATGCTTCCACAGTCCGGGCCGGAATGCCGAACCGGATTCCTGTGCATGGATAAGCCTGACATCCACGCTGTGTTTCAGCAGTCCGGCAGGGATTTGTAAAAAAAGAGATCATGCGTCCGGCATGCTTCACAAACATATCCCTGATATCGCGGCGGTGGCAATCCGTCGCCGATTTTTCACTTTCGGCAGAGCATCCCGGATAATTTCCTCATAAATCTCCCAATTCCGGATCAACTCTCCCGCTACGAGTGTGTGCTCTGCACCGGAGGCTTCATGCTTTCCCGATCCTATCCGGATTTCATCCGATCATCTGCTTCCGAAAATCACAGTTCAATGACTTTGCCCCACGGCGGTTCGCCATGATCCTCCGTAACAAGCCACAAGACCGGGTATGGCGGTTTTTTTTCCGGAAAACAGCTGTACAAATCCGATAAACCGATGAAAACCCGTGGATTGAGATGATGGTCGGCAATGTAATCAAACACACAGACGTGATCCGTTCCGCCGCCGCCTTGAAACGCGCCGGTTGCCAGAATTTCTTCCAGATCGTCCAGCGGAACCACCTGCTGAATGGCGCAGTCTGCAACGATCAGTGTAACATCCTGCGCATTGGGAACCATGCCGCGGATTTCCTTGGCGACCTCCCGGATGTTTTCCGCTGTCATGCTTCCGGAGCTGTCCAGCGCCACCACCAGATTGCTGATGCTTTCACTGTAATGTCCGGGAACGATTAAATCCTGTGCCAGATAGCGTTTGTTGGGGCGGGCAAGCGAATAATCGTCGCCGTTCAAAATCGCATCGACGTAATGGTGCAGGACCCGCTGCCAGGGAATTTTCGGTTCGTCCAGGAGTCCGGCGGAACGCAGCAGTTCTTCCGGCAGATCGCCCCGGTCGGAATTCGCATGAAAATTCTCCACCGCCACCAGAATCCGCTCCCGCAGGAGTTCCTGCTGATCCGCATCCAGTTCATACGGCAGATGAATGTCAATCCCGCCACGATGATCGGACACGGCCGGCAGGTGCAGACTGGTTTCGTCTCCGCCTGGTAAAATGACATCCACTGCAACGGGAGCGGTTTTCAGTTCCTTGCGGCAGAGATGCTCATAAATGACCTCTGCGACCAGGTTGCAATACTTCGGATGAAACAGCGCGCCTTCCGGCATCTGATACAGGCGGTTGTCGCTCCATGGCGGCGCGCCGGGGATCGTGATGTCCGCCACCATGGCGTTGATGGCATAATCGGTTGCCATGTTCCATTTGAATTCTTCGCGCCCGTTCCGCCTTTCCATGGAGGCGAGCACCTGATGACAGACTTCATGTGCAAGCACAAATCCCAGCTCCCGCACGTTCAGATTGCGCGTCAGTTCCGGGTTGAACCAGATATGGCTGACGGCGTCAGTTGCGGCGAATGCCGGAAGTTCCGAAGCCGGAACCAGTTTCATCTGCAGCAGCAGATAGCCCCAGAACGGATGCATTTCCAGCATCTGCATCCGCAAGGCGGCCAGGCGTTCCGACTCGGCATTGATTTGTGACGGTGTCAGCGCGGTCATGACAAATACAGCGAAGCCCTCAGATTGACGATTTTTCCGGCCAGTTCCCGGAATTCTTTCAGTACTTTCAGGCGGTCGAACAGCTTCAGATTCCTCCTGCGCAGCTGCCGCAGGAACAATATCTGGTATTCCGGGGAGACTCCGGGCGAGGAAATGAATGCAACGATATTGCTCAAATTTTTATCCGGCACATCGGCGGTCACCAGATACCCCGCCACGGCGAAGATGGCCGCATAAATAAAGGAGGGTTCCGATTTTTTTGTAAAATCAATCTTCCCCTTTCCGGCAATGATGCTGGCGGCGTTGACCTTGCGGTAGATTTCCAGATATTTGCAGAAACGGTCGGCCATTGCAAGTCCGACACAAGCGGCAACGGCACGTTTCAGGTCTTCCCCGTCCACATGCGCCATCACTCTGCTTGCCATCGCCCAGCTGCGCGGGGTCGGGAAACTGTGCGCGTCGGAAGGAGCAAACAACACCTCCTCTCGATATGTCTGGACAAATGCCATGATGTTTTCCTGAATTCCGTGGCCGGCCGCCCATTTGAGCCATGTTGCCGCGTCCGGCCGCATTTCAAAATGGGCAAAGCGGTTGCAGAGCGCACTGGAAAGCGGTGTGACAATCGCATTGTCCTCTTCGCGGTTTCCGGCGGCAAGAACCACGGTTTCCGGGTGAAACTGAAATTCACCGATGCGTTTTTCCAGGACAATCTGATAGGCCGCCGCCTGATGAAGTTTTGTAACTGCCGCATTGAATTCGTCGAGAAATACCAGACAGGGTTCATTGCAGGCGCGTTTCACCCACGCGGGGGGGAAAAGTTCCAGGGTCTGCGTCTCGCGGTTCGGAAAATAAACACCCCCGAGTTCCGCCGGATCTTTCTGTGCAAGGCGAATATCGATCAGACTCTTTTTCATCACCCGCGCCAGATCCGCGGCCAGGGTGGATTTCCCAATGCCGGGAGCTCCGAGCAGCAGTACCGAAATCCCGGCGTCCAGCGTGGAGCGGATCAGCGGGAACAATTGATCGAAAGTATAGCCGGCGGATAAAATATTTTGCGTCCGGGTGGAGCTCATAGGAACGCCTCCAGAAGCTGGCAGCGGAATTCTTCGCTGCTGAGCAGAACGCCGATGATATGCTTGCAGTAGCCGCGTGTGCTCTCCTTTGCGCGCTGTGCTGCATCCGGACAGGAACATTGCGGATTCACCAGCCATTCCGGATGGATTTTGACCACATAGTCATGCGTGCCGCCGGTGATGTCGAAAACGGCCAGTCCGTCTTCGAGGTTTCTGCGGCGGGTGATCCTGTATTTTTTCAATACGGATTCCGCCGCCCGGAAAAAACGGTCATCCCGCGCTTTCAGATTAAAGATTTCTTGTCCATTCATGATAACCAGACTCCCTCTTGAATGGCTGTGCTTGATTTGCTCCTTATCCCCGGGTTGAACAACCTTTTGCGAAAAAATCGGTGCAGGGATCCCCGGTTTACTATATCTTGCGGTCTGCCGATTGCAAGCAGAAAAACAGACTTCATCCGGTCTTTGATATTTCCTGGCTGAATCCATAAATCTCAAAATCTTTACAGAATATTTTTTCTTTGTGACACAAAGTGCAGATGGTTCATTGGAAAAGGACAGCAGCTCCCCTGTCACCAACGTCATCCTGTCTTCCAGAAAAAAATCTGAAAATTTTGAAAAATCGCTTGAATTAAATAAATCGCCTGTTATTAATATTACAGTTAATATTAACAATATTATCAAAAAGAATGGTTATTATGAAAAACAAGCTTTTGTATCAGAATGTCTTTGATACAATATCCGGTGAAATCGGTACGGGGAAAATTGCACCAGGAGAAAAACTGCCTTCGGTGAGAGAACTCAGCCACCGTTTCCATGTCAGCCATATTACGATAATGCGCGCATGCAGGGAACTGGCGTCAGCCGGAATTATTGTTTCCCGGGGAACCCTGGGCTTTTTTGCCGCGGAACACGGGAATTATTCCTCGCAGACAAGAAAGATTGCAATCGTTCTCAGACCCATTCAGAAAAGCACGTTGTTTGAAAATTATTTCAACAGGATTCACGGCGGCATTCAATCCTGTGCATTGCAGAATGACTATACGCTGATTCAGCCTCCGGAAACAAGAATGCTTGACCGGATGCTGTTAACCCGCGAAGAGGAAAATCAGCTGCTGCAAAAAGCCGTTCTGCTGCAGCAGGAAGCCGATGGGATCTTTCTTGACGAACGCATTTCTGATGCAGCGATTGAGCCGTTCCTGAAGGATTTCATCAAGCCCGCGGTCATCGTGAACCGCTCAACATCTCTCCCGCTTGCGGCTGCGCCGCCTCCGAACAGGGAAGGAATGCACAAACTTCTTGCATTCACCAGGCGTCTTGGCTATGACATCTGGGTGTATGTGTCCGTCAATCTGCTGTACAGAAACGAACTTGAACGGAAACAGGCATTCGATGTTTTCATGGAAAAGGAGCATCTGAAAAACGATGTGCTGGACGGATGCGCGGTTATGCCGGTGGAAACCATCAGGGAGCGTCTGCATCTGCTGCTTCAAAAGTACAAGGGGAAAAAGATGCTCTTCATCGCCCCCTCGGATTATGTCGGCAGGACCGTTGCGGATCTGCTGGCAGAAGAAAAAACTGTGTTCGGGCGAGAGGTCGGAATTGTTTCTTTTGAAGGCCTTGGTATCGCGAAACAGACACACCCCTATCTGACAACACTTTCTTATTCGCCGGAAGATCTGGGCCGTCTTGCCTTCCAGAAACTCTTCTGCCGGATCAGTGACACCCGGCCGCGGAATGTCAGTGATAACGAGACCCTGCCTTTTCAAATTGAAATGGGCGAAACCATTTGAACGCTGAGCCAGCCGTCACCATAAAAGAAGCGAGGAAAAAATGAAAAAAAGCCTGTTTGCCGTTTGCATGGGAATCATCTCCGCCGGACTCTTTGCGGAACTTCCGCCCTATCCGGCCGATTTGCCCGCCCGGAACATTGAAATCGGAAACAAGCCGCTCCTTACCATAAATGCCTCGACGCCGATTGTCATCGCCCCGGATGCTTCTCCCGTGACCCGTTTTGCAGCGGAAGAACTGCAAGATGCTCTTTCACATATTTTCGGAAGAAAGCCCCCCGTCCGTACAACGCTTCCATCCGGCAGCGGCACGGCCATTGTTCTCGGACTCAATGAGTGGAGCAGAGGCGCCGGAATTGACGGAGCGAAGCTCGCCCGGGACGGATTCCTGATCCGGACGTCCGGCGGAAACGTCTATATCGCAGGGCGCGACGATCCGGCCGATATCAAAAACGCCATCGCAAAAGGCGGCGCATGGAGTTTTCTTTTTGAGCGCGCCACTCTTTTCGGCGTCTATGATTTTCTTGAACGTTTCGCCCATGCGCGTTTCTATTTCCCGGGAGAACTGGGAACCGTTCTGCCGGAAGCATCCTCTCTGAACATTCCGGAATGCAGCATCTCGGACCGGCCGGATTTTCTTCTCCGGCGTGTGTCAACCTTTTATGACGGCACCTATTTTGAAGGCGGAAAACCGAATGCAACCATCAATCCTGCGAAAAATCTCAATATGCTCCGTCTGCGCCTGGAAAGTATTTACATCCCCTGTGAGCACGGACTCAACAAAAACAACTATCTGGAGCGCTTCAAAGACAAACCGGAATATTTTGCCCTGCTTTCCAACGGTCTGCGCAGCAACAATCCGGCGATGAATTTTCCGGGACAGCTCTGCTTTTCCAGCGGAATCCGCGAAGAAATCTATCAGGATGTTGTCACACTTCTGACCGGAAAAGGCATTGAAAAGCGTCCCGGGCTGGAAAAGTCCGTTTCCTGGAAGCTGAGAAGATGTTATCCGGGGTTTGCCGACATCATGCCGCAGGACGGGTTTCAGCCCTGTCAATGCAGCCGATGCAGAAACCTTTATACAAAGGAAACGCATTACGCCGCCGATCTGATGTGGAATTTCGTCGCGGAAATTGCAAACCGTCTCAAAAAGGAGAACATTCCGGGCATTGTCACAATGATGGGATACCGTCCGTACCGCCGGGTCCCGGCAGTGGAACTCCCGGATAATGTCATGGTGATGGTCGCCGAAACCGGTCCCTGGAGTCTTGTCGATCCCGGACAGCATGAAATGGAAGCCCGCGAGATCAGGGAGTGGACGCAGAAGCTCGGACACCGGGTCTGGCTGTGGAACTACACCAACAAAATCGGCACGCTTGCAATGCCGGGAATTCCCTGTTACAGCCCGCATGCGATCGGGAAATATTATCAGGAGTTCGCACCGTGGATTTTCGGAGCATTCTGTCAGTCCGAGGGAGACCGTTTTCTGTTCATGGCGCTGAATTACTATGTTTTTTCCAAGGTCGCATGGAACAACCGTTTTGATTATCATGCGGCGGTGGAAGAGTTTTACCGCGTCATGTTCGGCGCGGCTGCTTCCGATATGAAGTCTTTCTTTGACCGGATTGAATCAATCTGGGTTTACAAGATCGCCGGACGCATGGTTGACACGAATCTCGGCCCGGTCGGGGCTCCTCCTTCGGATTATGATCTCTGGAATAAAATCTACACGCCGCAGGTACTGAGCGGAATGGAAGCGGCCTTTGATTCCGCGATGAAAAAAGTCGCTCCGGAGAGTCTAGAAGCCAGGCGCATCACCCTTTTCAGAAGAGAATTTCTTGACAACATCAGGAGGGCGTCGGAAGTTTACCGGAAACGGTCCAATGTGCTCAGTTCTCTTCATTTCTCCTGTGGCCGTGAATATGGCAATGAGATTTATCTGGTTCCGTTTCAAGACAGGAGGAAACAACGGAAAACGACCTGCCGGACACGGGTTGCCGCAGCCCTGGACGGCAAAACGCTGCGGATTCGTTTCCGCTGTGATGAACCGCAGATGAAGGAGATTCTTGCAGTCGAACGGAAACACGACGATCAGGAAATATGGAAAGACAATTCCGTGGAAGTTTTCCTGAATCCCTCGGGCGACCGCAAGACCTACTTCCATATTCTCGTCAATTCCAGAGGGTCTCTCGCGGATGCGAAGGTGAGCCGGCTGGGAGCACGATCCCAGTTCGACTGGAGCTGGGATTCTCATGCTGAAGTCGAGGTCAAACCGCTCTCCGGCGGGTTTGAGATAGATCTTGCAGTTCCGATTGAAAGACTGCCGGATCTGAAAGCGGAGGCGTTTCCTGCAAACTTCTGCCGGAACAGAATTCTTTCGGATGTCTCCCGGATCGAAACGCTTTATACCTGGAGTCCCTTTATCCGCAATTTTCATGATCTGGAGAATTTCGGAACGATCGGAACCGGAGGCGGAAATCTGCTTGTGAACGGGGATTTCTCTCTCCTTCCGGCCGGATGGAGCAGCCGTCACTGGGGGATCTGGTCTGCAGAGCGCAACTGGGTCGAGGGATGGATCGGCGGAAATACCCGGAACCCGGATACTCACGTCCGCGACGAAAAGGTTTTCTTCAGTGCACCTGCCA
>CASEFP010000127.1 GCA_949287225.1 uncultured Lentisphaeria bacterium
AGGACGCCTTGAGACAAAGTGTCGAAATGCATATGAGAAAAAGACAGAGTGCCCCTGATTCCATCAAAAAATTCTTTGAAAAAGACGAGGTTCGTTATGCATCTGAAAATTACTGACATTTTCTATGGCCAGCACAATAAAAATTAAGAAAATGAACGACTCTACTGCAGAGCAGACGCTCGTATCAGGGATTTCGCCTGCGGCAACCAACTGGAGCATACCAGGACTGAGAGGAGGGCACGAAGCAGTTTTTGTAAAGCAGAACATTGCACTGCGGAACTGATTTTGCAGAATCAGGCATTATTACATTGTTTTCCCAATAAAAAACTATACAGCCCAGGAGGACAGGTTCACCATGTCCAGTTGTCCGGTTTTCGGGGACAATCGCAGTCATGTAAATCCGCTTTCGCTATTTTTTCTGTTTTTTGCAAATTTTCCCCTTGACATTTCCCGGTTTTTCGATTATAATGTAACAGAAATTACAAATAAAATAACAAATCTTACAATAAGAACTGTATGACGAAGCCTCCCTCCAAAACCAATTTTGTGACAGAAGCCCTGGCAAGAGATATCCGTTCCGGGAAATTCAAAGCCGGTGAAAAGCTGCCGTCTCTGCGCAATCTCGGGCAGCGCTTTGGAGTGAGCACCATGGTCATGCACCAGGCGGCCTGTAAACTGGAAGAGATGGGGCTGCTTCTCCGCGGTCCCCGATCCGGACTTTTCATTCCGGAAAGCAATCACCAGAGTGAACTTTGCGGGTTCATCACCTCCGTCCGGATGGGGCTCATGGAAAACTATTATGAGTCCTTTATGAAAGCCAGCCGGGAATCCAACTGCGTTGCCATGACGACGCAGGGGGAACTTGACGGCATTGAAGATATGCTTGAGAAAAAACCGGTGCGCGTCTATATCGACATCGGGAGCAAGGAGATTTCCCTGAATGAAATTCAGCGTCTGGTCCAGGGATATGAAACTATTTTCTGCAATCGTTTTGAGTATCCCGGCATCTTGCCGGAATCCGGTGTTCTGTCTGACTGGAACTGGATCACGGAAATGACATTGCGCCATTTTCTGGACCGGGGGCACCGCAGAATTCTCTTTGTAAGTCATGATTCCGCAATCCGGGAATATAAGCGTCTGGAAATGAAAAATGCCGCAGCCAGAGTCGGTCTGGAATTTGATTCTCCGGAATTTCAATGGTGCTCCCAGCATGATTTTCAGGCTAATCCCTCACGTTTGATCCGAATCTACCGGAAGGAGCCGCCCACCGCCGTATTTGCCCGCGGCGACCATCCGCTCTTTGAATTCACACAACGTGCCGCCATGTTTTTCCCGGAGGCGCCGGTTCCTGAAAAAATCGGTGCATTCAATTCTTTCTGGTCCAATCAGCCTGAAAGGGAATTCTCCTCCTGGCAATGGGACTGGATGGCGTTCTGGAAAAAAGTTCTCGCTCACCGCGGAAGCGGTGTGGAATACTACCGTCCGGATTTACGGATCAAACACAATACGGAGGAGAAAGAATGAATTTATTTTCAGAGAGCCGGAAGAAATTTACACTGATTGAATTGCTGGTGGTTATTGCGATTATTGCCATTCTGGCGGCGATGCTGCTTCCTGCTTTGAACAGTGCCAGGGGAAAAGCCAGAACCATTCGATGTCTGAATTCCATGAAACAGATTTCACTATTGTGCATCCAGTATGAATCCATGACGGAATACTGTCTGCCTGCAGCGGAATGGACATCCATAAGCACGTTACGCATTCCCTGGGTATTACTGGAACGAGTCGGTCTGCTCAGAAATATTTCCGGATTTGGCGCGACCAATGCAATTCTGCATGGCGATATGAAAGACAAGCGTTACTTCTTCTGCGATGAAGCAAAAATAGCGGGCGACACCTCCGGACATGGACGCTACGGCGACATTCTGCTCAACGAAAACAACGGATCCCCCGTCGACGCCTATCAGGGGGGGACCAGAAGCGGTATAAAAGCGGGACGCATGAAAAATCCTTCGCAGGTCCTTTACGGAGGTGATGCCGGCAGTAACAGTGCCACTGCAATGCCGAACAGAATCTGTTACAAATACACTACGAAGGCGGATGAAATCAACCGGTTTCTTTTCCTTGATTTCCGCCATAACAATCTTGCCAATGTTTTCTGGATGGACGGACACGGCAGCACGGTCACGCGCACCGAAATTCCCAGTACAACCATCGCCGGTGCCACCGGAAACATTCCATGGAAAGGCAGCTATTGATTGTTGAAACATATTGCAAACAGTATAATAGAAGAGGAATTGCCATGAAGAAAAATTTTTTGATTGCATCGCTGCTCTGCTCCGGGGTATTGGCCGCCTTCGGAGCGCCGCCGGTATTTCAAACACCGAAAATGCGGGAGATTCCGCAGCTTGACGGCAGGGAATCCCCTGCGTGGAAGGATGCCTCTGCGGTATATGGATTCTACGAACGTGCCCGCGGCAATCTCGAACCGCGGAAAGGACGGACCTTGTTCGGATACGGCAAAGACCATTTCTTCCTGCGAGTGGAAACGGAACTGCCTCCGGCTGGCACGAAACTGCTGAGCAGCATCCGCAAACACGACGGCAAGGTCTATGCGGACGACAGCATCGAAATCTGGCTGGCCCCGGAAAAGGGGAACTACTACTATCAGTATATCGTCAACAGCTTCGGAACAGTGTATGACAAACGGTTGGACCGGACGGGAGGAGTTCCTGACGAGACATGGAAATCCGGCTGGAAAAATGCCTCGCGCCTGGATGAGGCACGGCATGTCTGGATCATGGAAATTGCAATTCCCATGAAGGATCTGGGAATCACCGGAACACCGGATGGGAAATCTTTTTCTCTGCTGGTTTCGCGCAACTGGAAACGCCCCTGGGCGCAGACGCCGTTCATCCGGAATGAGGCCCCGTTCAACGATCTTTCCCGCTATGCAAAGTTCGTGCTGAACCCGGAAGCTCCTTCCATCCGGATCGAAGGCATCGGCGCCGTGGAAAAACAACTGTTCGATCTGCAAGGGAGCATCCGCAACAATTCCAATACCACCAGGAACTACGATTTACAACTTCACTTCACGCATGGCGACATGCCGGAAACCAGAGATTCCAGACAGCTCACCGTGGCACCGGGAGAAACAAAAGCTTTTCTTTTCCACGACGACGGGAACCATATCCATCTGCGCACCTCGCATCTGGCGAAGCTCTCCATCACGGCGGATGGAAAAATGATTTACGGCGCGGACTATCCTTTCGCTCTGCCGATTGACACCGCCGAGATCTGGAAAATCGAGAACAGGATCAATACCCAGTTCCAGTTCAGCATTTATCCCGGATTGAAAAAGGCGGGAATCCGCTTTGATGCGGAAAAGAATGCCGACCGGGCCGAAGTGGAAATCCTGCTGAACGGGAAAGTGATCTGCTCCAGAAAGTTCACACCGCTCAAGGAGGACAACCTCTTCCATTTCGATCTGCCCGAACTGCAGGAAGGCCAATATGCCATCCGGCTTTCCACCTTTGCCGGTCAGAAGAAACTCCGCACGGCATCGCGTGATTTCGTCCGCAGGAAATTCCCGTGGGAAAACAATTCTCTCGGCATCACTGAAAAGGTCTACGCCCCGTTCAAAGTTCTGGCATACGAAGGAAATACTCTGAAAACCGTCATGAATGAATATACATTCGACAAGACGGGGTTGTATGCGGAAATCAAACCGCGCGGCAATTCCATTTTGAAAGGGAAAAGCGCACTGCACTTTCAGGCAAACGGCAGAAAGGGGCGAATCCTGGAGGCGAGCGGGACATTCACGGAAAAAACGGGATGCAGCGCGGTCTTTGCCGGAACATCCCGAACGGATTGCGGTTTCAGAATTGACACGAAATCCCTGACCGAATATGATGGCTGCACCCGCTTTGAAATGACTCTTTCCCCGGAAACAGGAAAAACACCGCTCATCGACAGAATGTATCTGGATATTCCGCTGGATTCGGAACAGATCCGCCTGTTTCATATCATCAAGGCCGGCACCATCCGCTCCAATCCGGCGATCAAGGTGCCCGGCGGCGAGGGGATCGTCTGGAAAAGCACGGATACCGCCGTCAGCGGCGATTTCTACGGTAATCTGCATATGTATCTCTGGCTGGGAGAGATGGACCGCGGAATCTCATGGTTCGCGGAGAATGACCGCAATTTTTCTCTGAGTGATAAAAAACCGGCCCAGGAACTGATCCGGAGGAACGGAGTCCTGACTCTGCGCGTTCATTTCGTAAACACTCCTCTCAAACTGACCCGTTCCCGCACTCTGGTCTTTGGAATGCAGGCATCCCCCGTCAAGCCAATGCCTGAAGACTGGCGCAAACCCAAACTCATCATACCTCCGCACGGCGGTTCCAACGCCTACTGGGGGATCCGGCCTGCTTATGCGGGGAAGTATCCTGTTGCTTACGACTGGCAGTATGTCGATGAAATGGTCAAGGCCCGTGAAACAGGCAGGATCAACTCGGCCTACATTGACGGCTTCCTGAAAAAACATTATTCCAAAATGCCGGAAGAGGCCCGGAAAATGTATCGTGCCCATGCCTACGGAGGACATGCCGGCATGATGGCGCAGCGCGGCTCACAACCGACCATGCTCTATCTGGAAGAACATTGCCAGGATCAGACCACACCGGAATGGGAAACCTTCCAGGATGAATGGGGACTGGTTCCCTTTACGCCGCGGAAATGGCTCAAGGAGGAGGAGCTGACCACCAGTGCACTCCGTTCTTCTGCCGGAATCCATATCATGCCGGTGAAGTCCTATCAGGATTTCGTGATGTGGCAGTGCCGTGAATGGCTCCGGCGCGGAATCGGACTTTACTGCGACAACACATTCCCGCACAACAGTACCGACCCTGTCAACTCGGCGGCTTACGTCCGCCCGGACGGAACGATTCAGCCGGCCGCCAATATCTGGGATATGCGTGAATACCATAAACGCATGTGGCAGCTGACACGTGAAATGCAGGAAACGGTCAAATGGCCTCTGCTGATCAGTCTGCATATCACCAACGCGGTCATCCTGCCGGTGATCTGCTGGACGGATGTGCAGCTGGATCTGGAATGGGGCTGGGCAAGCGGTTATAAGCCGTTTCCCCCGGAACTGCTGGAAATTGAAACCACCGGCCGTCAGATCGGCGCTTATCCGCAGGCGCACTTTCCGCTGGTCGGCTGCGGACTGGTTCATGAAAATCCCACCTATCTCACAGGAAAAATCAATGAGGACATGGTACGCACCGACTGGGCGATGCGCATGATTTACGGTGTGCTCCGCTATGATATGCGTGGCGAAAAATTCTCCCCTCTGAACAAGATCGTCCATGATTTCGGATTCGGAACGGAACAGTGCAAGGTCGATGAATACTGGCAGCGCGACTATCCTCTGGATGTAACGCCGGATGATACGGTCAAATCAGTTCTGCTCCGCAATGGAAACAGGGCTCTCCTCATTCTTGCTTCGTGGAGCGAGAAACCGATAACGGCCCGAATCATCGGAAAGAAATCCCTGAAAATCGTTTCCGCAAACGGAATTTATCCGGCGGAGACATATACGGTTTCCGCCAATTCCTTTGAAGTCAACCTGGCGAAATATGGAATGCAGCTCATCAACATGGAGGTTCAATAATATGAAAACAGCAGCTCTCACCCTTATGCTGGCCGCAGGCATGATACCGAACTTGTTCTTCGCACAGGAGCAGGACCCGCTGGCGGAACACGTCGCGTTCCACCTCAGTTTTGACGGATCGCTTGACCCGGATCAGTCGCGCGGTTCGAATCAGATCATCGTCGGCAACCATGACAAGTCAAGATACGAGTTCATCCGGGGAATCCGCGGGAAAGCGGTTCTCGGGAAAAAGAACGTGCAGTCGCTCCGATTTAAAATCAAGGATAACGTGGATTTCGCAAAGCCCGGCAGTGTTGCATTCTGGTTCAATCCCGTCAACTGGGCGGTGCAGACGCCCGATACTCCGAATCAGGGTAAAACACAGTGGAAACAGACAAAGACCTGCGGCTTCTTCGCCTCGACTTATCATTCCAGCGGCTACATTGTACTTCAGCGCCAGACTTCCCATGTCCCCGGCAATATGAAAGACGTCCTGATGCTGGTTTTCCCATGTTTCAAAGATATTAGAAAATCCAATGTCGGGAAGGAACTTGAATTCGGCAGGGACACCTGGCATCACATGGCGATGACCTGGGACGGACTGAAATATATCGTCTACGTCGACGGCAGGGAGGTATTGTCGACCCTGGTTCCCTACAAGATCTCCAGCGACAAACTGGGCGACTGCTTCGTTATCGTGATGAACGAAGGACTTGCCTATGACGAGTTCACCATTTATGACAGACAGTTAAGCGCGGCCGAGGTTGCCGGACTGTTTCAAAAAGACAATCCCCTCAAAAAATAACGGAACACAATGCAGTTTTCCAGGCTTTTTCCCAATGAATACCGTGCTTTTTACCGGGGCAGACTCTCTCTCTGTGTGGAACGTTTCGGTGGCATCAATTCAATTTCCCTGCTCGACATCCGTGAGTTTGAGGGGAAACTCTATCCAGACCGGTTCCCGGTTCCGTGGCTCAGCCGCCGCAGCTGCGCATCCATGGGACGGCCCTTGTATTCCCCGGGGATCCAGTTCCGCTGCGGGAAAGAACTCTACGTGCCGGAAAATCCGGAATTGCATCCGTTCGGATTCCGCTCAAGGGATTACTCCCTCGCTGTGAGCGAAAAATCCATCCTCATGCGGTTTGCAACGCGGAAGGACAAAACTTTTACCATGATGCTTTCCCGATGGCACATGCCGGAAGGCCAGATGCCTTCCCTGAAAAATCAGCTAGCAGTAATCGCCAGTGGAATTCAGTGGCTCCCCGAAGAGTTTCGTGGTCCCGGTTTTGACAGGAACAGGCCATTTCCGGAAAACGAAATGCTTTTCATTCGGAAAAAACCGGTTTTCAGGAATGGCGGAATGATTTTTGAAACGGAATGCCGTTATGCCGATCACAGCAGAAAACAGTTCTGGATCATCCGCAGCAGCCGGAACTGGAGTGACTGCAGGGATATTCCGCATGGGTGGACTCTGGAATGTCCCGCAGATGGAGATGCCTTGGAAGTCGGCTTCGGCTTCGGTTCCTCACTGGAAGAGGCGGAGGAAAATGCCGGACGGACTTTTAAGCGGAATTTTCAGGAAGGTGTGGAGTGCTGTCAGCCAGCATTCACCGCAGATTTCCCGGAGTGTCCCGGAGCATCCGGGTTCTTCCAGGTCTATCCCGGATATCAGCGGCATCTTCTGCTGGGAGAAACGGAACGGGAAACCGCTATCCGGGCTGCCGCAGACAAATTCGGATTTTTCGCATTGTGGGATCATATTTACCCCGCCCGTGACTTTCTGCTGATCGGTGAGCCGGAACGGACAAGGAAAGCCATCCGTTATCTTCTGGATTATCCGTGGGTGGAAACATGTTCATGGATTACGATGCATCTGATCCTGACCATGAATGAGTATCTGGCTTTCGTGCCGGATCGTGCATTCCTCAATGAGTGCATGCCGTATTTCCGGAACTATCTGAGCTTCAGTGAGAGATTTGCACATCCCGGGACAGGGCTGTTGGCAACATCGCTCAATGTAGGCGTGGATTGTTCCGCCGAAGTGGGATTGAATGGATTATTCTATGCGTCATGTCTGAACGGCTGGTGGTATGACTCCCTGCGCGTCCTGGAAAATTTCGCCCGTGAAACCGGAGATTCCGCGCTGGCGGAACGCTGCCTCAGTCTCTCCCGGAAAATCGAGACTCATTATGAGACGGCTTTCTTCAATGAGCAGGAAGGGTATCTATATGCAGCACGGAAATCTGACGGCTCTCTGCCCTCAACTCCGGTTTATCAGAACACCCATACGCTTGGCATGGATTATCTGCATGGGATTTATCTGTTCAGACACATCATTTGTCAGCTTGCGGACTATCAGGCTGAACGCCTGTATCATCCACTGGGACATACCGCAGTTTCATACGACAGCGCGGTTCCGTGCGAGATGTGGAAATCCGTCCATATGAATCAGCATCTCGGCCATGAATGCAAAATCGCCCGAATGGGCGGACGTCCGGAAGAGGCGGAACGTCTGATGCGCGGTTATCTGGAATATTTCAATCGTTATCAATGCGCGGTTGAAACCTTCAATCTGGCTGGATGCGACGGAGATGTGCATCAATTGGCGAACTGGCAGGCGTTCTCCGCCACGGCGGCGGCGCAGGGCCTGCTTTGCGGCGCCGCCGGATGGATGTACCACCGCGGCGGCTGGTTCTGGGTTCCCGGCGACGGCATGACATCCAGGTTTTATGCGTTAAACGGAAAAAATTTCTCCGTCTCCGGAAAGGGGGCATATGCCGCAGGAATCATACTGGATGGAGTTCTGATTCCGGGAACCCTTCAGGCTCCTGTCGACATTGCCGCCCATCTTTATGAAATCAACCGCATAGAGGACAAGCCGGACCATCCGATTCTGCTCTGTGCTGCGGACGTTCCCGTTTCAGAAGTGAGACTGCGGGAACGCACCCTTTCCTTCCGAGTCAATACAGCAATTCATGCACCAGTAAAAATATATTCTCCGGAGAAACCTCTGCTGCGAATTAATGGAACAGAAACAGATGGAGAGTGGCAGGATCAGGATAATTGTCTCTGGATCGACTATCTCTTCCATGCCGGAGATACCGTTGAAGTGTCTGTGTTGCAGTAATAAAGACTTTTGAGACATCTTCAATGCGACCACTACCAAAGGTTTTTTGATTCAAAAAAACAGTATCATACGGCGATGTTCAGCATCGGAAAAATGCTTCGTGCTGTCCTCTCAGTCCTGGTGCGGTCCAGCTGCGTAAGCTCTTCGCCGCCGGCGGAATTTCCGATACGAGCGTCTGCTCAGATCAAGGGGCGTTCATTTCAAATTTTCCGAAGTTTCCGGAAAATAGTCATTTTCCCTGCTGGTCAAACTGCCGACCTCTTGCAGCTGTCACCGGGAGGCTCGGAGCATATTGTGTTTGTGACAGAGTCGTCTATTGGAAGACTCGCAATCTGCTGACTGCGGAATATTGTAATCGAAGAACATCGGCATCAAACTCTCAATAAAAACTTCTCCAACCCGAGAGAGCGGCATACCTGAAATTTTACAAAAAAAATTTTTTTTCGAAGAAATGGGGGTTGACAAAAAGGTTTTTCTGTTTATAATAATACCTGTAGTGGGCGCAGGTATGATTTAGAAAAAAGAAAAACCGATTCTGTCTATGAGAACACCACAGAAAGCCAGAAAAATTTATGATTCTCTGCGTCAGGATATTCTGATGAGACGCTATCCCCCGGGTTCGCTGCTGCCCCGGGAAGTTGATTTTGCTGTCAAGCTGGGGGTTTCCCGGGATACCCTCCGGCATGCGCTCTCGATGCTGGAAGCGGATTGCCTGATCCGCCGGGTTCGCGGCTACGGATCTTTTGTCAGTGAGAGTGTGCGCAGGAAGAAGATCACATTTCTGCTGCCGTATGCGCAGAGTCTGGAACCTTATTCGGGATTTATCACGGGACTGCTTCAGGGAGTTGCCGAAGGCGTGCGCGAGTGCAACTGCGAACTGGAAACGCTTCCGATATCACCGACCAACAATCCGGAAGACATCGACTGGAGCAAACTGTTCAATCTTAATTCGGAAAGCCGGGTTGTCGTCTGCGGCTTCTGGTTTGAGAAAATTTTCCCGTTCCTTCTTGCCAGCCGGTGCAAAGTGGCAATGATTCATGACCAGCTCCATGTGGAACCGGCAGTTTCCGCTCCTCTTTCCCGCTGGTGCGATATGGTGAAGATGACGCAGACGGCCATGAAACAGATGACGGAGCAGCTGTTTTTGCGTGGCTGCCGCAATCCGGTCTTTCTGCTCTGCTATCTCAATGACAAGCGCTCCTGCATGGCGGAGTGCATTTCGGAAGTCTGCGAGGAATATATGCCGGGAAGGAAGCCGTTGCTGGTTGATATCCCCCGGGATATGCCTGTCGCTGAAGTCAGGCAGATCGTCTCGAAGTGCCATGAAAACTGCCATTTTGACGGTTGTCTCACCAATAAGCCCAGTATATTCAAATGTCTGAGAGAAGTTGAACTGCGGATTCCCTGCGGTTTTTCCGATCTGATGCAGCAGGATGAACGAACGGGCGACGCTCACACATTCTATTCCGAGTTTTCCATGTATGAGATCGGGCGCGCCGCTGTCCGCCAGCTGATGCTGGACGATTCGCAGGGACGCCGTTTCGAGTTTTTCGCAGAAATCCATGAATATGGAAAACAATGAATGTTCATAAAGAGGGATCGGCAGGAAAATGCACCTGAGCTTGACACTTCTTCTTCCACTCATTCCCATGCTTGCTGCAGCCAATATGCGCGAGGTCTCGTTCTACTGCCCCGTCCCGGTAGAAAAGCCGCCGGTTATTGACGGCATTCTGGATGATCCCTGCTGGAAAAAGGCTGCGCCCTATACGGCAACCTACGAGTATTTCAAACCGAATCCCGGACCGGGCAAACTGAAAAACACGATCCGGATTGTTTACGACGCTCAGGGGCTTTATCTCGGAATCATCAATTATGAAGACAATGTCAAGGCGCTCCGCAAAAACGTCACCGACCGCGACAATCCCCGGCTCTGGACCGACGACTGTGCGGAAATCTATTTCGATCCGGAGGCCGGCGGCATCGGCTGGCGGAAGTTTGTCGTCAACGCCATCGGCACCGTCGGGGATGTCCTGCGGGTCGACGGAAGTGTTATGCGCAATGACTGGAACGGAATCGGCTGGCAGGTTCGTACGCGGATCAATCAGGATTCCTGGAGTATGGAATGCTTTTTTCCCTGGGAGGATCTCGGGAAAACTGCAAAGCCGGGAGACATCTGGATGTTCTGTCATGTCCGCTATGCCTGGACAAGCGGGAAATTCATCGGCACGACCTCGTCGCCGGGAGGAAATTATTCCGCATCCGGAAACTTCGGCTATCTCTGCTTTCTGAAAGCGGGCCAGAATGCCGATCCTGAAACCATCGCCGCACGTCTTGCTCCGAGACTTGCGTCTCCATGGTGCATCGGTATTGGCGATCAGATGATTTTCAACCAGGGAAGCGGTGTGCAGCGCGCTTCTCTTGCGGATCTGATCCATGCGGAAAAGAAACGCTTTTCCGAAAATATGGATGCTGGAAAAATTCCGGATTCTCTTATGCAGGATTACCGGAACCTGATGGAGGAATACAGGGATCTGATGAAAAACGGCAGGGCTAGCGTCCAGTTCTGCCGGTCGCTGAATGGACTGGCCGGCCGCGCGGAGGTCTTCCGCTGGAAGACTCTGCTGGAAAATGAGTTCAATCAATAAACAATTTCAGGAGGTTGCCGAATGAAAAAGAAACACTCTCGCCCCTGGAGGAATCTCAGGGATGTTTCCGGATCATTTACACTGATAGAGCTTCTCGTCGTGATTGCTGTCATTGCGATTCTTGCCGCGCTGCTTCTTCCCGCCTTGAGTCAGGCGCGCGAAAAGGGGCGGACCATCAGCTGCGCCGGCAATATCAAGCAGATCGGCCTTCTGCATCTTCTCTATGCTGGCGACTATCAGGATAATCTTCCGAATCCCTATGATTCCTATATATCGGATCCCACCCGGGAGGAGTGGTATTATCAGATGTATCTTTCAGAGGCATATCTCGGAAAATCCAATACGAAACTGAATTCCTGTCCATCTTTCCTTCCCGTCAAACTTCAGGTTCTGAACGGAGCCACATGGGTGGGGACGACCTACGGTGTCAATGAACTGGCAATCCGCGGCATTTCAAGCGGGTGGTTTATTGTGAACAAGCGGAAACTTTCCGCATTCAAAGCTCCCAGCCGCGGCAGTATGCTGGTGGAAAATTACGGACATTCCACATGGAGTTCACGAACCATTGCCCTGGTCAATCTTCCAGCCAACGACAACACGACAAATCCGAACTTCATTCACAATGCCTCGGCAAATGCCGTTTTTTTTGACGGTCACGGGGAAACAAGGCTGAAAAAGACGGTGCCGTGCTATGAATCATATCCGTCTGTCAGTGTTGCCCTGCGCGGCAACACCTGGTTCGTCCGCGCGGAAGCGCCGAATCCCGGGGGAGCCTCCTATACAATCAATGGTCTGTAATTCATGCTCAGGAGATAAAAATGAAAAAGATGCTTTGCCTGTTCGCCGCGGCGGTTCTTGCACCGCTTTACGGTAAATTCAACGGAGACTATTTGAACCGGATCACGACCGGTTATGTGACACCGCATTACCGCTTTCAGACAAAACCCGACTCGAAACAGATCCGGGCCTTGTTCATTCTTTCGCGTTCCGGCGCCAGGGATGCGGTGGAAACGGTCCAGAGAATGCCGATGGAGGCGGAATATTTTCTGACTTACAATCAGAATGCTTTCGCGCAGGAGGATATGTATGAAAGCACCATCGAGGGAACCAGCCGCTATGAAAAGGAAAAGGAGCTCACGGCAAAACTCGACAAAGATTACGATGTATGTGTCGTCGGCTTCTTTGACTTTACGCGCCTGCCGGAATCCGCGCAGCTCCGGCTCCTGCGCGCCGTCACATCCGGCATGGGGCTGATTCTCGTCCATCCTGCGGGAGTGAGGATGCTGCCATACAGAAAACTCTATGCGGAACCGTCCGCAGTTCCGGAAGAGCTGAAAAAATTTGCGCAGCCTTCCGGAAAAAGGAAACTGGAAGCCTGGAAGGTCGGAAAAGGGCGCCTGATCGCTCTTTCCTGGGGAGGCAGCACGCTCCCGAAGGACCGCAGCTGCCTTCCGTCAATCCCTTACAGCAATCAATGGAAAACACAGAACGAGAATGCCGCCGCCTTTCTGGGGATGCTCTGCCGCTATGGTGCGGGACGGGAGATCGCGGCTAGAAATCCGGAAATCAGAATCCGTGACCGGTGGAACCGGGATGTGACCTCTTTGAAGTCTCTTCCGGGAGGCGTCTACTACCGGGATGAGCTTGGGGAGAACGGCGCATTTCTGGTTACGGAATTTCAGGTTCCTTCCGGAGTCGGGAAAGTCAATATCGCTCTGCCGGAAACTGTAAAAAAGAAAGAGGTGATCCGGGGCACTCTCACCATGGAAAAGGCGTCCGGTCAGGCGATGGAAGCCACTCTGGAACTCCTGGATTCTCCCTATGGCAGGATCTGGCACCGCCAGACCTTCTCCCTGCCGGCGGGGCAGAAACAGCTTGCATTCACCTGGAAGGACTATTACATGCCGACTCTGGCCGGTTATGTCCGCGCCTCACTCAAAAAGCAAGACGGTGATCTCGTCACGATTGCGGATCAGCTCGTCTTTTTCCCCGATCCGTCTCTGGATGATTACATGCAGCTTGGCTGGGACAGTCTGAAAGGAAGCGCCGGAGAACTTCTTGCTCCTGTGCTTGTGGATCGTCTCGGCTGGAATCTCGGGCTGACCCATCCGAGCGCGGAAGGAGCGAACGCGCGGGATATGGCCATGCTGAATCAGAAAATCGTCCCCTATGTGGTGCGCGTCATGATCCGGAAATCGCCGAAAGGCGGTGTCGTCCAGCCAAACTGGTTTTTTCTGCCCGCGAAACTCCGCCCGCTGCAGAAGGCGTTAAAGCAGGATGAATGTTTCTACCGGCCCGAGGTGCGGAAGCTCTGGGCGGAATCCATTGCAGTCCGCGTGAAAAACCTTGCGAAATACAGTGCGGCGATTTATAATCTGGGCGATGAAAACGAACTGGAACTGGAAGCCGGTTACGGAGAGAGCGATTTGTACTGGTTCCGGAATTTCCTCAAGGAAAAATACAGGACGGTGGATGCCCTGAACTACAACTACCGCTCTTCCTACAAAAGTTTTGACGAGGTGCCGCATATGCCGCTGAAGGAGGCGAAGGAATCCGGCAACTATCCGGCATGGGGAGACCATCGCGCCTATATGGAAGAAATGTATGCCGACTTCCATGCGTTTCTCCGGGAGGAGATCCGGAAACATGATCCGGACGCCGTCGTCGGAGCGGAAGGCAGTGTTCCCGGCAATCTGGAACAGACCATCAGGAATCTGGAATACTGGGGACCTTATTCCAATCTCGTGGGAGATGAACTGCTCCGCAGCTTCGGCGGGGATAAAATCCGCATGCTCTGGTGGGGCGGCTATCCCGCCAGCCACGGCGGACGCGGCAAATATGCCGTCCCGCTGCTGCGCGATCTTCTGCTCGGAACCGTCAACGGCAACGCCTGGTTTGCCGCGAATCCCGGGAGCAATCACAGCGCCTTCGGCTGCGATCTGACCATTGCCGCATACGTAAAGAACTATCTCGCCGACTTGGACCGGCTGAAAAACGGCACGGCGCAGCTGCTGATCCGCAACCCGCTGGAGAATACCGGCGTCGCCTTTTACTGGAGCCACCCGTCCTCCGCCGCGGCTCTTCTCGATCCCAGGTGCGGAAATCCCAGTGACGGCATCATCCCGCTGATCCGGACGGCTTACCGCACCGGATTGGGTTTTGAGTTCCTGTCCGCAAACACACTGGAGCGTCTTAAACAGGCGAAAGTGGTGTTTCTCTGCGGCGCATCCGCGCTGAGCGACCGGGAATGTGAGGCGCTTCTCCAGTTTGTCCGCGGAGGGGGGACTCTGATTGCTGACGTCAACCCCGCGATGATGAATGAAAATCTCCGGGTCCGGGAGAAGAATCCGCTTTCCGCTCTTTTCGGAAATATTACATTCCCGAATGCCGGCAAGGGGGAATCCGGTTCTTTGAAGCTTCCCGGTTTTCGTGCTTCGCGGGTTCCGATGACCTCCGCCCGGATATTTACGGAAAAGAAGTTCGGCAACGGAAAAGCCATTCTCTGCAATTTCAGCCTCTCCTCGGCGGCCAATACCGCCGATCCCGCGACGCCGTTTGACAAGTGGGTGCTTTCTCTGCTGGGGGAGGCGAAGGCCGCAGGGAATTTCCTGGTTGGAAACGTGGATGAAAACACGATTGTCCGGGTTCGCCGCGGCAAAGATTTTTCGCTGCTCGGGGTCATGGTGCAGCCGGGACAGATGGCCGAAACGGTGGATATTGATCTGAAGAACAGCTATCATGTCTATGAGGTGGATCGCGGCAGTTGCGGTCCGCAGAATAAACTCCGGATCGCATTCGATAAATCCCCGATGAAACTTTACGCCCTGTTCCGGGAAAAACAGACGGCTCCGGAATTTTCCATCGCTTCGCTGAAACGCGGAGAATCTTTGAAAATCACGCTCCCGGAACTGAGCTCCGGACGCGTCTTCCGCCTGGAGCTTTCGGATCCGTCGGGCACGAAAATATGGACGGCCGTTTTTGACCGGGAAGAAAAACGTCCGGTACGGGCAGTTGCATACAATGAGAAAAGCGGCCGCTGGTCCGCACGGTTGACCGATGTGGCGACAGGGCTTTCCAATACCATTAACTTTGAGGTGAAGGAATGAAAAGAAAGATCGCAATCCTGCTGTTGTCGGCTCTTGTCACATCCGGACTCGCAGCCGGAACCCCGCATATCAGGAGCAAAGAAGCGAAACTCTCTGACGGGCGGACAAAATATGAACGTGACGTTTATCTGAACAGCGCCAGAGTCATCCTGCTCCAGCATTCCGCGGACGGGAAAACTGCAATCCAGAAAAAATGGGGAGATTATTTTTTCGGTCTTGAATTCGGGCGAATGCCCCGCACCAACGGCGGATGGAGCATCTGGGATGTGCTGAAATGCTATGAATACGGGAAGG
The DNA here is from genome assembly GCA_949287225.1 of uncultured Lentisphaeria bacterium. Classification (GTDB taxonomy): domain Bacteria; phylum Verrucomicrobiota; class Lentisphaeria; order Victivallales; family UBA1829; genus UBA11452. The sequence goes on from CASEFP010000127.1 coordinate 15,829, forward strand.
TTCCGACGAATCTGCTGCAAAAATTCCTGCCGGAGAATGTCGTCGTCAACAACATCAACGGAATTGCCGTCGCGGATCTGGTCTATCCATCGCTCAACAAGGGGAAGCTGCGCATCCGCATGATGCAGTTTCCTTCCCATCCGGACTGGCTTTTCATCCGCATCACAGCGCAGGAGTTCCAGTTATGGCGGATTGATTTCGGCGCACACCCCGGGAATTCCAATATTCCCAAAGACCGGGAACGGCATGTCGCCACAGGGAGTGCCGATTACACTCTTGCGCAGGCGAATGTGAAAATTTCCTCTCCGCAGAGTCCCTTCTTCGCCCTGTATAACAAGTTCATTCAGGATAATGCGGGAAATTTCCTGATCTTCCAGCCGGAAAAATTTCAGGAAGTGACGATTCCGAAGACCAGCGGCGGAGTGGGGATGCGTTTCATGGTGAAAAAAGGAACGCGTCAGTTTGATTTTGCTCTCGGGCAGTTCATGAACAAACCTGCCGATGACACTGTAAAACGCTTTTTTGCGGAAAATGCCGAGGCCATCCGCAAGTTCATGAACTCGATTGACTGGAATCCGGTTCTTCCGAAGGATCAGTTCGAAAAGAGCTGTCAGGAGGCTTTGAAACTGGGGATTCCGGAAGAAAAGCTGGCTCCCCTCAGGGCGGCTCATGCAAAAGCAGTTCTGGCCGGGGATTCCGCCACGGCGGCTGAAGCTGTCGCGGCATTGGAGAAACTGAAGAAAAATACCGCGGAAACCGGTTTGAACCAGTTCCGCTGACAAATATTTCAGAAAGGATTTTTTATGGAAAAGATGGATGTTGCGGTCCTTGGACTCGGCGGAATGGGAAAGACCCATGCGGATGCCGCCAAGGCCTCTCCGTTTGTAAACAGAATCTATGGCTATGAGCCGGACCCGGAACGCTGTCACAAACGGGCGGAAGAGATCGGAATTGAAGCGGCTTCTCTGGAGCAGATTCTCGCAAATCCGGCTGTCCGGTTTGTCTCGATCGCGGCGAGCAATGACGTCCATGTGCCTCTTGCGGAAGCGGCACTCCGCGCGGGAAAAGCGGTCCTTTGCGAAAAACCGATGGGAACCACGCTGGAAGAGGCAAGCCGCCTGATCCGCGTCAAACAGGAAACAGGCGGTTTTCTCCAGATCGGTTTTGAACTGCATTACTCGACCATGTATCAGAAGGTCAAGGAGTGGATCGATTCCGGCGCGATCGGGGCGGTCGTCAATGTGCAGTGCCGCTATTTCTGCTGCGAGTTTCACCGCAAAAACAACTGGCGCAGCAACAGCACGGGAAGTTTCCTGATCGGAGAAAAACTTTCTCACTATCTGGATCTCCAGCGCTGGTATTTTGCCGGTCAAAAACCAGAAAGCGTCTATTCTCTCTCCGCACCGAAGGTTGTACCCTATTTCCGGCACCGCGACAACCACCAGATCCTGACCCGCTATGACAAAGGGGGAGTCGCCGCGCTCAACTTCATTATGTACAGCGCGGAATCCTATCATCGCGATCCGTTGCGCGAGATACTGGAAAAACAGAGCGACGACGGCCATTTCCTTCAATATCACATCTGCGGAACGAAAGGCGTCATTGAAACGGATGTTTTCAAACGGCGTCTCCGCCGTTTCCAATTCAGTGAGGTGGAGGACGGTCTGGAAAATAAAATTGTAGAGACCATCACATTTCCCAAGGAGCTGGATCAGGTTTATTTTCATAATACCCATGGACAGAATCTGAGAGTCATTGAACTTGCTGCCAAAGGCAAAATGCCGGAAGTGCCTCCGGAGGATGCGTTTGCCACCATGCAGCTCTGCTTTGCCGCGGAACGTTCCGAGGACACCGGGCGGATCATCCGGCTCGATGATTTGCCCCAGGTGCCATCTGCCCGTGTATGAGGCATGCTCCCGCACGTAACTTCCCGCAATGGATTTTCTGCCCTCTTCAGGACAGGAAACGTTGCGGGGAGAAACATGTACTTTTTCGAAAGCGTTTGCTTGCGGTGACCCGTGTACTCCCGCGGAATGTCCCTGCTTGAATAAAAACGCAATTCTCTTTGTGTTATGCGAAGCATCGGAGAGGAACCAATTTTTTAAGATGAAAAATTCCTCTCTTGGGTCTCTTTTCTTTCTGTTCATTTGAAACAGGCTGAATCCGGTCAGGGGAAATCATTGATTCAAAAAATTAGTTCGATAGGGGCATGCTATAGTTTGATGACGTGAAAATGGTCGAAAACAATCTCTGCTGACGGGAGATGTTCTTTAACCCGGTGAATAAAGGCTTTTTCCATATCCATGGCAACCATTCAATTTGCGATAAATCCGAATTCCATAAAACAGCTGCTGGCATTCAATAATCATTTTCCTCTGCCATGCGGGAAATGGAAAAAATGAAATCTGGAGCATCCGTTTCCCATGGACACGGCAGGATGATGCCTTCCGTATCTGTGCGCCGGATCGACCTCTCGCTGCCGCCGCACCGGAAAATCTGCTGGTCGAACGTTGGAACGGAATCCATTTCCTTCAGGCGGACTGCAGGCTGTTCTTCCACGGAGGAACAGACTTTACGGAACGGCATCCATGAAAAAGTGCGGCATCGGAAAATGGAGGGTGAAAATAAAATTTTTTTCAAAAAAAAGCCATTTTTCTTCTAAGAAAGCTTTCAGGCGCCTCGTCATACCTTCTGAATCAACCAGGAAGGGGTATGACGATGAAAAGACCAAGATTACTGTGTGCCTGTGCGCTTGTTTGCGCCTCGCTGTTCGGGATTGCGCTCAAGCCGTCGGAAACGCCGAAACCGGATCTCGGAGGGGAAAAACGCGTTGCCGCATGGCTGAGCTGTGACAAAACCATTTACAGAACAGGGGAATCTGTCCGTTTCCGCGTCATCGCGCTGGAGGCGTTCGGGAACTTCCCCGTCCGGGAGAACCTGCCGTTCCGCATCCGGATCAAGGATGCGCGCGGTGCGCTTGTCAGAGAACTTCGCGGTGCTTTGCAGGACAGCACAGGGGGTGTCGTTTTCCCGATCCCCGGAGAACAGCCTTCGGGTGTCTACCGCGCTTTCTGCACGGTCAACGGTTCGGCGGAGGCGGAGCGCTCCTTCGAGATCCGCGCCTATTCCGCGCCGCGTTTGAAAACGCAGATCGCATTTCTCAAGGACGCTTACGGCGCGGGCGAGGAAGTGCATGCCTTCCTTTCCGTCCATCGCGCGGAGGGGGGAGTGCCTGAAAACGCGGATATTACACTGATTGCACGTCTGGATTCCCGGGAGATCGCCCGCATTCCGAAGCTGAAGGTGGATCGTGAGGGCAATCTTTCCACCTCGTTCCGTCTGCCGGAGACGCTCGCGGGGACGGACGGAACGCTTGCTTTTCTGATCCGCGACGGCGGTGTGGTGGAAAACGCCGCGAAAACGCTTCCGCTTGTTCTCCCCGACGATCTCGACGTGACGTTTTATCCCGAGGGCGGCGATCTGGTTGCCGGTCTTCCCTGCCGTGTTTACGTGTCCGCGGCGAAGAAGGACGGGAAGCCGGCTTCGTTCAAAGGGCGGATCATCGATGCGCGGGGCAGGGAGGTCGCCCGTATGGAAACGCGTCACGAGGGGCGCGGCGTATTCGCTTTTGTCCCGGAAAAAGAGGAAGTTTATGCGCTTGTTGTCGAATCTCCCGCGGGAATCGGGAAACGCTTTCCGCTTCCCGGCGTGAAAACTTCCGGAGCGGTTTTGTGCGCGACGGAGAAGATTTATCCCTGCGATGGGAAAATCACCCTGCGCGTTTCCCTTTCTCCGGGGACCGGCGGGGGGAGCGTCACTCTTTCTCGCCGGGAGCGTGTGCTTGCGGAAGCGCCGCTCCGGGACGGCGAAAACGAGGTTGCGCTGGATCCCGGTGAATTCGAGGGCGTCCTGATCGCGACGGTCTATGACTCCCGGAAACAGCCGCTTGCGGAACGTCTGGTCTTCCGTGCGCCGAAATATGCCGTGCATCTCCGGATCGAACCCGAGGGGGGGGCGTTCACGCCCGGGGGGACGGTTCGGCTCAACATTACGGCCGGGGACCGGAACGGCAATCCCGTCGAGAGCATCATCGGCGTGAACGTGACGGACGAATCCGTGCTGGAGATGACCGAACGCCGGGAACAGCCCCCGACGCTTCCGGTGATGGTCTATCTGGAAAACGACGTGCTGGAGCTTGCCGATGCGCAGATCTATTTCGACGAACGGAATCCGGGTGCGCCGGAGGCGCTTGATCTGCTTCTGGGGACGCAGGGTTGGCGGCGTTTCATCACACTGGATTTCCGGAGGATTGCGGGAACATATGAAAATCCGGCGAAACGCGCGCTCGCGTGGATGGACCGGAATCTCCTGCCTGTTTTCAGATATGAAGTCATGCCTGCGTGCGGCATCGCCGAATGGAAGAGCAAGGCGGTCAGGATGAACACTCTTCCCGTGCCGGAAGCCCTCCCGCTGTCCCGGGAGATGATTCCGGTTTTGAAGCAGAAAAAAATTGCGGCAAAGGAAAGGAACTTTTCTGAGGGAAAACCCGGCAGGATTCATCTGCGGGAATACGCGCACCGCCGCCGCGCGAACCGGATGGCGAACACCCGCTCGGACTTTACCGAGACGATCTGCTGGAATGCGGGAATCCGCACGAATCCGCGCACGGGCCGCGCCACTGTCTCCTTCGATCTCCCCGACAGCATCACGACTTTCCGCGTCACGGCGGACGCGATCGGAAACAACGGCGCGCTCGGCGTTTCCTCGATTGCGATCAATTCCGTGGAGCCGTTCCACATTGAAGTGAAACTCCCCGTCCTCGCGACCGTCGGCGATGAGATCCGCATTCCGGTCGCCGTTGCAAATGCAATGGACCGCAAACTCGATCAGGTCACGCTTAGCGTGAAAGCCGATGGCACTCTTCTCGGAAACGCCCTGACACTGCGGAATCTTGCGCCCGGCGCGCGCGGCCGTCTGACTGCTGTTTTCACGCCCCGGAAAAGCGGAGTTGCCGAACTCGTCTTCCATGCTGTCGCGGACGGACATACCGACAAGGTGATCCGCACAATCCGCATTCTGCCTGCGGGCTTTCCCGTGGTCTGGAACGCCGGGGATGTGCTCAGTGCTTCGAAACCCTTCCGCGCCGAAGTGACGATTCCCGCGGATGCCGACCCCGCGTCCGTGGCGGTTGAGGCGAAACTCTATCCCAGTCCCCTTGCCGGTCTCGAAGAGGCGCTCAATGCGCTGCTCCGTCAGCCCTGCGGCTGTTTTGAACAGACCAGCTCCACCACCTATCCGCTTGTCATGGCGCAGCAGTATTTCCGGAGTCACAGCGGCGTTTCCCCGGAAAAAATCCGCAAGGCGGCGGAGCTTCTGAAACAGGGATACAGGCGTCTGACCGGATTCGAGTCCAGATCCTCCGGATACGAGTGGTTCGGCGGCAATCCCGGACACGAGGCGCTGACCGCCTACGGGCTGATGCAGTTCCATGAAATGAAAGAGGTGATGGAGGTGAACAGCGCCATGTTCGAGCGGACGAAAAACTGGCTGATGAGCCGCAGGGACGGCAGGGGCGGCTTTCTCCGGAACAGCCGCGCGCTGGATTCCTTCGGACGCGCTCCCGTGCCGACGACCGACGCATACATCCTCTGGACGCTCCTTGAATCCGGCACCAATCCAGCGGAACTGTCGCGCGAGATCGAGCACGTGAAAAAGCTTGCGCTGGAATCGAAGGACAGCTATCTATGCGCGCTCGGAGCGAACATTCTCTTTCTTGCGAAGGACCATGAGAATGCCATGCGCCTTGCTTCCGCGCTCGCAGATTCACAGGAAAAGAACGGCTCCGTCTCCGGCGCCGTGCATTCGATTACCTGTTCCGGCGGGGAGTCTCTGGCAGTGGAAACGACCTCGCTTGCGGTGATCGCCTGGCTCCGGATCGACCCGAAATTCATGCCGCGGACGGAAGCTGCGATGAAATGGATTTTTGAACGGTGCAAAAACGGCCGTTTCGGTTCGACCCAGTCCACGATTCTTGCGCTCAAGGCGGTCAATGCCTACGACAGGGCGCGCCCAACTGTGAAGAAATCCGGTTCGGTTCAGCTTCTGGTGGACGGGAAGGCATTCGGTTCGCCCGTATCCTTCACACCGGAATCCCGCGAGACGCTGGCTCTGCCGGATTTCGCTCTTGCGATGACGCCGGGACGCCATACGCTCGAGCTGGTCATGCATGACGGAAGCGAAATGCCGTTTTCGCTGGAACTCTCCTGCAATACGAAACTGCCCGCGTCCGCGCCTGCGTGCGCGCTTCAGGTGGAAACGCGTCTTTCCGCTTCGCAGGTGAGGGAAGGGGAGATTGCCGAACTGATCGTGACGGTCCGCAACGGCGGCGCAAAGGACGTTTCGATGCCGCTTGCCGTCGTCGGGATTCCCGCCGGATTCGCGGTCCGCGCAGACCAGCTCAAGGAGCTTGTGAAGGCGGGACGGATCGCCTCCTGGGAGATGTTCCGCGGAGAGCTGGTTCTCTACTGGCGCAGTCTGCGCGCGGGCGAGTCCGTTCAGATTCCCGTCAGTCTCAAGGCGATGATCCCCGGCGTCTACACCGCGCCGGCCTCCCGGGCATGGCTCTACTATACGGAAGAGCTCAAAAACTGGTGTCCCGGCGTGAAGGCGGAAATCCTCTGAGGGAAACTTCTTCCGCCGAGAGAGGATGCTTGCGGCGGAAGATCGAAGGCAGTCAGTTAGTTCTGTTCCTGCGGCTCGTCATCCTGACAGCAGCAGGGACAGCATCCGCCTTCGCATCCGTCGTAGCAGTAGGTGCAGACCTTCTCCTTCGGAAGTCCGATCGCACTGATCAGGTTCTCAAGCTTCTGATATTTCAGCGTCGTGAGCCCGAGCTCCTTGCGGATGATGTCCACCATCGCGTTGTATTTGTCCGTTCCCGCCGTGGTGTATTCCTTGAGGAGCGCTTCGTCCTCGACGATTTTCCCCTCCAGCGTTTCGACGGCGCGTCTCGCCGCGAGATCGAGGATCGAACGGGAACGCGAGAAGTTCAGATATTTGCAAGGATACATGATCGGCGGGGAAGCCGAACGCAGATGAATGGCTTTCGCGCCGCGCTCATACAATCGGCGCGTGATGTCCTTGAACTGGGTTCCCCGCACGATCGAGTCGTCGCAGAAGAGCAGGCGTTTGTCGCGGATCTGGTCTTCCACGGGGATCAGCTTCATTTTAGCGACGAGTTTGCGCGCCGCCTGGCTCTGCGGCATGAAACTGCGCGGCCACGTCGGCGTGTATTTGACCAGCGCGCGGAGATAGGGTTTGCCCGCCGCGTTGGAGTAGCCGATGGCGTGCGCGACGCCCGAATCAGGAATGCCGCAGATGGAGTCGATCTCGGAGACGTCGTCCTCGGCGGCGAGACTCTGTCCGTTGCGGTAGCGCGCACTTTCCGTGTTGATCCCCTCGAAGTTCGAGGAGGGATATCCGAAATAAACCCAGAAGAAGGAGCAGATCTGATTGATGGTACCGGGCTTCTTGTGCTGGGTGATGCGGTCCGGGGAGATTTCCACGATTTCGCCGGGGCCGAGATCGCGCAGATGGGTGAAGTCTAGATTCGGGAAGGCGGAGGTTTCCATTGTGGCGGCGACCGCGCCGTCGGTGTCGCGCTTGCCCAGCGAGATCGGCGTCCGTCCGTATTTGTCGCGCGCGGCGATGATGCGCCCGTCGAGCATGATCAGAAGCGAACAGGATCCGTCGATCGAATCCATCGCATATTCGATTCCCTCGATGATGCCGGTCTTCTGGTTGATGAGCGAGGCGATCATTTCCGTCGGGTTGAGCTCCCCGTCGCTCATCTCCGAGAAGTGCGAGTAGCCGCTGCGGAACGAGCGGTTCGCCAGTGCCTCGATGTTGTTGATCTTTCCGACCGTGACAATCGCGTAGCGCCCGAGCCGTGACGAGACGATCAGGGGCTGATCCTCGAAGTCGCTGATGACGCCGATCCCGCACTTGCCGTCGAATTCGCCGAGCACGCCGTCGAACTTCGTGCGGAACTGTGTGTTGGTGATGTCATGAATCCGCCGGACGATGTTCCCGTTGCACGCCGTGACCGCCATGCCGCCGCGTTTCGTGCCGAGATGGGAGTGATAGTCCGTTCCGTAAAAGAGTTCGGGAACACAGTTGGAAGTGGAAACGACACCGAAAAAACCGCCCATAGATACACCCGTATAAAGATTGATTCCAGAGATTGAACAATAACTTTGTAAAAATATAGCACGTGGAAGCTCCGGATGCAAGACGGCGCACGGAAAAGAGCGGATTTTCTCAGCTTCGCGTCATCCTCCAGATGCCTGCCGGACGGTTGAACGCATGGGCACGGTTGAATGCGAACCAGTAGAACGCATTCCGGCATTTCAGAAGCAGATAGCGTGTCTCCCGTTCCCCGCGCACTGCCGGATTTCCCTCCAGAAAGATCGCCTCTTCCGGCGGCGGCGCGCTCTTTTGTGCCGCGCACCCCGGCCCCGCGCCCGGCGGATAGCCGGTGTGAAGCCATTGATACGCCAGAACTTCACGCACGTCCGCTCCTGCGTTGTTTTCCGCAAGATAGCGCTCCAGAAGCAGAAAACGCTCTTTCAGATCATAGAGCCGTTTCAGGTCCAGTCCGTTCGAGAGGAAAAACGCGAGAAATCCCCGGAGAAAATGCGGATTTTCCTTCTGAAGCGCACGGATGCTGTTCCGCAGCGCGGGATGATTGAACGTCAGATCGAGGAGGCGCGAGAGCTTCCTTGCCGTGAGAATATCCTGCTCCGTCATCGTGTCCGTCCGCATGACGTCATACGGGGGCTCCGGCGAAAAGACCATCCCCGCGGATGGTGCCTGCCCGCGCATCGGCGTGCCCGGCAGAACCTTGAGCACTTCGAGCTGGATTTCGCTCACGCCTGTGCCGATCAGTTCGGAGGTGTCAGCAAAAAGTTCATCAAGTGTCTGGCCGGGCAGTCCCGCCAGCAGATCCGCATGGGTTTCGAAGTTCGTGCATGCGACGAGAAAACGAAGGCCGGAGAGCACCGCATCTCTGCTGCTGTTCCGTCCGATCGCGTGCTGGACGCATTCGGAGAGAGTCTGGACGCCCGCTTCCAGATGCAGCTGTCCGCGCGGCGCTTTTTCCAGTCCGGCGCGGAGTTCCGCACCCAGATGTTCCGGATGGATTTCCAGATGAAAGCGCATCTCCGGGAACTGTTCGCGGAAGAGGCGGAGCAGTTCAGCGCCGCGCGCCTGCGGCAGATTGAAGGTGCGGTCGAGGAGCCGGATCTCCCGGACGCCCTTTTCCCGCAGCAGTCGCAGTTCCTCCGCCACGGCGTCGATTCCCCTGAAGCGGACACGGGTATGACTGCTTGTGCAGTAGGCGCATCCCATCGGGCAGCCGCGCGAGGTTTCCACCTGGACGAACGGACGGTCCGTCCGGAAGAACGGGTCCGCGCAGGGTGGGGGCGTGGTTTCCCACGACCCGAAAACGGCGTTCCCCTCCGGAGGAAGAATCCTTCCGGGCTGTTCCGGCGGAAAGTGTTCCAGAAAATCGGGAAACACGCCTTCGCCTTCGCCGCGGAACACGGCAAGAAGAAACGGCAGCTCCTGAAGCAGAAGCTCTGCACCTTCCCCGAGACACTCCGGGCCGCCTGCGGCAACGGGACATTCCGGAGCAAGCGCATGAAAGCGCCAGAGAATATCCGCCAGAATGTCATGATTGAACAGATAGAAGATTGTGCAGACGAGATCGCCTTTCAGGGAAACGAGGCGCGCGGCGACTTCTGCTGGATCGTCGGCAATGGTGGTTTCCACGGCCATCCACTCCCAGCCGGGGATTTCACTGCACGCGGCATGGAGCAGCGGCAGGGCGAGTGATGTGTGCGAATACGAGGCGTTGACCGAGAGCCAGAGGAGGCGTCGTTTCCTGATTTCATTTTGAGAAGAAACATCCAGCGTTTTTTTCATATTCCCGGTGCTCGTTCGAAGTGATTTCAAATTTCAGTGCTTGCGGCGGATTGCATTTTCCCCAGTGCAGTTCTTTTTATCGTTTCCGTTTTCTCCATGCGGAGTTTTTCCCGTGCCTTGCGCGGCGTCATGCCGGATTCGCGTTTATAGGCGCGGATCATCGAGGCTTCCGAGTTGTATCCAGTCTCGGTCGCGATTTCGGAAAGAGACATATCCGTGGAACGCAGGAGTTCATTGATTCTCTGCATGGTTCTTGTCAAGATATAATATCCCAGCGACATTTTCATTTCCTTGCGGAAGATCAGCCGGAGCAGGGAGGGGGATACGCCCACTTCATGTGCGATGTCCGCAATGCGGAGATTTCGGTTTTGATGTTTCTGAACGCAGGCTTGGATTTGTTTCAGCAGGAGTGTGTTTTTGTTGAGATAGGTGGTGTGATGCCCTTCTCCATGTTCCGTGAAACGGTTCAGAAGATGCATCAGGAAGGTGCTGTATGCGTAAACCGTGCGGTTTGCACTGAGCAGATTGCCTTCGAAGCAATTCTGGAAGTATGCCACGCTTTTGCGCAGGAGTCTGATTTCCGTGTCTTTCAAGGTAATGACCTTTTTGGAGATAAGAGACATTTTCTTATCCGGGTCAGAGAGCAGGAAGGAGGCATAGAGAATGCCGAATTCTTCTTTTTCCAACTGCGGGATCGCCTGATTGGTTGTATGTTCCGTCTGCGGAGGAATCAGCAGGAACTCTTTGGGATGAATCTGAAAGATTCTTCCATCCACTTCAATTTTCCGATTGCCGAACAGACAAAAGAGCATGATGTATTTATTGTGGAGGAAATAATTTATCTTGTAATTGATGGTATGGAGCGTTCTGTAATAGAATTGGAACTCTCTCGGCAGCAAAGGGGGATCCAGCGGGATTCCCGGGGAGGTTTCGCCATATTCCGGAAGATGGGAGGAAAGATCAATCAGTTTTTGTATGGGCTGGATTTTTTTCATGATTTATCATTTTGGCATATTTTTTTATCACTTCTGTTATTGTCATTTGGCTGAAAATATATTATAATAATATCACAATGTCAATAGGCAAATGAAAAAAGTGGAGGTGGAAAGATGTCAAGAAACAGAAGAAAACAGCCCTTGCCTGAGGGCGGAAATTTTACATTGATGGAGCTCCTGGTAATTACATATATCCCATGGGTGCAAATTATGGCTTCATGATTCAGATTGTTCTGAAATGAACATAATCCTCTTTTGGAGCACACTGGATAACATCGGATCATCAGCCAATATCTTCTTAATGGCTTCCTCTTTCATCAA
>CASEFP010000128.1 GCA_949287225.1 uncultured Lentisphaeria bacterium
AGATTTATGATCTTCGAGGGAGCAATGAATGTCGATGTATTCAAGGATTTCCTCACGAGACTGAACAGGGAAATCAAAGGAAAGATTTTTCTTATCGTGGACAATCTGAAAGTCCATCATGCCAGATATCTTGCAGAATGGCTGGAGAGCCGGAGCAGGATGTTGGAACTCTTTTATCTGCCCAGCTATTCTCCGGAACTGAATCCCGATGAATATCTGAACCGGGATCTGAAAGCAAGATTGGCGGAACAGAATCTTCCTACCTCAAAGGACGCCTTGAGACAAAGTGTTGAAATGCATATGAGAAAAAGACAGAGTGCCCCTGATTCCATCAAAAAATTCTTTGAGAAAGACGAGGTTCGTTAGGCATCTGAAGATTACTGACATTTTCTATAGCCAGCACAATAAGATACATTTCCGCCGGACATGTCCATGGAAAATATTTTTTGAAGTATGAAAAGAAATGAAACAGTTCCAATGAATATCCGAACCTTTCATTTCGACTTCCATCTAAAAACAATAGCCTCATGCATTCCAAACACAAAAACGGATTACAAAAGAGAACGATCTCGCGCTGAAGGACGGAAATTTCGCCTTGCACTCAGCCGCAGACGGTACAGACGGCAAGCCCGCCGAGCGCAGTCTCCTTGAAGGCGGGAGACATGCAGCGTCCCGTCTGCAGCATAGCCTCAAGCACCTCGTCAAAACTGACCTTCTGTTTGGCGGGATTGCTTACCGACGCGATCATATAAGCATTCCACGCGGTCACGGCGCCGATCGCGTTGCGCTCAATACAGGGAATCTGGACATAGCCGTCCACAGGATCGCAGCTCAATCCGAGGTGGTGCTCCAGCGCAATCTCGGCGGCGCATCCGATCACCTCAAGGGAATGGCCGTGAACCGCGGCAAGAAAAGCAGCACTCATCGCGGCGGCAACGCCGACTTCCCCCTGACAGCCGACCTCGGCTCCGGAAATGCTCGCGTTGCGTTTGGCGATCATCGCAATCAATCCGGCAATCAGCATGCCGTCCACGAGTTTCTCCATGGCAACACCCCGGATCTCGCGCAGAAAATACACCACGCCCGGCAGAAGTCCGGCGGAACCCGACGTCGGCGCGGTCACAACGAGATGCCCGGACGCATTCTCCTCCGCGGCGGCAAGCGCAAAGGCGTCCAGCAGAAGAAGAAAGCGCGCGTCGTCCGTTTCCGGTGACATCGCACGGCGGTAGACCTCCCCCGCACGTCGGGAGAGCCGGATCGGTCCCGGCAATACCCCGGAAGCCGCAAGCCCTCTCCGCACCGCATCGCACATTGCCTCGATAAGCGCGGCGAGACGCTTCCGGATCTCCTCCGCGGAACACTCCGAAAGCACCGTCTCGTTTTCCAGAATCACTGCTTCCGGTGTCATGCCGTATTTTTCCGTCAGGCGCCGGAACGACTCGAAATCCCGATAGCGGTAAGGCACGGTCTTTCCCTCCTGCGGCACTTCGCCCTCGCGCAGCAGAAAACCGCCGCCGACAGAATAATAAATCTCTTCGGCAAGCTCCTCCCCCGCTTCGGAAAAAAGGCGGAAGGCAAGCGTGTTGCTGTAAGGGAAATCATGCTTCCCGGCATGAAACCGGATCGACTGTTTCGTAAAAGCCGCGCGATGCGGACCGAAAAAGACCGTATAGACCTGCTCCGGATCGGAAAGAAGCGCAGCAAGACGTTCCGTATCACAGGTTTCCGGCCGTTCCCCGAGCAGTCCGGCGGCAACGGCGCGGTCGCTTCCGTGTCCTTTCCCGGTCAGCGCGAGAGAACCGAACAGCTCGACTTCGATATGGTGTGCCGCTTCCTGTTTTTCAGCAGGAAGAGCGTCGATCCTCTCCAGAAAATCCGCTCCGGCGCGCATCGGGCCGATCGTATGCGAACTGGACGGCCCGGGGCCGATTTTGAAAATATCGAACAGACTTGTACCTATGCAGTTCATGGGCGGAACACTCCATTCAGATCATCGCAGAGCCGGCGTTCCCATTCCGCGCCGGAAAGATTCACGTCGAGCGTGTGGGAGAGCGTCGCGCGGTTGGAATAATAAAAATAAGAGACGGCAAGCAGAGTAAAAAGATACGTTTCAAAACGGACTTCCTTGAGCACCCCGTCGCGGATTGCGCGGTCGAAAATCACACGAAGCGCCTCATTCTCCTTTCTGCGCGCCTGATCAAGCGCCTTCACACACGCCGCGCCCTCCAGGTTCGCCCAGGAAAGGAGACGCCAGAAATCCGGATGAGCGGCATGAACCCCGAGGAATCCTTTCAGCAGAATTTCCGTCAGAAGTTCGGGATGCGCCTCCGCTTTCCGGACCGTGGCGCGCGAAAAGAGCTCCACCTGGCGGAAAACATGCAGAAGCGCGGCCTCGAACAATCCTGCCTTCGACCCGTAATAGGCGTAAAGGCGCTGTTTGTTGACGCCGCTTGCCGAGGCGATTTCATCGACGGTCGCGCCGTTCATCCCTTTTCCGGCGAAAACCGCGACGGCCGCCTCGAGAATCCGGCGTTTCGTTTCCATGGCTCTCTGCTGCATAGACATCCTTTCCGCATGACGGAAGATAAGGTATCAGTCATTCAGCCATTTTTCAAGGTTTTCCCGGACGAAAGAATCATCATTCAGATGGGGATAAGCGTCATGCACGCGCGTGATCTCATCCGCCTGCCCCTCCGAAAGCGTCTCGGCGGGATTCAGGCACCAAATGCCGGGAAGCAGTCCCTGGCGGTGAAGCACTTCATGGATGCCCGGAATGCAGCCGGCAAAACCGTGCTGCGGATCGAAAAACGCCGCGTTGCAGTCGGTGATCTGGACATTGCGCGTCAGGAGTTCAGCGGGAACACTCGAAGAATGCTCCACGATCCCGTGAATCTCCTCCAGAAGCTCGACCGCCTTTTTCGTCCAGCAGCACCAGTGCCCGAGGAGGCCGCCCCGGATGCGCATCTTCCGCCCCCCGCAATCATACTCCGTCAGAAGATCCATCACGATGTTGTCGTCATTGCCGGTATAGAGGGTAATATCGCGCCCGGATTCGGCGACCGCGCGGACCACGTCCAGCGTGCAGTAGCGGTTGAACGGCGCCATTTTGATCGCCACCACATTGTCGATCTGCGCGAAGGCTTTCCAGAACTCGTAGGGAAGAATACGCCCGCCGACGCTCGGCTGGAGATAGAACCCGATCACCGGAATGTGCGCGGCAACCGCGCGGCAGTGCGCCAGCATCGCCTCGACCGAATCCCCGGCGAAGGCGCTTAAACTCAGAAGCCCGGCGTCATATCCGCTCCCGACGGCGAAATCCGCCTCGTAAAGCGCCTGTTCCGTCCGTCCGCAGATGCCAGCGACCTTCAGAATGGAGCGGTTCGTGCGCGCGCACCATTCGTCGATGAAACGCGAAGTCTCGCGCAAAACCGGTTCAAAAAGCCCGATCTCCCTGTTCCGGATCGCAAACTGCGTCGAGTGCACGCCGACGGCGATCCCCCCTGCCCCGGCGTCGATATAATAGCGGCAGAGCGCGCGCTGATGGCGCGGGGAGAAGTGCCGTTCGGCATCCAGAGCCAGCGGCTGCGCCGGAATGACCGTGCCGCGCCGCACCGTTTCAATGACCGAACTGTCGATATCACTAATCTTCTTCATCTCAGAATTTCCCGTTGTTGACTTCAAAGTGAGTGGGCTTTCCGCTCGAAATGCCGCCGGAGCGGATCCAGTCCGTCTGCCAGAAAATCATCTGATCCAGAGAGACGTTCGGATAGCCGAACGTGCGGCACATCCGCGCCGAATTGCTGAGGTAGCAGGCGTTTCCCGGCGTGCCTTTGAACGTGACGCTCTTTCCGAACAGGCGCCCGAACTGGAGCGCGGTCTGTTCGACAGAGCCGATTTCAGGGCCGGTCACGTTCAGGACGTTCGCGGGGGAACCGCTCAGTTCGAGCGCCCGCAGCGCATTGGAGTTGGCGTCCCCCTGCCAGATCACATTGAAGTAGCCGACGGTGTTGTCCACGGGACGCTCCTCCCAGACGCTCCGCGCGATGTCGTGCAGCACGCCGTAGCGCAGGTCGATTGCGTAATTCAGACGGAAGAGAAGCACCTTCGTGCCGTATTTCTGCGCGCAGTACTGGAAGATGCGCTCCCGCCCGAGGCAGGACTGCGAATACTCTCCGACCGGCTCCGGCACAACCTCCTCCGTGCATCCGCACGAGGCGATCCCGACCAGCGGATAAACGCATCCGGTGGAAAAGGCGACGATCCGGCTGTCGCGGAAATGCGCGCCGACATAGGAGGGTGCCAGAATATTCATCGCCCAGGTCTGCGCCTCGCTGCCCCCGGTGCCGAACTTGCGCCCTGCGAGAAATACGATATTCTTCACGCGCGGCAGTTTTTCTACGGCTTCGCGGTCAAGCAGATCGCAGGCAATCGTCTCGATTCCCCACGATTCGAGTTTTTCGCGTTCCTCCGTCTTCGAGAAGCGCGAAACGCCGATCACCTTTTTCGACACCCCCGCGGCCCTGACCGCATTCAGCGCCTGACGCCCCATCGTCACGCCCATTTTGCCCGCGATCCCGAGGATCATCACATCCCCGTCGATCCGCTTCATCATTTCGATCAGCCCTTCCGTCGGCCTCGACAGAAAATTCTCCAGTTCCTCCACGCTTCCAAACCGTTCCGGGTAATCCATCCGAACACCTCCTGTGTTTGACGATAAAAAAATAAAACCAACCGTTTGGTTTTATTTTAGCATCTTTTCCCCTTTTGTCAAGGGGCCGCTGCAATTTTTTCAAAACAAATCCCGGCAGATGGAGAAAGGCAGAGGAAGGAATGCAACGACACGGCATGCCGGCACTGCAGAATTGAGCAGATGAAAATCCGGACGGCTCCGTGCAGGAATTCTCTCGGGCAGAAACGACATATGCCGGCACGGGAAAAAAGCGGCACATTTTCAGTATTGGAGCTATATTTTCCGGAATATCGGATTATATTAAATGCGGAAAACAGTGACAAACCTGAATCGGAAAGGCGAAAGGCTATGATCAATTTCGATAAAGATGAACTCTATCCGCTTCTCTTTGAGCCGCTCTACAAGGAAGTGATGTGGGGCGGGACACTCCTGGCGTCAAAACTGAACCGTCCGATTCCGCATGACGGTCCGCCCATCGGGGAGGCGTGGGAGATCTGCGACAGGGAAGGCTTCTCCTCGACGGTGGCGAACGGCCCGCTTGCGGGAACGGCACTTCACGATCTCGTTGCTTCTTACGGAAAAGAATTCGTCGGACACCGTTTCAACGGACCGTATTTTCCGCTTCTCGTAAAGCTGATCGACGCGGGAAAACGCCTTTCCCTTCAGGTGCACCCGAACGAAGAGGCCTGCGCGAAACTCGGAAACGGCGCCGAACCCAAAACTGAAATGTGGTACATCATCGCGGCGGAGCGCGGGGCGAAAATCATCGCCGGACTCAGCGGGAAAGCGACGCGGCGGCAGTTCGTCGACAGCCTCAATTCCAGTGACATTGAAAAACTCCTCCAGGTCTTCGACTCCTATCCGGGCGACGCGTATTTCATCAACGCCGGAAGAGTTCACGCGATCGGAGCGGGCAATCTTCTGCTGGAAATCCAGCAGAACAGCGACACCACCTACCGCATCAGCGACTGGGGACGGACTGATGCCAACGGCAAACCGCGCCAGCTTCACATCGAGCAGGCGCTGGAAAGCATCGACTTCATGGACCGCACGGTTCCGCGCATTACCGGCGCCAGCGACACCACCGAACGCAACCGCAAGTATCCGCTGATCAACCGCTGTCCGTTCTTCCGCGTCGACGATCTCAAACTTGTCGAGGACTGGTATGACTCCACGGCCTCCACGGGCAGTTTCCACATCCTGACCGCGATCAACCGTCCGGTCCGGATCGGGCGCGACGATAAAATCACCGAGGTGCCCGTCGGTTCCAGCTGTCTGGTCCCGGCCTCTTTCGGCAACTATACCATCTTTGTCGAGCACGGCGGAACCTCCACCGTTGTCAGAACGACGCTCTGAACTTCATTATTTTACCAAGGATAATCAGCAAGAATGCACATCAAAGCCATTGACGCATTGCCAACAAAACTGGCCGGAGCCTTTCCGGAAGCGAAAATTCCCGAAAACTGGACGATTTCCCCGGAACAGTGTCCGGAGGGAATGGAAGGCGACATCACCGTGAATTGTTTCCGCCTCGCCGGAATTCTCAGATCGAAACCCGACGCGGTCGCGGAAAAAATCGTGGAAATCCTGAAAGCCGATCCCGATGTGACGGACGCGGTCAAGGTCAAGGCGTTCGTCAACGTGACGCTCAAGGCGGAGGCGCTCTTCCGCGACACGGCCGCCGATCCGGACGCCATTCTCGCAGAGGCGGCCCTGCCGGAAAGCGCAAGACGCCGCATCGTTGTGGAATATTCCGCGCCGAATACGAACAAGCCGCAGCATCTCGGACATGTCCGGAACAACACGCTCGGGATGTCGGTATGCAGACTTCTCGCGCGCGTCGGACACGATGTGATCCCGGTGAATCTGATCAACGACCGCGGCATTCACATCTGCAAATCCATGCTGGCCTACCAGCGTTTCGGCAACGGCGACACGCCGGAAAAATCCGGCATCAAGGGCGATCATTTCGTCGGCAACTATTATGTAAAATACAATATCGCGCTCAAGGAGCAGATCGCCGAACTGCGCAAGGCGAAGCCGGAACTCGCAGAAAAATCCGATGACGAACTTTTTCTTGAGGTCGAAATCGGGCGCGCCGCGCAGGAGATGCTCCGCAAATGGGAAGCCGGGGACGCCGAAACCGTCGCACTCTGGAAACTGATGAACTCCTGGGTCATCGCCGGATTCAACGAAACCTACCGCCGCATGGGCGTCGAGTTCAGGAAAACCTATCTGGAAAGCAATACCTATCTTCTGGGAAAGGATTCCGTGCAGAAGGGGCTGGATCAGGGAATCTTCACACGGCGCGACGACGGCGCGGTGATCGTCGATCTGGGCAAGCTCGGCACGAAAGTCCTGCTGCGCAAGGACGGCACGAGCGTCTACATCACCCAGGACATCGGAACCACGCTTCTCAAATACAGCGATTTCCGGCCTGACTCCCTGATGTGGGTGGTCGGCGACGAGCAGATCCTTCACTTCCAGATGCTCTTTTCCATTCTACGGAAAATGGGCAACAAATGGGCGGACCATCTCTACCACATGGCCTACGGCATGGTCAATCTGCCGACCGGAAAGATGAAGAGCCGCGAGGGAACGGTAGTGGACGCGGACGATCTGTTTGACGAGATGCACGAACTGGCGAAGAAGGCGACGCTCGAACGTGCGGGAGAGGAGATTCCCGCCGATCTGGAGGAACGTTCCGAGATCATCGGCATGGGGGCCTTGAAGTTCATGCTTCTCAAGTTCAATCCGAAGACCACGATGATGTTCGACCCGCAGGCGTCGCTCAAATTTGAAGGCGACACGGGGCCGTATGTGCAGTATGCCTGTGCACGGATCAACTCCATTTCCCGCAAGGCGTCCGAGCGCGGAATCGAAACGGAAAACATTTCTCCGGACTGGTCGCTGGCGGATTCGGACGAGGAACGTTCCCTTGCCGTCTGCATGGCGCGCTATCCGGAGGTTCTGAAACTCGCGGCGGAAAAAATGGACTGCTCGGCACTGGTCAACTATCTGCTTGATCTGGCAAAAGCATTCAACCGCTTCTACCGGGAAAAGCAGGTGCTCAATGCGGAAAACGATTCCGTCATCCGGGTCCGGCTGGCTCTCTGCAAAGCGGTTCGCGATATTCTTTCCGACGGTCTGACGACCTTGACGATCCGTGTTCCCCAGGCCATGTAAGGTGCGCGGCGCAGCAGGGATGAACGGCCCCGGTATCGTATCGGGGATTTCGCCTGCGGCGGCCAGCTTACACAGCTGGACCGCTCCGGGACTGAAAGGAAAGCACGAAGCTGTTCCGGCGATGCAGAACATCGCACGATTAACCGGATTTTTTTGATAAGGTGGCTTTCATCATGACGGCCGCCTCCTTTTTTTCCACCGTTCTGCGCGGCGGAAGCGGATGGCAGGAAAATACCGTTTTTTATCAGACCGTCAGCGGAAGCGCGGACAGCTCCGCACCGTTTTCCAGATTCAGGATGCGGAGCACATCCTCCGAGAAAAACCCGAAAGAAGCGGGCTGTCCCTCTTTCGGCAGGGAGATGGATCCGGGGTTGAAAACTGTCACGCCAGAGGCAAGACGCTCCAATACAGGAAGATGAATATGCCCGAAGGCAAAAATGGAATCTTCCGCGATCGGCGGCAGCTTCTCCGGGGACCAGAGATGTCCATGTGTCAGGAAAAATTTGTATCCGTCGGCAAAAAGCATGGAACTGTCGCTCATCATCGGGAACTCCAGGAGCAGCTGATCCACCTCCGCATCACAATTCCCGCGAACAGCCAGGATCCGGTTCCGGAGCGGGTTGAGCATCTTCACCACCTCCTGCGGCGCATAATCCGGCCGCAGGGGATTGCGCGGTCCGTGATAAAGCAGGTCGCCAAGCAACACAAAGAGATCCGGCTTCAATTCCCCGGCGCGATGCAGCAGCAGGCGCAGACTTTCCGGAGAACCGTGCACATCGGAACAAAACAGGATTCTCACAGGTTCCTCTCCTTTTGTGATTTTCCGGTTCGGCGTATTTCCGGAAAGCATCGGAAAATCACGGTCAATTCTGTTTCAGGATATACGGACTGAACGCAAAATAACGGCACTCGTGCACCATCACAAACGGCGGAAGCGCCGGCAGCGAACCGGGCAGGGAAACCGTTATCCCGGAAAGCACGGATGCGACGCGATAAACACCTTCCGCGCCGGAATTTACAACAGAAATCCGGATCGCGAGATCCAGCGCCTTCCGCGTCGGAAGAAAACGGGCGTCATAAGGGGCCATCACATATTCCGGAAGATCCGCCGTGAGTGAGGGATGGTCCGCGGCGCTCTGACCGGAAAGAAGACCGCAGTAAAAACCCAGGGAAGCGTTTTTCTCAAGAAGCGGCTTCTGATTGTCACGGAAGTCGTTTGCCATCAGCATCCATCTGCTCTGAAGAGCAGGAATGAACATTACCGGCATCCGGCGCTCCGGTTCTTTTCTCTCAGGGTAGGTAATCCAGCCCGGCATGATGCAGTCCTTTCTGAGCAGGGGTCTGTTTCTGTCTCTCTGCGGAATATAACCGTTCAATGAGAAAAATCAATTTCCTATTTATAAATTTCCGAATCTAAAACAGGAAAAATTACTATTTTTTCAGTTTTTCTTTGAAAAAGGACTTGAATTTAGCGGAAAAGCGAATAGTTTATCAGGAACAGATCCGGAAATAAAAAATTCACCTGAAAACAACAAGGAGAATGATCATGGCGGAATTGAAAGGAAGCAAGACGGCGGCAAATCTCGCATACGCGTTTGCCGGAGAATCCCAGGCACGCAACAAATACACTTATTTTGCGAGTGTCGCCCGCAAGGAAGGCTATGAACAGATTGCCGCGATTTTCGAAATGACCGCGAACAATGAGAAGGAACATGCGAAACTCTGGTTCAAGGCTCTGAACGGCATCGGCACCACAAGTGAAAATCTTGCGGCTGCCGCGGCAGGCGAACACGAGGAATGGACCGAGATGTACAAGAACTTCGCGGAAGAAGCCAAAGCCGAAGGCTTCGATGAAATCGCCAGATTGTTTGAGCGCGTTGCCGCGATTGAAAAGCGTCATGAAGACCGTTACAGAAAGCTCCTCAGCAACGTCGAAAAGAATGAAGTCTGGGTCAAGACCGGACCGCGCCGCTGGGAATGCCGCAACTGCGGACACGTCTACATCGGAGAAAAGGCGCCGGAAATCTGCCCGACCTGCAAGCATCCGAAAGCCTTCTTCGAAATTGAGGCGGAAAATTATTGATATCAAGGGATATCGTTCCAACGGGGAAAGGTTTCTTTCCCCGTTTTTTTTATTTCAAGCCGACGTCCGCTATCAGCATGGAACCTCTCTGAACGCCATTCAGCATTCCTTCCGTCCTCTTTCTCGGAGTGCCAGTATTCCGGTCTCGGAAAACTGTTTCAGCCGCTGACCGGATAATTTTTTTGTTTTTTTCATGCAATGGGTATTTTTTCGCTTTATTTCTTCCTGAAATGTGCTAGATTGTCGGTTCGACGTATGGTTTTTCCGTTTATTTACAGCGATGAGGATATTGACGATGGGCGAAAGTTTCGAAGCGAGGCTGATAAAATATTCATCCAAAGATGTTTTCAAAAAGGCAAAACACATTCTGCACGCGGGGGAACTTTTGTGCTGCCACGAAAGTGCGGCAAAAACACTGCGCGCAGTTTTTCGTGATGCAAAGGGAATTGTGACCAGGGTTGAGGTCTCCGGCTTTCCGGCGGGGCCGTATTCGGAGAGCTGTTCGGCGTGTTCGGATGTCTCGAACGGTCTCTGTCCGCACGCGATGGCGGCCTGCCTCTATCATGCGAAATACACGATCAAACGGCGCGAAACGGCAAAGGTCAAAGATGCCCCTGCTCAGTATGCGGGGCTCAAGTTCTCCGGCATGCCGGAACTGCTCAAGCAGGTGCTCGCTCCGCAGAAGGCGGCGGTGATCATCACGGCGGAATCGGATTTTCCGCATGTCCCGAGCAAATGGGAACGCACACTGTTTTCCGTCTCGCTGAAAATGAACGGGCGCGACTATATCGGAAATCTGAACAATCTGCGCCAGCTTCATTTCGGCAAGAATCTGGCGGCGTCGCTCCAGCTGGACGCGTTTCCGCTCCAGGACCGGCAGATCATCCGCTTTCTCGCGATCAACGCCCAGCAGGACGGGACGAAACTGTCACTCGACGCCGAACAGACCGCCGAATTCTTCCACTGCCTCGTGGGATTCCAGAACTTCATGCGCCTGAAGGAGAAGGTCGTGATCCACCGGGAACTCGCCGAACCGGTCATCATTGTGGAACGGCTCAAAGGCGGCTGTCTGCTGCGTTCGGCAATCATCGTGAAGGATTCGCCTCTCCCGCTCAAGGATGTCAAGGTGATCACCGGCCGCGCCGGATGCTGGGTGGGAATGCTCGGGGAATACTGGTGGATCCCCGCGCAGATGGATGTTGCGTGGCTCCGCAACTTCCTGCGCACCACCGTTCAGCCGTGCGACTCGAAGGCGGCGGCGATGCTGATCAACTATCAGGCGATGCTCCCCTTCAAACTGATCGAAACCGACGGCGTGAAGGTCCGCGAGAAACGGCTCAAACCCTTCTACAACGCCGTGATGAAGAAAGACGGCGCGCTGGAAATGGAGATCCTCTTCGATTACGACGGACGGATCTGCAAAGGCGACCAGGCGCGCCTCGCCTCCCAGAACGGCGTATTCTGGCGGCGCAATACGACGGCGGAAAACTTTTATGTGCAGGAACTTGTGAACTTCGGATTCGAGATGATCTCAGGAGCCTCCTCTTCGGACGGCGAGACCCGGCTCCGCCTGCGCGACCGGGAGGCGATCGGCGCGTTCGCCGAGGAGCTGGTTCCGCAGTGGCTGAACGCGGGACGCGCCTTCCTGCTCTCCTCGGATCTGGCGCGCATCTGCGGGGATTCGGGCAGACTCCGGATCGCGACGGAAGTCCTGGCGGAAACCGATGCATGGTTCGACGTATCCGTCCAACTGACGGCGGCGGGAGCTCCCCTGCCCTGGCGCGATCTGGTCGCGGCCGCCAGAAACAACGAACTCTTCCTTTCCGACGGGAAAAACACCTTCATCAAGATTCCGCCCGCTCTGCGCAGACTGGCGTTCGGCGTCTGCGAAACGGCCGTTCCGCAGAAACGCTCCGGAGAAGAAGAGCCATCCATTCCGGCGGACATCCTGCGTATTCCGCGTTTCGCGGCGCTCCACTGGGCGAAACTTGGCGCGGAGATTCCGGGTGCCGTCCCGGTTGAGTTCCTGCGTCTGAAAGTCGATGTGGACGGAATCACCGGGGAAACCGCCTCGGAAAAGGCTTCGCTGGATCTGCCGCTTTTCACGGGGACGCTCCGCAGGTATCAGGAAGCGGGCGTTTTCTGGATGAAGACGCTCGGCGCACGGGGGTTCAATCTGATTCTTGCCGATGAAATGGGATTGGGAAAAACGGTTCAGACACTCTCGCTTCTGGCCTCCGACACGGAAAAAAATCTGCCGGCCCTGATTCTCTGCCCGACCAGTCTGCTGGAAAACTGGGCACGCGAGGCGGAGAAATTTGTTCCGACGTTGAAAACGCTTGTCATCTCAGGAGCCGACCGGGGAAAACTCTGGGAAAACGCGCTGTTTCACGACATCTGCATCTGCTCCTACAGCATCATCAAGCGGGATGTCGAGCACGTGCGGGGACTCCGCTTCAAGTATCTGATCCTTGATGAAGCACAGCACATCAAGAATCCCTCCACAGGCAACTCGCAGACCTGCAAGTCGATCGAGGCGCTGCACAAACTGGTGCTGACCGGCACGCCGCTGGAAAATTCGCCGGAAGATCTCTGGTCGATCTTTGATTTCCTGCATCAGGGGATGTTCGGATCGCTGAATGCGTTCCGGAAAAAATACATCGGGCAGACCGCCACGCCGGAGGCGCTTCAGGATCTCTCCTCGCAGATCGCACCGTTCATTCTGCGACGCAGAAAAGCCGATGTCTACAAGGAGATTCCACCGAAAATCGAACAGACACTTTATTGTGAAATGGACGATTCCCAGCGGAAAGTCTACGACGCGTTTCTCGCCGAGGGACGGCGCAAATGCGAGATTCTCAAATCCGGATCGCATGAGCTCTCCAAGTTCGAGATTCTTTCCGCCCTGCTTCGTCTGCGGCAGGTCTGCTGCCATCCCGATCTGATTCCGGGCACGCTTCGTCCGGACGCGGACCAGCCGGTGCGTTCGGCAAAGATGGAGCTCCTCAAGGAGCTGCTTCTGGAAACGATCGACAGCGGTCACAAGGTTCTGCTGTTCAGCCAGTTCACATCCCTGCTTTCGATTGTGCGCGCCTGGCTGGATTCCGAGTCGATCCGCTACGAGTATCTGGACGGGGCGACCACGGACCGCATGGCGCATGTGGACAATTTCAACAATTCGCCGGACATTCCGCTCTTTCTTCTGAGCCTGAAGGCGGGCGGTCTCGGCTTGAATCTGACCTCCGCGGACACGGTCATCATCTACGATCCCTGGTGGAATCCGGCGGCGGAGGCGCAGGCGGCAGACCGGACACACAGGATCGGACAGACGAAAAGCGTGAACTGCATCAAGCTTCTGGTCAAGAATTCGATCGAGGAAAAGGTCCTGGAGCTCCAGAAAATGAAGGCGGGATTGTTCAACAATCTGGTGGAAGCTCCGTCCGAGGCGATGCGCGGCATGAGCATGGAGGATTTCGAGTTCCTGCTGAAAGATTGAAAAAAATTCGCGCATCTTTCCGTTTGTTTGAATCATTTTTCCGGAGTGTATGACATGGCAGTTGATGAAGCAAAGATCAAAGAATTCGAGGCGCTCTCCTTTGAAGAGGGCATGGCGCGCCTGGAGGAAATCGTCAGAAACATGGAAGGCGGCAAAGTCCCCCTGGAGCAGATGATCGCCAATTTCGAGGAAGGATCCGCGCTTGCCGCCGTCTGCCACAAAAAACTCAGTTCGCTGAAAAGAAAAATCGACGTTCTTCAGAAAAATCCGGCGGGCGGAACCATGTGGAAGAATATGGACGTTCCCGAAAACGATGTTCCGGAAAACTGAAGGTGCCGCATTCCGGGAAACCGCAGGCAGGCGGCAGACAAACCGGATCCGGTGGAACAGAGAAGGAGGGCCAGCATGATAGACCGCAAACTGGAGATTTTCCGGATGGCGGCCATGGTCGGCAATTTTACGGAAGCGGCTGCGGCGCTTGGCATGAGCCAGCCGAACGTCACGCATCAGCTGGCGCGTCTGGAAAAGGAACTCGGTGTCCGCCTGTTCCTGCGGGACGGACGCAACGTCCTGCTGACTCCGGCAGGCAAGGAGCTCAGCGCAAGCTGCGGACAGCTCTTTGCGGATTCGGAAAAAATCATCCGTGCGGTGCGGTGCGCGGAGGCCCGCCAGAGCTATCACCGGCTGGGCGGTACAATGACCGCGGGCGGCTATCTCCTGCCGGGGCTGATCGCCTCGTATATGGCGGCACACCCCGGGGAGGCACTTGATCTGAAAATCGGCAATACCCGCGAAATCAGCGAACAGCTTGCCGCGCGGGAACTGGATGTCGCACTGGTGGAAGGCCCGTTCGAGCAGAACTGTTTCCTTTCGGAGAGCTGTTGTGATGATGAACTGGTTCCTGTCTTCGCTCCGGGCTTCTGTCCGCGGGAAATTTCCCTGAAAGAGTATCTTGATGAGGGAAAGACCATCGTTCTGCGCGAAACGGGCTCAGGGACGCGATATTACTTCGACCGTTTCCTGACGGAACACGGAATTGTGCCGCCGAAACAGCGGGAGTTCTTTGAGGTCAACAGTTTCGACGCGCTGAAACTTCTGGTCCGGAACAAACTGGGCATTACGGTCATTTCGCGTATGGCGGTTCAAGATGAACTCGCGGCCGGACACCTGGAATGCGGCCACTTTACTGAAGGAACAATCCGCAGGAAGCTGCATTTCATTTATCTGCCGGATGCCGACCATCGTTTTGTCGGCGCATTCATCCGTTTCTGCCGCGGGAAACTGCGGAAAAAAACCATCGGATAATCGTCCCGCCTTCACTCTCCGTTCTTATCGTCGGAAAGAGGTGCCGAATATTCCTGCGAAATGCGGCAACAGACAGCAGAAAGGTCCGGAAACGACACGATCAGAGCTGTTGTCACATTGGAAGGAATCAGACACTCAACAGTCAGTCGGATGGGGATTTCTCTCCACACGGCATGAATATTTTGTACATCAATGGGTCCAACAGGTTTTCCTGTTGCTTTTTCCACAATAGGGCAAACAGTGACTTGTCCCAGATTCACTCATTTTTCATCCACAAGGAGCGTTTATTTTCAGACTCTCTTTTCCGTCTCCGTGATACGCTTCCCTCAGCGGGAACCGCGCGCCAGCTTACGCGAAACGCCGCCGTCCACGATGAACGTCTGCCCGTTGATGAAAGAGGCCTTTTCCGAGGCAAGAAACAGTGCGCACGCCCCGATGTCGCCCGGGACGCCGATCCTTCTCACCGGGATCCCGGAAGCGATCTCCGCTTCATCGAATCACGGCGCGGAGCACATCCGTTTCACCGCGATGTAGCCGGGCGCGATGCAGTTCACCCGGATTCCCTCCGGACCACCCTCCAATGCGAGCTCGCCGGTGAGGGAGTGAATCGCCCCTTTGCTCATGGCGTAGAGTGTCCGTCCCGGCACGGTCGTCTCCATCTGGACGGAACCGATGTTGATGATGGAGCCTCCCCTGCCCGATTTCCGCATCAGGCGGATCTCGTTCAGGCAGCAGAAGAGCGTACCCTTGATGTTCATGTCAGTGAGTTTCCGGTAGAGGGCGTAATCAATCGTGTCGAGCGCGACGAATCCGGGATCCCATCCGGCGTTGTTGACGGCCGCGTCCAGTCCGCCGAAGAGCTGTTCCGCCTCCGCGAACAGCGCGTCGATCCCCTCCTCGGTCCCCAGATCGCAGCGGAACAGATGGACGCCGGAAGCATACTCCGAAAGTTCCGCCCGGAGCTCCTCCGCCTCGGCGGGATCGCTCCGGTAGTGAAGAAGCAGCTCCGCTCCCGCCTCGGCAAAGGAGCGGGCGATGCCGCGCCCGATTCCCTTTGCCGCGCCGGTCACAAGCACGCGTTTTCCCGCGAACTCCTTCATTGCCGCACCTTCAGGAGATAGGAGCCCGGCTCCACCAGAACCGCGCCATCCGGGGAGACCGCGACCTCCGCGCCGGATTCCGCTTCACGGCAGGAGACGATTCTGTATGCGTTCATGCGGAAATCGACCTTCTTCTCGAAGAGCTGCGAGACCGGCGGCTCCTTCAGGCAGTTGACATAGCGGTTCGCCATGAAGCGGTAGGTCTTGCCGCGCCCGGGATCGCTCAGGAAACGCTGGGCGGGGAAGATCGTCAGGAGCCATTCGCCATCTTTTCTCCGTTCGAGGAAGTAGCAGCCGTTCGAGGAGCTTTCCGCAAATTGCGAGCGGCCGCGCCCGGAGACGAATTCCAGACGGGAAACATCGCCGAGCGCCACATCGTTGTCGCACGAATAGCGGAACACGGTATCGTTCTTGAAATAGACGAAATCGTTCTTCCGTTCCAGCGCATAGTCGCTTCCGTGCCATGCCTCCGGCTCCATGACGACCGGATCGCCGGGCTCGTGGTGGCGGAAGATCTCTCCCGCCGCGGCGAAACCCGCCGCGCGCGACGGCGTGTGCGCAATATTCATGAAATGCACCAGCCAGCCGGGATTCCACGCTGCAACGGCGTACGGCGTATAGGTGAAGTATGCGGCAAGCTGAACATCATATTTCGCATACATCGCGCCGATCGCGGCAAGCGGATAGCCGTTCTGCGTGGCACAGGCGTCAAACTCGTAGGCGATCCGGGCGAATTTTCCCTTTGGAAGCGTTTCATATGGCTTGAAGCACTTCTCCGCGAGCTCCAGGTGATTGAACGCATCGGTGTTGCCGCCGTCGAACAGGTTCACATTCAGATAGGTGCTCAGCGTAAGCGCGTCGATATCGCACTTCTCGAACATATCCTTCAAATCATCCGGAATGCTTCCGTCATAGGAGGGGAACTGCGCCTTGATCACATTCTTCCCGAAATAGCGGTCGACAACGGGCCAGAGCCGTTCGAAATACTTTTTAACCACCGCCGAACGGAAGACACCGAAGCCTTTTTCGTCATCCGTGACCTCCGGATGGTCCTTGAGGAAATCGTGCCACATTGAGACAAGTTTCAGTCTCTGGCGTCCGCGCGAGCAGGTCGCCGCCGCCATCCCGCATTTTTCCAGATCCACATCCGCCTCAAGCCAGTCGTAGCACGGGAAGATCGGCTCGTTGAAGAGCTCGAAGGCGATGAGGTTCGAGTATTCATTGAGGCGTTTCCCCCCGCAGGTGCTCTTCCGGGAAAACAGCGCGTTCAGATAAGTCTCCTGACAGCGGATCGCGTCGGGGTCCCAGATCATCGAATCGCAGGAGTAGTAATTGGAAAAGCCGAACGCCTCCTGCGCGTCGATGAACCAGTAGGCGTAGTATTTCTCCTGATAGATCTGGTTGTTGACGGTGTTCCACCAGACCGTCGGCGTGAGCATCAGGTAGATGCCGTTCTTTTCGCACTGATCGATCAGGTAGTCGAAGACGCGCATATTCTTGTTTTCGACGATGTTGCCCTCACGGTCGGTGATCTCGCGGTCATACAGATGAATGCGGATGAAATCCACGTTCATCAGCTTGAAATGGCGGATGTCCTCGTCGATCGCGGCGTAATGATCCTTGCCAAGCTCCTCGATGTTGTAGAAATTGCTGTTGAACGGCGTGTAGTAGTTCACGCCCCAGAGTTTGACTTTTTTCCCCTCGGCATCATAAATGACGCTGTCGCGGACTGTGAACGGCGTGGCATATCGTTTCATGGTGTTTTCTTTCTGTTTTGTATGTTCCTTCGCTCCGATTCACGCTCAGCGGAATTCGGTGCGGATCATGGCGTAGAGCTCCTCGAACAAGGCGTCATTCACCGGATCGCTCACATAACCGGGATGACGGCAGTATGCGCTTCTGATGAATCCGCGCCGTTTCAGGATCTCCTTTTCGAAATGGATGATCATTTCGACGTTCTGGCGGATGTGGTTCAAGAGCGAATTCAGTTTATCATGCGTGCGCTGGGCAAGCTCCATGTCTCCGGCGAGGAGAGCGTCCCAGATTTTCCGGTAGACGTCCGGCATCGAGGGTCCCGGCATTACGCCGGAAGCGCCTCTGCGGAAGCCTTCGATCATCTGGAATCCGGCATTGCCGACAAAAATGGCGCGGTCCTCCGGAAGCAGGCTCATCAGGCGCGAGACATAAGCGCCGGGCGGTTTGCATTCGATCTTGAAATAGGCCAGATTCTGATGGCGTTTCGCAAGATCCGCCAGAATCTCCGGCGCGATGGCGACCCCGGTCTGCTCCGGCGCATACTGGAACATAACCGGAATGCTTACGCTGGAACAGACCGCGTCGATATGCGCAAAGAGCGCCGCGCCGCCGGGTTTCAGGAAAAACGGCGGAAGCACCATCATGCAGTCCGCTCCGGAGGCCTCGATGTGCTTTGCCCATTTGACCGCACATTCCGTCGAATGGCGCGTATTGGAGACGATCACCGGCACGCCGTTGTCATGGCAGACCCTGACCGTTGAGACAATGAGTTTTTCCTCCTCGCCGCGGTCGAGCTTGTAATACTCTCCCGCGATCCCGAAGAGCGTCAAAGCCTGCGCACCGCGCCGGATCAGCTCCGCGCAGCAGTGTTCATACGACGCGTAATCCACTTCCCCCGCATCGTCGAACACCGCGGGCGCAATCGGACAGATTCCCTTGATTTCCATTGCTTATTTCTCCATTTTGATTTTGTCGGCAAATTTCAGAACCCTGTAAGGGATCTCGCCGGTATATTTTTTCACTCCGTTCCCGGTATACACATAAATGCCGTCGATCGAAACATCTTCGATCCGGTGATCCTCATCGAATCCTTGCAGGAGAGCTCCATGAAAACACTCTTCGATATGCAAATTTTTCAGGCGGATATGACGGATACAGCCACGGGTGTCATCCGTGGAGTACAAATTCCGGGAAATCTGAAAACTGATTTCGGGTGCTCCGGAAACACTGCCTTCCATATAAATGTTTTCATAACGGATATTCCGGACCTCGCTGTGGTCAATCAGATATATATGGCATGCCCCGCTGATCCACCGAATCATCTCGATATTTTCAAACAGCACATCTTCCAGCAGATCCGCCTGTGAGGTATGCCCAATTTCCAGGGAAGATCCTGCATCGTTCCATGTAACAATGTTTCTTACCGTAATCTGCCGTGAATGCATTCCGGAAGCACGGCGGGTCTTGATCGCGATCGAATCGTCGGAGCACTTGAAAAAGGAATCTTCGACCAGCAGATTGATACAGGAACGCGCCTGAACACCGTCGGAATTCACCGCCCAGGTGACTGCCTTATGATGGCGGATCACCATGTTGCACGTTCCCTCCGGTACCAGATTCCAGAACGGCGAATTGAAAATCATCGGGCCGTCCCAGACGATATTCCTGCCTTCAAAGAAATGAATAAAAGCATCATCGGCACGGCCTTTCCAGTTTTCTCCGGGATTTCTGCGCACCAGCGTACCATCGAAAATTCCACTTCCGGAAATCCGGATGTTTTCTCCTTTTTCACAAGTCAGTCCGCACTTCAGAACAGCGCCCGGGGCAAGGTAAATATCATGATTCGAACAAGGCCGCATCCGGTCATCAGGCAGATAATGCACACCCGGTCGGAATGCGATCGTTCCGGCTGCGGCATAATCAATTGATTTGTGAATACCAGGTTCCAGCCAGAGCGCTTCCGCCGGTTCCGGAATGATCGGATCGACGAGAATATAGACAGTGAAATGCGGCAGTTCCGCCTGACCGTAGTTTACTTCCAGAACGCCGTAACGATTGCCTGGCAAAGAGAAGCGGACACTCCGTCCGCATACCGTCACAGGAATTTTCTCCCGCAGAGAAGGACGGAATCCCGCTGTCCGGATTCCGCAGGGGAAATCCACCTGAATATCTATGGATTCGTCAGATTCCAAGGTCAGGAATCCTTCCGCGCCTCCATTGGCGCGGGGATCGGCGTTATTCAGGGATTTGGAAGCGGCCGCGGCGGCGGGACAGGGCAGATAGCTTGGAGAACCGGATTTTTTTATCCATACTTTGAACGCGGCCGGTGGAAGGCCTTCCAGTTTAGGCGGGATCCGGATTTTTTCCGGATTCGGAAACCAGTCCACATATTGCAGTTGGGTAAACCCCGCAATCGTTGCCTTCAATTCCTCGGGAACCGGACCGCGATCCAGAAAACAGAGTTCCAGAAGCTGATCCAGAAAGAAATGCTGTACAAAACATCCCAGATGGTGAATATAGGCATGCAATCGCCGGACATTAAAAGTTTCCAGTGCCAGAACGAATTCGATTCCCGCAATATTCTCATATTCGCAGAAACGTTTCCCGCTGTGACGGTTTACATGCCGGAAGAGGCCATCAAAATATCGTTCGGCAAAGATCGGCTCATCTTCCCGGATTGCGTGTTCGCTGCGACCGTCCGGAATCCGGATTTTCTCCGTAATCGGAGTGAATACCAGATACAGTCCTCGCTGAAAACAGGCCTCCATGAAATCATCCAGCAGATCCAGTGCGGGGCCCTCTTTCAGCGCACCATCCCTTTCAGTCAGCAGAGCCTCCGAAAATTCCGCATGAACCAGATTGATTTCTTCCTCACAGGCTTCATTCAGAAAATGGTCCACCGACTGACGATCGTCTGTCAGAAGAAAGCGTTTCGGTCTTATTGCAAAGGGTTTGTATTCACAATCAAGAACAATCCCGTTACAAAGATGAAATGGAGTTTTGAACTTCATTTTCGAAGATCCTTTTCCTGCAGATAGGCAAAATCGCAACCTTCATCCGCCTGAAGGACATTATCCATATAATGGCGGACGAATCCGCGCTCGAACTGTTCGCGGGGTTCGCACTTCGCCGTGCGCAGACGCTCCGCGATCTCCTCCAGAGAAAGTTCCACATTCAGAATCCCCTTCTCCACATCCATCTCGACGATGTCGCCGTTCCGGACGGCTCCGAGCGGACTGCCGTCGCAGGCTTCCGGGCAGACGTGCAGAACCACGGTGCCGAAGGCGCCGCCGCTCATGCGCGAATCCGTAATCCTGACATAGTCCCGGATGCCGCGCTTGTAAAGCTTCGGGGGAATCGGCATGTAGTTGCCGAACTCCGGCATGCCGGGCGCGCCCTTCGGACCGTAGCCGCGCAGGATGATCGTCTTGTTCTCGTCCATGTCGGATTCCGGATCGAGCAGATATTTCTCCGCCTCGGCGAGCGTGTCGAACACACGAGCCTCGCCGCGGAATTTCAGGATCGAGGCGGCGGAACGTTTGATGACCGCGCCGCGCGGCGCAAGATTGCCGTGCAGCACCGCGATGCCGCCGTTGGGCGCAAGCGGTTTTTCCAGCGAGGCGATCACGTCCGGGCGCCACGGCTTCTGCACATTCTTCAGATTTTCTTTCAAGGTCTTCCCTGTGACGGTCATCACATCGCCGTCCAGAAGGGATTCGAGCTCTTTCATCAATGCCGGAACGCCGCCCGCCTGATGGAATTCGATTCCGACCGTTCCCTTCCCGGAGGGTTTCACATCGACCAGAAGTTTCGTGCGGTCGCTGATCTCCTGGAACAGCGAAAGGGGCAGTGTGATCCCGGCACGGCGGGCAATCGCGGTCAGATGAATGATCAGGTTCGTGGAGCCGCCGGATGCCATCAGGACCGTGATGCAGTTCCGCAGCGCGGCCTCACTGACAATGTCCTTCGGCTTGATATCGCGTTCAATCAGCGTCATGATCTGGCGCCCGGTCTCCTCGCCATAACGCATTTTCTCCGCGGAGACGGCAAGCGCGCTGGCGCTGCCGGGAAGGCTCAGTCCGAGCGATTCGGTCGCGCACTGCATGCTGTTCGCCGTACCCATGATCGGACATGCGCCGATGGAACCGTAGAGACAGCCTTCGACCCCCTTGAGTTCTTCCGCAGAGATTTCACCGGCGAGATGTTTTGTCCAGAGTTTGAAGCTGTCCGTGCCGCAGGCAAGGGATTCCCCCTTGTAATTGCCGGGAAGCATCGGGCCGCCGGGCAGGAAAATCATCGGCTTGTTCGCGGAGACAGCCGCCATCAGCTGGGCGGGCACATTCTTGTCGCACGAACCGAGCAGGATCACGCCGTCGAAGGGATGGCGTGCGATCAGTTCCTCGGTCGTCATGGAGAGCAGGTTGCGGTAAATCAGACTGGAGATGTCGAAGAACACCTCGCAGATTGACATTGTGTTGACTTCCAGCGGAAAACCGCCCGCCGCCCAGACGCCGCGCTTGACGGCGTCCGCCATCTGACGGAAGTTGTAATGTCCCGGATTGGTCTCCGCCCAGGTGTTGATGATTCCCACGATCGGACGTTCCAGATCTGCATCCGTGTAGCCCATGCTTTTGATGAGCGCGCGACGGAGCAGACATTGCCTTGTACCCGGCTTCAGCCAGGTTTTTGAGTTTGAGTTCCGCATGTTTGCCTCCTCTGAAAAAGTAATATTCTTACCATAAAAAAACATAGTCCCTGAATCAAACGGAAAAATGCAGAGCATTTTTCTCGGGGTCAAGGGCCCCCCGGCCCTTGGCGCGGTCCAGCGGCGAAACGCTGGTCGTGCGTAGCACGAAATCCCCCGCCCGGAGCGGTTCAATCCGCTCAGTGACGAGAACTTTTCGTTTCGAAAAGTTCGAGAGCTCCGGGCGTCCCCATATCATTTTTCTTTCCGGACATCCTTTCAATATATTTTTAACCGTGAGAGCTCCGGGCATTTTCCCGAGGTCACACACTGTACCGGCGGCTCTCGAAGAAGCGCTTCTCGTCCTTTAGCGGTTGGAACCGCCGCCGGGGAGATTTCGCGCTTCGCGCGACCAGCTTACGCGGCTGAACTGAGAGTCCTGCACGAATCATAATTTGCACGGCAAATTATTTTTTTATTGCGCTGCTTCGCGCACTTGTTTTGTTTCGCGCTCCGCGCGACCAGCTTACGCAG
>CASEFP010000129.1 GCA_949287225.1 uncultured Lentisphaeria bacterium
CCAGATACTGCAACTTTTACAATCTCATCCCGGCTGGCGAGTACCAAATCTTGCAGAAGCGTTGCAGAAGAGTCGTCCTACGATAGAACGCCATCTGCGGGAACTTCGTAATGCTGATAAGATTGAATTTCGGGGAGCTCCTAAGAATGGGGGTTATTTCAGCAAGTAATGCGACAGCGGTAGGGCATTCAGTGAGATTTCATTCAGAGCGTGAATGCGATTAAGCTATATATTAAATTAAGTGAATGAAACACGAATAGAATTCTGGACACTAACGGTTACAAAGTGGATTTTCGATCCATGCTTTTTGGACAAAAGGGAATGTCCAGTGGACTATTACGATGAGTAAGTGGACTCTGGACTTTGGACTTTTAGCCTCAAAAGTCCAAAGTCCAATCAGGAAAAGACAAACTATATATCCCTTGTTTTATTTCGCCTGCTTCATCAATTTCATCCATGAAAATGGATCACGACCAGCCCCCTCTTATTCTGCGATAGAGATACTTATTTATAGGAGGTGTTTGTCATACTGTAGGCTACGGCCTATCCCCTCCTTAAAACCGTTAAGATTCGGCTCATTCTCTCCGGTATAGCAGGGCTTTTTGCTCGTCTGAGCCTTTCCAACAACGCTCCGGTTTCATCCGCCGGGGATCTGCTCGAATACGCCCAGCTCTGCCGGGTCTCCTGCGACATCAGGGATTCCTGGGAGAGCATTGAGTCGATCGGCTTTCATGTCGATGAAGCGTGGCGGAAGGCGATGCGCCCCGGATCATACCCGGATCTGGACATGCTTCAGATCGGCGCGATCGGAGTGCCCAACACCCCCAATCCCACATTCAGCGCATCGCGCCTGACACGGGAGGAACAGCGCACGCAGTTCACACTGTGGTGTCTCTGGTCCGCGCCGCTGCTTCTAAGCTGCGACATCGCGGGAATGGATGAGGAAACGCGTTGTCTGCTGTGCGACGACGCACTGATCGCCATTGATCAGGACCCGCTGGTGACCGCTCCGGAAATTCAGGACTGCGGCGACGGCGTGCTGATTTTCCGCAAGGCGCTGGCGGACGGGACGACTGCCATCGGACTCTTCAATCGGAGCGGAGAAAAGCGGAGCTGCCGTCTCGATGAAAATCAGAGAGCCAGAGATCTCCGGAACGGAGAAGTCTGCGACTTGTGCGGCGATTTCCCGATTGCACCGCACGGGGTGCGCATCTACCGGACAACGGAAGCCTCCAGGAAAAACGCGCCGGACAGGAACGCATTCGGAAATTCCCCGGCATATTCTGAAAAAAACGTACAGGATACCGGATCATGATCATCAGAAATTTCAGGAAAATTCTGCACGGAGGCGACTACAATCCGGATCAGTGGCTTCATGTCCCCGGCGTCATCGACCGGGACTTTGAACTGATGGGAAAAGCGCACTGCAACACCTTTTCCGTCGGGATCTTCTCCTGGGCGCAGCTGGAACCGGAACCGGACCGATTTGAATTCGCCTGGCTGGACAGCATCTTTGAACGCTGCGGGGGAAGCGGGAAAAAAATCTTTCTTGCCACGCCATCGGCGTCCAAACCGGCATGGCTGGCACACTTCTGGCCCGACAGCCGCCGCGCGGACCGTGCGGGAATCCGTCAATGGTGGGGGGCGCGCCAGAACAGCTGTTTCTCCTCGCCGGGTTACCGGGAACGGGTACGGATCATCAACCGCAAACTGGCGGAACGCTATGCGCACCATCCCGCGCTCGGCGGATGGCACATCGGAAACGAGTATCACGGTGAATGCGGCTGTCCGCTCTGCCGGGATAAATTCCACCACTTCCTCAGGCGGCGCTACGGCACTCTGGAGAATCTGAATCAAGCCTACGCTTCCGCCTTCTGGGGGCACACCTTTACGGACTGGGACCAGGTGGAGCCGTTCGATTATTCGATGGACGGGGCCGCACTGGACTGGTGGCGCTTCTGCACGGAGCTGATCGTGGACTTTTTCAAGATGGAAATCGACGCGGTGCGGGAGTATTCCGACGCCCCGGTGACCACCAATATGATGGGACTGTTCCCGACTCTGGACTACTGGAAGTTCGCCCCGCTGTGCGATTTCATCAGCGACGACTGCTACCCGGACTGGAGCGGCGGCGACACCGAGCAGGAAGCCGCACGCCTCTCTTTCCGCCACGACATGCATTATGCGATGCTCGACAAGCCGTTCGTCATGATGGAATCCTGCCCCGGCGTGCCGAACTACATGAACCGTCCGGCCTTGCGGCGCCCCGGAGAATTCGAGCGGGAAATGCTTCTTGCGCTCGGCCACGGCGCGGACGGCACCCTCTACTTCCAGTGGCGCAAAAGTGCGAACAACTGTGAAAAATTCCATGGCGCCGTGATCGGCCACGACGGTTCGGATCAGACGGCGGTATTCCGGCGCGTCGCCTCTTACGGAGAGAAACTGGAACGTCTCGGCGGTCTGGCCGGCGCCCGGAAAAATCCCCGGATCGCGCTGATTTATGACTGGGAGTCCAAATGGGCGCTGGAACAGTGCAGTTTCGGCGGCGGAGAGAAATGCAAACAGCACGATGAAACCATTCTCAGTCACTACCGCGCACTCTGGAATCGCAATATGGATATCGCCGTCATCGACAGCGGTCAGGATTTCACACGTTATAAACTTCTGGCAGTTCCGATGCTTTTTCTTTTCAAACGCGGTCTTGCGGAACGTCTGCGGAAGTTTGCGGAACAGGGCGGAACGGTTGTCGCGACTTATCTTTCCGGATACGTCGACGAGAGCAATCGCTGTTTCTTCGGCGGGAATCCCGGCGGACCGGACGGCCGTGCGCTGTTCGGAGTCTGGAACGAGGATCTCGACACCCTGCCGCCGGAGATCCCGCAGAGCATCCGCTGGAAGGGAAAGAGCTATCCGGTTCTGGATTACGCGGAAATTCTCCATCTGGAAGGTGCGGAAGCCGAAGGCGTCTATACGCAGGATTTCTACGCCGGAACTCCGGCCGTCACACGGAAACGGCTTGGAAAAGGATGTCTCATTTACCTGGGCGCGCGGACCGGCATGGAGTTCCTGAATGATTTTTACGGAGCGCTGCTTGAAGAAACAAGGATTGAGCCGGTCCTGCGGGGGCTTCCCGATTCCGTCCGAGCGGAACGCCGTACGGCGCACTCCTCCGGGGATTACTATTTTCTCTTTAATCTGAGCGCGCA
The DNA here is from genome assembly GCA_949287225.1 of uncultured Lentisphaeria bacterium. Classification (GTDB taxonomy): domain Bacteria; phylum Verrucomicrobiota; class Lentisphaeria; order Victivallales; family UBA1829; genus UBA11452. Next base: position 3,207 of record CASEFP010000129.1, read on the forward strand.
TGAACAGACCGTTCCGCTCCCGTTCGCCATGATCGATGTGTGGAACTGCGGCATGGAAACAGAGTCCGTAATCCTGCCGCCGAACGGAGCGACAGTTCTGCATGCGGAACGCGGACCGGAAAAATGATGAATCATCAGAAATTCAGTCGGAAAGGAAACGATCATGCATAAAAATGACAGCGCCTGGCTCTTCGGAGCCAATTTCACCCCTTCCAATGCAATCAATCAGCTGGAAATGTGGCAGGAGGAGACATTCGATCCGGCCTTGATCGACCGTGAACTCGGCTATGCGCAGGGAATCGGCATGAATGTCATGCGCGTCTATCTGCACGATCTTCTGTGGGAACAGGACGCACCGGGTTTCCTGCGCCGCATGGAGCGCTATCTGGAAATCGCCGACACTCATGGAATCAGAACGGGATTCGTCTTTTTCGACGACTGCTGGAAAGAGGATTTTGCACTGGGCAAGCAGCCTGCTCCGAAACCCTTCACTCACAATTCCGGCTGGATTCAGTCGCCGGGACGCGCCGCAGCGGACAATCCTGCGGAACGGCCACGTCTGGAACAGTATGTCAAAGGAGTGCTGCGGCATTTCGCAAACGACAGGCGGATCGTATTCTGGGATCTCTACAACGAGCCCGGCAACGGCACCGCCGGTGATCATGTCACTTCGGACGGACAGCGCGGAACGGCATCGCTTCCGCTCCTGCGCGATGTATTCCGCTGGGCGCGGGAGGTCCGCCCCGGTCAGATGCTGACCGCGGCGCCATGGAATTTCAGCCCATCATTTGAAAGTCTGAACCGTTTCATGTTCGAAAATTCCGACCTCGTCACATTCCACGCCTACAACAAACCCGGAGAACTGCTGGAACGCATCCATTTTGTCCAGTATGTCGCCGAAGGACGGCCGATTTTATGCTCGGAATACATGGCCCGCACCGCCGGAAGCACATTCCGGGAGTGTCTGCCGATTTTCCGGGAAAACGGGATCGGCGCAATCAACTGGGGACTGGTCGCGGGCAAAACGCAGACGTTTTATCCCTGGGGCTGGAATGAAACGAAGGGGAATCCCCCGCAGCCCTTCCATGACGTTTTCCATCCGGACGGTTCACTGCTGGTTCCCGAAGAAGCGGAAGTGTTCCGTGCCGTCGCCGGAGGTGACTCCGCAGAATGACAACCGCACCGAAGAGAAACGGACCGGAAGGCTCGGAAATGGCAATTACGACCTGTTTCCCGTAGAAATCCCTGCGGTTCCTTCCGATTGAGCCGCTCTTCACCGAAGACCCATTCCCATTATGAGGGGTCTCTTTGTAAAATTCATTTTTCATCCCGGCGGCGGGGCAAACTCCAGCTCCGATTTTCCGAGTTGTCCGAAGTTTATTTTTCCCCGAGACGCTTGCCGATGTAAACCTGGCGCGGACGCACAATCTTGGTGTTCGCGCCGATCATCTCCTTCCAGTGGGCTATCCAGCCGGGAAGGCGCGCCAGCGCAAACATGACCGTGAACATGTTCTCCGGAATGCCGAGCGCGCGGTAGACAATTCCCGAATAGAAATCAACATTCGGATAAAGGTGGCGGGAGATGAAATACTCGTCGTGCAGCGCGGCGTCCTCCACCTCAAGCGCAACATCCAGAAGCGGATCGCTGATGTGCATTTTCTCAAGGAAGTCATGACACTCCTTCTTGATGATCTTCGCCCGCGGATCGAAGGTCTTGTAGACCCGGTGCCCGAATCCCATCAGGCGCTGGGTGTTCTTCTTGTCCTTGACAAGCGCGATGTACTTCTTCACATCACCGAGTTCACGGATGTGGCGGAGCATCTCGACAACCTCCTGGTTCGCTCCGCCGTGGAGCGGACCGGACAGCGCGGAAATGCCCGCGGAAATCGTGGCATACAGATTGACCTGCGCACTGCCGATCGTCCGGACGGTCGTCGTCGAACAGTTCTGCTCGTGGTCGGCGTGAAGAATCAGGAGAATGTTCAGGATCCGGACGGCCTCCGGCGAGATCGTATAGGGCGCCACAGGCGAGTCGAACATCATGTTCAGGAAGTTCGCGCAGTAGGAGAGATCGTGCCGCGGATAGACCACGGGCTCGCCGATGCTCTTTTTGTAGGCCATCGCCGCCATCGTGCGGACCATCGAAATCAGGCGCGCGGTAGACAGTTCAATATCCTCCTCCATCGAGAGCAGGTCCACATTCGGATAGAACGCGGCAAGCGCGTTGATCATCGTGGAAAGAATGTGCATCGGATGCGCGCCGCGCGGGAAATGATCGAAGAAATGGCGCATGTCCTCGTGCAGAAGCGAATTCTTGTTCAGCAGGCGGGAAAAGAGTCTGCTCTGCTCCTCGTCCGGGAGCGTGCCGTGCACCAGAAGATACGCCACTTTCACGAACGCCTCGGTCTTGACCAGCTCCTCGATCGGAATGCCCCGGTAGCGCAGAATGCCCTTCTCGCCGTCAATGAACGTGATGCGGCTGTAGCAGACGGCGATATTGGTCAAACTCTGGTCGAGCGCCACATAACCGGTCTCTTTCCGGAGCGCGGCGATGTCGAATGCCTTTTCCCCCTCCGTTCCCACTACGACCGGAAGGCGGATCTCCCTGCCTCCGACACTCAAAACGGCAAATTCAGGCTCTGCGTTTCTTTCCATTTTCCTCTCTCCTGACATCAATCAAATCTGTTGCTGCGTTTTCCCGTGAAACAACGGAACAAAATATTCAAGAGGAAATGTACCGCGTCAGAGACGAACTTTCAAGGCGTGAAAACGGGAAAAACGCATTTCCTCCGCCGCCGGCGTTTACCGCTTCAACGCGGGATCCTCCATTCCGAGTTCGCGAAAGGCGTCGCGCCGCAGTCCGCAGCTGTCGCAGCGTCCGCAGGGACGCCCCGACGCGTCCGGATTGTAGCAGCTGTGCGTCAGGGAGTAGTCGACGCCGAGGGAAAGTCCGAGTTTGATGATCTCCGTCTTGCGCAGATGCTGGAGCGGCGCGCGGATGTTGTAATCCCAGCCCTCGTCGACCGCCTTTGTCCCGAGGCGCGCACAGTTCCGGAAAGCTTCAATGAACGCCGGGCGGCAGTCCGGATAGCCGGAATAATCCAGCGAATTGACCCCGATGAAAATGTCACGCGCCCCGATTCCTTCCGCCAGAGCCGCCGCAAAGGAGAGAAAAATCAGATTCCGCGCGGGAACGTAGGTAATCGGAATGGAACCGGAATGCGGGTTGTAGTCAGGGACATCCAGTTTGTCCGAGGTCAGGGCGGAGGCGCCCCACATCCGCAGGTCGAACGAGAGAAGATGGAAGCGTTCCACGCCGATCTTTTCCGCGCTGCGGCGCGCGCATTCCAGTTCAATTTTATGACGCTGACCGTAGTCGAAAGTCAATGCGTGAATTTCAAAGTTTTCATGTTTCGCCACGGCGAGGCAGGTTACGGAATCCAGCCCGCCGCTGAGCAGGACAACCGCTTTTTTCAATGTGCTCATACTCTTTCTCTCCATCCGGTTCATGAAAGGAGTTAATATACACCGGAAACAACATTTCTCCAAATGAAAAGACAAAGCCCCGCAGAAATCCCGGAGAGCCTGTTTTTCCCGTGTTATTTTTCTTAAGGCATTTGCAAAAGAAAAATCCGATACTATCTTTTCAGAACACCATCAACACGGGAGAACCGTTCCATGAATCAGATAGAATCCGTTTTGTCCGCATGGAAGTGCGGAACGATTGCCTTTCAGCCGTTTTTCGTCACGCGGGAAAAGAAAGTTCTTCCGCTGTCCATCCGGATTTCCGAAGGAAACGGCATGCTTCAGATCACAGCGGACTATCCCGGCGGCGCACGCGATGATTTTTATATTACCCTTGCCAGCAAAGAGCTGGTCTGCCGCCGCCTGTTCGACTGCGGAAAGGAAAAAACTGCCGTCTGCGAACTCGGCGTCGAGTTCGCGGGGATCACGTTCGGCGGCAAGCCCGCGGACGATTATTTTTATCACCTGGAAAACCCGCGCATCTATGAAAAGATGGCGATTCCCGTTGATTACGACAGGACAGGTTCCAACGCAAAGGACTCCGGTTTTGACGAACAGGCCGGCAACCGCTGGGCCGATCCCGGCGTGATCTGCGAGCGCATCGGGCGCTCTCCCTACCAGCCCTTCCCCGCGATTCTCCTGAGCAATTTCCACACGGAAAGCGGACTTGTCCACGGCACGCTGAGCCAGAGAATCTTCTTCCACAACTATCTGGTTTCGCACGAGGAAAACACAATCCGCCTATCCCTCTTTTCCGGCTTCAAAGGAATCGACGCGCTGGAGTGTGACCCCGGGAAAATTCTGGCTGACGAATGGTATCTGGGCACAACGGAGCACGCCGGGGATCTGGAACGGATCTTTGAACGCTACACGGCGGTGCTGCGTAGGTGTCTTCCCCCGATGTACGGCGCGACGGCAATCAACCGCGACAACATGGTGTGGGGCTCCTGGAACGACGGGATTTTCCGCGATATTTCCGAAGAAATGATTCTCCGCGAGGCGCGTTTCCTCAAGAAAAATTTTCCGACGGTCCGCTGGATCCAGGTGGACGACGGTTATGCTGTCCGCGTCCCCCCCGCGCACGGGCTCGGCATGCCCTACGAGGGGGAAGACGGAGTCGATCAGCAGAAATTTCCTGAAGGTCTTCGCACATTCACAGACAAAGTCCGCAAAGCCGGACTGCGTCCCGCAGTATGGATCGGCGGATTCTGTCCGAAACACACGCCGATCTATCAGGAACATCCCGAATGGTTCCTTGATTACGACTATCGTGTGAAATCTTCCGCCCCGCTGGATGTCAGTCTGCCGGAGGCGCGCGCGTATATGGAGCACGCGCTGGACGTGTTCTTCCGCGATTACGCATTTGAAGGGATGAAACATGACTTCTGGAGCTACGCCTTCGAGGACAGCCGCGACCAGCTGAAAAACAAAACCGCCTCCGCTTATGAATGGCGCGACTGGTGGCTCGGGGAGATCCGCAAACGCATTCCCGCCGACGCCTATCTCCAGACCGGCTGCGACATCGTCATGGCGAATCCGTTTCTGGGCGAATTCTTCACCAACTACCGCTACGGCATCGACATCGGAAGCGGGAACTGGGATTACGTCAAGACCAATTTCCTCTGGGGCGCGGCCTGCTTCGCCACACACACCGGTGATCTTTTCGTGCCGAACAGCGATTCGGTCGGACTCTTCCCCGGACTCAACGACACAGAGGCGATGTTCTGCCTCAATTACTGCCTCGTCACTCATTCGATGGTGGAGATCGCGGGAAAACTCAGCGAGGCGGATCCGGAATCCGCGCGCTTCCGGTGTCTCAAAAAAGCGGTCTGCAATCCCAATAACGGGCAGGACGTCTTTTTCGGCGACTACGATTACCGCGACTGCGGGAAGATGATCCCGCGCATCCTCTACTTCCGGACGCCGCACTTCAGCACGCTGGAAAACAATCCTCTTCTTCCGCTCCGCACCGTCGGGCTCTTCAATACGGAGGATGCCGCGCAGACAATCCGCTTCGCCCCGGAAACGCTCGGGCTGCCCGCGGGCGATTATCTCCTGACCGACGTCTGGAAAAACACCACCGTGCCTCTGATCGGCGAGGCCGCTTTTGAGGTCGAAGCGCACGGCAGCCGTCTGCTCGCCCTATCGTCCGCCGCAACGGGAAGAATTCTCGACGCGAACATGCGGATCAACCTCTGTTCGGAGCATGAAATCGAATTTGATTATCCCGGCGAAGCGGAACTCTTTTTCACGGAGGCGCCGTCAAAACTCTCCTTCCGGGGAAAAGACCTGCCGTTCCGGGCGGAAAATGGGAAGGGAAATGTACGGGTCACCTTCCATGTTCCGGAGAAAGGCCCGGTGACACTGCAATGAAAACCCTGCTTTCGGGAATGCCTCTGCTTGCCGGCGTGCTTCTCACAGGCTGTGCTTCAACGGAATTCTACGCATTGTCGGACAGCGCCGGAAAAGAGGGCGGCATCACGCTTGTCCGGCGCTGGGACGCGCCGGAAGAGAATCTCTTCACGCCGCTGCGGACGGTCAACTACCTGATTCGCGATCCCGCTTCCGGGCTCTTTTACGGGACCGTTTCCCGACTCTCTCCGAAAGAAGGCGGCGGCGTGGCGACGCTGCGGGCGGACGGCAGCGGGAAACTGGAACTCCTCGCCCTTACCCCCGTGAACGGAAATGTCCCATGTCATCTGACGCTTTCGCCGGACGGGCAGTTTCTCTATACGGCGAATTACAGCTCCGCCTCCATCACGGAACTGCCGCTGAAGGAGGGAATTCCGCAGCGCGGAAGAGTTGTGGAGCATCCGGGAAAAGGCACGACGAAACGACAGGAAAAGGCGCATCCGCATTTTGCCGGATTTGATCGTGCGGGACGCATGCTTGCCGTCGCCGACCTCGGACTGGATCAGATCAGGCTCTATCCGTGGACGCCGGGACGCGGCATTGCTCCGGAGTCTGTGGGGATCATCCGCCTTCATCCGGGAGCCGGGCCGCGGCATCTCGTGTTTTCTCCGGACGGAAGGACTCTCCATGTCGCCAACGAGCTGGACAACACGGTCTCCTCATTCGTTCTCCGCAACGGGAAATGGTCGCATGCGCAGACCATCCGCCCGATGAAGGAGACGCCGAAAACCCGGAGTTATCCCGGCGCGATCCGCATGACAGGCGACGGCGCATTCGTTTTCGTCTCAAACAGGGGACATAATTCGATCGCCGTGATCGAAACGGGCGCGGACGGCGCGATGAAGCTGATTGACACCGTCGGGTGCAGCGGCGATTTCCCGCGTGACATCGCGCTTTCCCCGGACGAAACGATCCTGATTGCGGCAAACGAAAAGTCCGGCACGGTCACATGTTTCTCCTTCAACCGGAAAGAGAAAAAACTCTCCCCGGAAAAAGAGGAGCTTCCGATCCCGAAAGCCCTCTGCATTCTGTTCCGCTGAAACGGATGGAAAAGATTCCGGAAAAAAAGGATTCTGCTTGAAAAGCGGTTTTTCCATACTAATGTAACAGAATTCCAGGGTAAAAAGAAGAAAAGCGGCAGGAAAGGCGTTTCATGACACAGTGGGTGACCGGTTTTTTCAAGCGTGGCTGTTATGCGCCGCTTCTTCTGCTTGCCGCGCTTCTTCTGTACAATCCGGACCTCTTTTTTCATCCGGCGCACATGCGGGAGTCTCTGGCATTTTCCGCCGGAAGCTCCGCCTTTCTTGCGCTGGCGCTTCTGCTGTTCGACTTCCGGAGAACGGTAAACACCATCGCGGCGATGAAACGCGGGACGCTTCTGGCGCTCGGCGGATTCTTCTGCATCGCCTACTGACATTTTCTGATGAACGGGCGTTATCCCTTCGAGGCGCTCGGCGAAAGTCTGGTCTGGATTCTCCTGCCATTGGCTTCCTGTGTCTATGCCGACGCGTTCCGTCTTTTTCTGCCCCGTTTTCTTGCTCTTCTGGGATTGGCGGATCTGATTGTCTCAGGCATACAGTTTCACTCCGGGAGGCTGGTTTTCGGAATCACGGGAAACACCAACTGGAACGCGATGCTGCTTCTGGTCACGCTGCTGTTTCTTGTCAGGGAATTTCTGGCGCTGATGCGGCGTTTCCGGGTTCCCGGACCGATTGCATGGGTGTCCGCCGGGCTTCTCGCCGCATACGGGATCGGAATCTTCGCGGCGTGTGCGTCGCGCGGCGCGCTTCTGGCGCTCGGATTCACCGGGGGAGTGTATCTTTTTCTGCGTCTGCGTGCACGGGGGCGGGGGCGGCGCATTTTCTTCTATGCCGTTGTCGCGGCAATCCTCTGCGGAATTGCCGCGGCGCTCGGCCCGGCTTCGGGACTTGTCCGTGAAATCGCACACCGGGAGGACCGGCTTGTCTTCTATCAGGCGACTCTCTGGCTGATTGCGGAAAATCCGGTGTTCGGCGTCGGCGGAGTCTCCTTTGAAAACGAGTTCGTCCGCTTCAAGCCGGAGGATTATTTCACGAGGATGCGCAATGCGCCGAGAACCAATCACCCGCACAACGACGTTCTGTTCATGCTGGCCTCCTTCGGGCTTGTCGGATGGCTTGCCTGGGCATGGCTGGTGCTGTATCCGTTCTGCGCGCTCTTCAGGGGGGGCTCAGGAGAACGTTCCGGGGAACAGAAAATCCTGCTGTTCGCTTTCCTCTGTCTCCTCTTTCACGCCCAGCTTGATCTGATTTTCATCGCCTGGCCGCTGAATCTGATTGCGTTTTATCTTCTCGGCCTGCTCTGGAGCGGGACGCTCCCGGCAGACAGTCCTGGCGGCGATCTGAAACATGCGGCGGCGTATTGCGCATTTGCCGTTCCGCTGGGGGTCCTGATCCTGTGCTGGACCGCGCTTTCCGTCGCGCGTTCGGCATACGCGTCCCGGACAGCGAACGTCATTCAGGATCCGGGGATGTCCCGGACGGAAAAATGCGTGCGCATTCAGAATAGTCTCCGCTTCGCCCCGCATGAATACAAGGCAAATTACGCTTTGATGCTCGCCGCAAACAGACTGGGAGCGCCGGAACTGACGCTTGCCGCGGCGGACGGGCTGATCCGTTCCTATATTTCCAATTACGCCCATGTGCACGGATACCGCGGAAACGCGCTTCTGAAACTCGGGCGTCATGACGAGGCGTTCGCATCGTATCTCAAGGAAGCGGAAAACTACCCGTTGAGCATGATTCCCGTCTACAATCTTGCTGTGATCGCGCGCCTCTCCGGACACCCTGAACGGATTCCCGATATTGAAAAGGAACTCCGAAGAAGGATGCAGATCCAGCGTGTCACACCGCAGCTTCTCGCGTATATCCTGAAACATCCCGATTACGATCGTGCCCCATGGGATATTCCCGTCGAAGCAGGCGGTCCCGGGGGCCATCCGGATGCGAAGAAGCAGACCCCTTCACCAGCGTTCGTTCCGTAAAACGGGGGCGCTGACGCTGCGGAACTCTTTCCGGTCCGCGCAGTCCACGGCGGCGACCATGTAGCGCAGTGCGTCCATCGCGTGATCGTTCTCCTTGAACGGCTCCTCTTTCGCGTTGCCGCCGTCCTGCGCGGGCAGCCAGCGGTAGTCATAGATTTCCGAAAGGAGATTGCGCAGTGTCCGGAAAAAATACAGACGCGGATGCCCGTCGGGACAGACGGCAAGGCGGTTCTTCACGCACTGGATGCCGCGCGCCACATTTTTCATCGCCGGTTCCGTGGGAAGCCCCCGTGATTCGAGTTCGGCGCGTTCGCCCGCGTCGTGGTCCGCGACCGTGACGGAAAAACGTTCCCCGCCGGAAAGTTTCAGAATGATTTCAGCGTGTTCCGCGGCGCGGACGCCCGCTTTGTAATGTTCGCGGTAGAGATAGAGTCTGCCGTCGGGGTCCAGCGCGCCCCAGAGGCAGACGAATGGATTCGTGTAGCCGAAGTCGATGCTCCGGAGACGCTTCCAGGTTGCGGGGATCTCGAAGGGTTCGACGACATGGACATCCTCGTCGAATTCGGAATAGACCGCCCCCTCGTTGCCACGCCAGACGCCGTTGAGCATGCGTTCGCGCATCACTTCCGGCAGGGATTCCAGCGCGTAAAGATATTCCTCCGGCAGATTCTCCTTGTTGTCATAGGCGGACCAGTTCAGGCGCGCCCATCGCGCGGCGTCCGCGAGCGCCTCGCCGGTATCGGGATCGACATGCCGCACACCGACGGCGTGGAGCCAGTGGCGCGGACCGCGCGGATTGCAGTCCAGAATCAGCTTCGGCACGGCAAAACGCCCCTTCCGGTCGCGGACACGCTGGGCAAGGCGCGTCATTGCCATCTGCATCGTCGGAAAGGAGAGCTGCGTGGCCTCGTTGAGAAAGACCGTGATGTATTCGTTCCCGAGAATTTTCTCGGTCCGTTCCGCATCGTCCAGACCGCCCGCGCAGATGGACGAGCCGTTGGGAAAGAGGATGGCAAGCTCGCTCTCCTGAAAGCGGCAGATCCCCGGCGGAAGATGACGCGAAATGTAGGATTTGAGCGTATCGTTCCACAGCGAGGTTTTCACGTGGGCGCGGTATTTCCGCGCGGCGAGCTGGCGCGATCCCGGATACTGAAGCGCGCGGCGGATCAGATATTCCGCGATCAGGGCGGTTTTCCCCGAACGCGATCCGCCGTCAAAGAGAATCCGCGTTTTCCGAGGGGAAACGAGCAGTCTCCACCCCTCGCGCTGTCTGGAAGTGAACTTGAGGCCCATGAAAGAACTCCTTTTTACATTCCGGGCGCGTCAAACAGCGTCAAAGGGCGGAGCGGCTGAATTCCCGCTTACTTGCCGTTTCTTCCGAGAACGGGGGACTTCACTTCAATACGTTTCCCGCTTCTGCGGTTCTCCTCGGCTTCGGCAATCGCCTTCTTGAGCATTTCCGCCATCGGCGTGATGGATTTTTCAATATTTTCGACACCGCGCTCGGCCGAAGCGTATTCGGGATATCCCATGACGCCGACCTTGATCTCGGGACGCTGACGCGTGGTGGCGATCTCCTGCGGCTGGCCGCTGAGGGTCGTGCAGATCTGATAGGCGTCCTGATCGTGGCGCATTTTCTCGGCGAGTTCCTTTTCATCAAGCTCCATCTGATCGAGCTGCACAAGATTCCGGCGGTAGGCGAGCATCAGCGAGGTTTCCGCGTCGCCGGCGTGGAAATCGCTTCCGGTCATGCCCGGTTCCTTCGGACGCTGCCAGAATTCGCCGCGGCGGAGGATCATGATCATCACCTTTTCCAGCGCGGGATTGAGCCATTTGAGAATGCGCAGGGACTCGCGGAGCTGGTCGAGACTCTCCGTTCCGCCGTGTCCGGGGAAGATCAGGATGTTCAGGAATCCCTGATTCGCGAGCGATTCGACAATGTCGCAGATCATCGCGCAGAAGGTGGTCGGGCGGACGTTGATCGTGCCCGGAAGCTGGCCGCCGGAGAAGCAGTAGTTGAGCGGCGGCGCAACGATGCAGCCGAGTTTTTCCGCCAGCGCGTAGGACGGAACCTCCGCATTGTGGATGTCCATGCTCAGCGGCAGGTGGTAGCCGTGCTGCTCCACGACGCCGTACGGCAGGATGATGGTCTGATTGGTTTTGAGATACTCCCGGATCTCCTTGACGGTCATTTCCCCCATTGCGTGTGTTCTCATTGACGTTTCCTCCTTTTGTTTATTGAAATGAATCAATGAATGGTGAGATTACACAATCAGGCACTTTTTCTACGCCGTTGTTCAGAAGACGGACCGCCTGTGCCCCGAGTTCACGGAAATCGAAGTTCACGGCAGGAATCCGGAACGGAAGGCGCATGGTGTACGGCGTTTCACAGTAGGTCAGAAGCCGGACCTGTTCCGGCAGTCCCAGATTCGCATTCAGCGTGCGGGAGTAGTCAAAGGAGTGCAGGCAGGGAACCTGCAGAAACAGTCCGTCGAACCGGAAACGCTCATACAGGGCGCGCATTTCCGCACGATATTTCCGGTCGTGTTCCTCCTTCGTGAAAAAGATGAGCTCCCGGCAGGGCGCTTCCGGGAAAAACCGGAAGCCCCCCGCAGCTTCCCCCGCGTAGTTGGGGAGGATGGCGCAGGTCCGGGCACAGTCGTATTCGCGTTTCAGAAACAGATGCGCTTCGCGCAGGACACGCATTGGATCGTCGTGCAGATGAACCCAGTTCCCGGGGAGAGTTCCGCATCCGGGCAGACGGTTTTCCTTCCCGAGCGTGACCAGAGCAACACGGCATTTCCGCTCGGCGAGAAACGGAAAGAGCGTCTGATACCAGAGCGTGAAGACAATGACTTTTCCGGATTCCCCCAGATGGGAAAGCGCATGCCAGTCGATGTCGTCGTTGCGGTTCGTCGGCGAGACGGCGATTGTCTCAATCCGGAGTTTCCGCTTGCCCCCCTCAATCATCGCGCCGCAGAGCATTTCGCGGGTGATCAGCGACGTCCGGTAACCGATCCGGTCCGCAAGAATTTCCGCGCAGGGCAGCAGGAACGTGATGACATTTCCCTCTTCCTTCCTCTGTACGCGGACGAATGTGCCTCTGCCGGGAATCCGTTCGATCAGCCCCTCCTCCTCCAGAATTCCGAGCGCATCCCGGAGCGTATCCCGCGCAACCCCCCAGTGCCGCGCAAACTCCTGCTCCACGGGAATACGCGCGCCGGGCGCCAGGATTCCGCCGAGAATCCGTCCCCTGAGCTCGTTCACGATTTTATCTCTTTTGACCGGAGGGCGCATGATTTTTCCTTCTTTTGTATACTTATCAAGTATAAACTCCGGTATACTTAAGAATCAAGTCTTTTTTCCATTTTTTTTGAAAAATTTTCCCGGCGCAACTTTCTTCCGGCAAGAAACGCGGAATCTCACTTTGCGATTTGACAGACCCGGTCCGGCGCGTGTATATTAGCCCCCTGATGGCAGGGACTGGGAATGAACCGCAGTTCCGGCAGGCGGATGGAAACACAGATGAATTTCTGGCATGACAAATATATTCTGATTGCGGATTCGCATCTGGAGGGGGGAACGGAAAAGGCATCGCGCTTTTTCCGGATGCTGGACACGCTTGCTGCGCGCAAGCCCGCCGGAATCATTTTCCTCGGCGACATCTTTGAGCTCTGGATCGCGCTCGACGGTTACGAAATCCCCGAACAGACGCATTTTACCAATTGGTGCCGCGCGCATTTGAACGAAATGGAGATCGGCTTCATCGAAGGCAATCACGAGTTTTTCGTTTCCGCAACACACGCGGACGCCTTTTCCTGGATCACCGACCGATATCACGATCTGCATGGAACGGTCCGGCTGATGCACGGGGACACCGTCAACCGCAGGGACTGGAAATATCTGCTGCTGCGGCGCGCGATCCGGAACGCCTTCACAAAATTTCTTCTGATCCTCTTTGCACGGACGATCGGTCCTGCGGTAGCGGACCGCATCCGGCTCTCGCTCAAGACCAGCAACATGGCGCACAAGAAATATCTTCCGCGCAAAGAGCTGGAATCCTGCGCCGGACAGTGCGCCGCACAGGGAATTGTCTCGCTTGCCGCTGGTCATTTCCATGCGTGGAATCAGTTCAATCCCCCGGCGGGACCGCCTGTCACCATTCTTCCCGCATGGGACAATGAAAAATCCGTCGCTCTTCTAGACTGCACAGGAAACGTGGTGCTCCTCCCTCCCGGGGAATCCCCATCCCTCTGAAGGGATTTTCACCGGAAACGATCATGTGTTCCGGCCGGTCTTTCCGATATGGTATTCCCGGGGAGGAATGCAGACGTCTCCGTAATGATAATCGGCATCCGTAAAATTGGCGATCACCTCTGTGCCGTCGCCGAAAACACTGCGCGCGACACCGTCCGTGCGGTAGGAACCGTCCTCCGTTATTGTAACGGTTCTCGGGATCAGTTCCTCGAAGTCGATCATCGGCGCGGAAAACGCCGTGCGAAGTTCCCTGCTGAGGCGTCCGGAGTGTTCGTCAAACGCGGTCGGCAGAAGCGTGTAAAGCGCCTGATAGAGCCGGTATTCGGAACCGTGAATCGGCAGATACCCTTCTCCGATGTAGTTCAGCACCGAATCATGATAGACCATCTGCCAGAGAGGAACGGGCACGCCGACGGGACCGGGACTCCGGAGAGGCAGAAGGTTGAAATGCAGTCCGCCGTATGCCCCGATGTCGACGAGATCGGCAAAATGATCGGTTCCGCATCCCTCGACGGCAAGTGCCCCGAAATGCTCCTTGGCCAGCTGGAAAATGGCGCGTCGGTTCCGCCAGTCCTGTTTCCGGGTCAGCGGATGTTTCTCCGCACGGCAGGAATAGAGCGGAACGGCGGCGTTGACGTCCAGATAGATGCAGCCTTTTCCGGAGAGCTCCGCAATGCGGGGAAGATCGCGCCGCGCATACTGCAATCCGAATTCCGAGCAGAGCCGGTAGGACTGCCCGCCCCGCCAGATGCCGCTCATGAAGGGAACACCCGGCATATTCTGAAGAACCTCTTCGACATGAAACGCGTCAGACTCGTAAACGTCGATATAGTTGTCATGAACCGAAAGGGTGTAGCCGGGGGAGAGACGACGCGCGGCCTCGGCGGCAAGCCGGAACTCCTCGCTCGTGCCGCGCTCGGGATTGACCGGGAGCCGTTCCGGATAACCGGCATCGTATCCGTCACGGTTCCAGCCCGTGTTGCAGACCGTC
>CASEFP010000130.1 GCA_949287225.1 uncultured Lentisphaeria bacterium
CGCAATTCCAGCAACCTTTGACGTTCCTGGTCCGTTATTTGAATACGAATTGTCTTCATCTGTTCCTCTTCTGTTGGAGTTACAGATAACATACCACACCTTTTCAATATTACAATATAAATTTATGCAACTTTGCTTATGCAAATTCAGGAAAACACCCGAATCTTTTCCTGGTGATGTCTCCTCTTTTTACGGGAAGGAGCCGGAATTTTGCCTTCGTGCCGGAGTTCCCGATTGCAACTCCGGCGGCAGCGTGTATTTTAAAAGATGCCGGAAATGAATATGGAACAGACGGGAAGCCATGCTGCAGCGGAGAATTATTTTACGGGGAATTGTGGAAGGGGTCGGAATGCGTCCGGCGCTCTATCGTTTTTCCGTCGCGCATGGTTTCCATGGATTTGTCCGCAACATGGGGGGAGCGGTTGAACTGCTCTGGCAGGGGGAGGCACTGGAGATGGAAGAAGCGTTCTTCGATCTGGAATCCGCCTTTCCTCCGGGTAGCCGCGTCGATCACCCGGCGGCTTTTGAGGATTCCGCGCCGGAGATGCTTTATTCCTGCTTTTCCATTCTGCCCGGTCCGGAGGAGGACGCGGGAAGCGTGAACCGCCTGACGCCGCCCGATCTTGCGCCGTGCCCGCGCTGTCTGGAGGAGATTTTCTCCGTATCCGGCCGCCGCGCCTCCTACGCCTTCAACAGCTGTGCCGACTGCGGGCCTCGGGCGAGTGTGATCGAAAGCCTCCCCTATGACCGGGAAGCGACCGCGTGGAAGGCGTTCCCCCTGTGTCCCGCCTGCCGTAAGGAGTATGAGGATCCTTCCGACCGCCGTTTCCATGTGGAGGGGATCAGCTGTCCGGTCTGCGGACCGGAACTGAAGCTGATGGATCGTGCTGGAAACGAACTTTCCCCGGAAGATCCGCTTGGCGCGGCGGCTCTGCTTCTTGCGCGCGGCGGGATTCTCGCCATGAAGGGGGTCGGCGGATTCCAGCTGCTCGCCGATCCGTGTTCCGAATCGGCTGTCCGGCGTCTGCGCGCGTGCAAGAAAAGGCCGGAAAAACCGCTTGCCCTGATGGGGCGTTCCGTGGAAGATGTGCGCCGTTACTGCCGTCTTGATTCTCTTCAGGAGGAGGCGCTCACTTCACCCGCCGCGCCGATTGTGCTCCTGGAATGGAAAAGGGGAGGGGCGTTTCATGAGGAACTTCTGGCGCCGGACAATCCCCGCGAGGCGGGGATCATGCTTCCCGCGTCTCCTCTGCATGTGCTGCTGATGCAGCGCTTCCCCGGACCGTTTCTGATTGCGACCAGCGGAAACCGCGAAGGGGAGCCGCCCGCATTGGAGGATGCGGATGCCGCGGGGATGCTTTCGGACGGCGCGGATGCGTTTCTGACGCACAACCGCGCGATTCTGCACCGGAACGATGATTCGCTCGGCGTGTCCAACGGCGGTCGTTTTCAGCTCTGGCGCCGGGCGCGCGGCTATCCGTTGAGCCTTCCGTGGCGGGTGCCGCGTTCCGTTGCGGCGGCGGGTGCGCTCTGGAAAAACACCTTTGCCGTGGCGGGGGAGGATTTTTTCCTAGTTTCCCCGCATCAGGGAGGGCTTGAGGACGCGGCGAACGCGGAGCGCCGGGAGGCGGCGTTCCGGAAGATGCTTTCGCAGCTTGCCGCTCCGCCCGAAGTGGTTGCCGTGGATCTGCATCCCGATTATTTCAGCACGATAGCAGGAGAACGTCTCGCGCGGGAGCTCGGCGCGGAGCTCTGCCGGGTCCCGCATCACTATGCGCACGCGCTTGCCGGGCTTCTGGAGAGCGGGGAGCGCGCGGCGCTGGCGCTGGTCTTTGACGGGACGGGACTCGGGCCCGACGGACGGCTCTGGGGGGCGGAGCTGCTGGAAGTCTCTCTGGATCAAGGCGGACGGCGTCTCGGCGCATGGGAGGAATCTCCGCTTCCGGGGGGAGCGCTTGCTGTGCGCGAAGTCTGGCGTCAGGCGGCGGCGCGCTGTCTGGCTTCCGGTATCTGTCCGGATCGCGTGAAAGAGATGTTTCCCCGCTATGCGGATCGGATGGAACTGCTTCACCGGCAGATGCTTGCAGGGGTGAATACCCCATACAGCCCGTCCGCGGGAAGGCTTTTTGACGCGGTCTCCGCCCTGCTCGGCCATGCGCCGGAGCGCATCAGTTACGAGGGACAGGCGGCGGTCCGTCTGGAGGCTGCGGCGCGGAGCGGGGAAGCATCGGGAGATCCCGCGGAACTCTATCTTGCGCGCGAAAAGGATGGTCTCCTCGTCATCGACTGGAGCCCGCTGTTTGCAGACGCGGGAGAGGGGCGTCTTCCGAATGCGCGCACCTTTCACGAGGCGGTCGCGGACGCGGCGGTGCGGATGGTCGAATACGCGCTGGACTGCCGGGAGCATCCGGACGTGAAACTCCCTGTCATTCTGACCGGCGGCGTCTTTCAGAACCGTCTGCTGACGACTCTGACGCGGGAGCGCCTAGCATGTCGGGGAATCCAGTGTTTCATACCCGGGACAATCCCTCCGAACGACGGCGGAATTTCCGTCGGACAAATCCTCTGGAGCGCCTTGCAATTCCGCCTTTCGGGTGTAAATTATACGGTTTGATTTTTCGGAACTGTTTTTTTAAGCCGGATGGTTGGGAAATGTGTGTAGCGATACCGATGAAAATCGTGGCGCTTCTTCCTGCGTGCCGCGGTCGGGTCGAGTGTGACGGCGTGGAGCGGGAAGTGAATCTGCGTCTGCTGGATCATTGTGAAGTGGGAGACTATGTCCTGGTTCATGCCGGTTATGCCATCGAGAAGGTCTCCCGCGCGTCCGCCGATGAGAATCTGCGCATTCTCGAAGAACTGAAGCGGAGTCTGGAATCATGAACTCCTCCGCGGCATTCTGGCGCGCAGCGCTCCAACGCGCAATGGACGGCATCGGCAGGCCCGTGAATCTGATGGAGGTCTGCGGAAGCCACAGCCTTGCCGTCGCGAAATACGGTCTGCGCGCCTTGCTGCCTGACGGACTGCGTCTCCTTTCCGGGCCGGGATGCCCGGTCTGCGTTTCCGGCGCGCGCTTCATCGACAATGCCATTGCGCTCTCCCGGCGCGGAGTCAAAGTGGCGGTATTCGGCGATCTCCTGCGCATTCCCGGATCGGAAGGGACGCTTCAGAGTGAAAAGGAGCTTCTGGTCATCTACTCTCCCGAGGAGGCGTTGCTTTACGCGCGGAACCATCCGGAAACGGAGGTCGTTCTTGCGGCGGTCGGGTTTGCTCCGACGCTCTCCGCCGGAGCCGCCGTGCTGGAGGAGGCGGCGCGTTCCGGAGTGAAGAATTTTTCCATGCTGACCGATTTCAAGCGGATCCGTCCGGCGCTCGACATGCTCGCGCTTGATCCGGCGACGGAACTTGCCGGTTTTCTGCTGCCCGGCCATGTGGCTGCCGTGACCGGTGAAAAGGAGTTTGTTTCCCTTGCTCTTCCCGGCGTGATTTCCGGATTTGCGCCGGAAAACATTCTGCATTCGCTTTATCTGCTCCTGCTCCAGGTCGCGGAGGGAAAGAATGTTGTCGTCAACAATTATCACATGATGGTCTCCCCGGAGGGCAATACGACCGCGCTTGCGCTGATCGAACGGTGTTTTGAAGCGGTTTCCGGCGAATGGCGCGGGATCGGAATGGTCCCCGGCGGATGCTGGAAGATCCGGAAGGAGTTTGCCGTGTTCGATGCCGCGCTGAAATATCAGCTGGACACTGCCGGCACGGTGCGCGCGCCCGCGCTCTGCCGCTGCGGCGATGTCCTGCGCGGTCACATTGCTCCCTGTGAGTGTCCCCTGTTCGGGAAGGCCTGCACGCCGGAACATCCGGTCGGCGCCTGCATGGTCAGCACGGAGGGAGCGTGCGCGGCATCGTATCACTACCGGGGGACGGAGGGGGCGTCATGCTGATCACACTGGCTCACGGCGGAGGGGGACGGGCGGGAAGCCGCCTGATCGAGGAGGAGATTCTCTCCCGGTTCGGGGAGGGGCCGCTTGCCGGACTGCCGGACGCGGCGCAGCTTCCGGGGGGACTCGTGTTTTCCACGGACAGTTTTGTGGTGACGCCGCGCTTTTTCCCCGGCGGCGACATCGGGAAACTTGCGGTCTGCGGGACGGGGAACGATATTTATGTCGCGGGCGGGATTCCGCGTTTTCTTTCGCTTGCGATGATTCTGGAGGAGGGGTTTCCCCGTGCGGAACTCTCCCGGATTCTGGACTCGGTTGCGGCCGCCGCGCGTGCTTCCGGAGTCAGGATTGCAACCGGAGACACGAAAGTGGTGCCCCGGGGCGCGGCGGACGGGATTTACCTGAACACGGCGGGAATCGGCACAGCGGACACGCGTCTCCGTCTCGGGCGTGAGTTCCTTCGGGAAGGCGACGCGATTCTGGTCAGCGGCGGCATCGCCGACCACGGCATGGCGATTCTCGCGGCGCGGCACGGGATCGAAGGGAAGGGGATTGTCAGCGACTGCGCCTCCGTCGGACCGTTTGTTTCCGCCGCCGCGGAGATCGCGGGGGAGGGGATCCGTTTCATGCGTGACCCGACGCGCGGCGGCGTGGGAGCCGTACTGCAGGAGATTGTGGGGCCCTCGGGGTTCGGTGCGGAGATTGCCGAAGGCATGCTTCCGTGCCGTCCCGCGGTGCGGACGCTTTCGGAGATGCTCGGGATTGATCCGCTTTTCTGCGCCTGCGAGGGGCGGGTTGTCCTGATTGCGGAGGAGAAAAGCGCCGAGGCGATTCTGGAGGCGTGGAGTAAACTTCCCGGCGGGGAGCTTGCCGCGCGGATCGGAAGGGTCAATTCCGATGCGGGGCGGGTGACGCTTGCCGGAGAATGGGGCGGTCGGAGGATCATGATCCAGCCGGACGGCGACCAGCTCCCGAGGATCTGCTGATGCACGAACTCTCTGTGGCGCAGGCGCTTCTGGATACAGTTGACCGCTGGCAGAAGGAGAACGGCGGAAATGTGCTGTCGCTGCGCGTGGAGATCGGACGTCTTGCGGGAGTCGATCCGGAGGCGCTCGCCTATGCATGGCCGATGGCGCTTGGCGCCTCGGAGAATGTGCATCTGCACGGATGCCGTCTGGAGACGGAGATGCTTCCGCTGGAGTTCTCCTGCACGGCGTGCGGGCGCCGTGTGCTGTCGGAAAAGCTGGTGATGATCTGTCCGGACTGCGGATGCGAGAGAATGCGCCATCTGTCCGGACGTGAGTTGAGATTGAAGGATATTGAGGTGGAACATGTGTGAGAGCTGCGGGTGCGGGGACCGTTCGGGTCATGCGCACCATCACGGGCATGCCGACGGCGTGCATTTTCACAGGGACGCCGACGGGAATCTCTATTCCCACCGGCACTCATCCGCGGAGCGGGTGCCGCTCGGCACGGCGATTCTGGCCGCGAACGACGAACAGGCGGCGCGTCTCCGGGCGTATTTTCAGAAGCGCGGCATTTACGTGCTGAATCTGATTTCGTCGCCGGGCTCCGGCAAGACCGCGCTCCTGGAGCGGACGCTGGATCTTCTGAAGGAGAATGCGGTTCCCGCTGCGGTGATCGTCGGGGATCCCTACGGGGAGGCCGATGCCGAACGGATGCGCAGCCGCGGTGCGAAGGTGACGCAGATTCAGGTGCATGAGAGCTGTCACTTGAACGCTTCGCAGATTGAGGCGGTGCTGGACGAGGCCGTTCCGGAAGGGACGAAGATTCTTTTCATCGAAAATGTCGGCAATCTGGTCTGCCCTGTCGCGTTCGATCTCGGGGAGAATGCGAAGATCGCGCTTCTCTCCACGCCGGAGGGCGAGGAGAAGCCCGTCAAATATCCGGCGCTGTTCGCCGCCGCGGACGTGGTGCTGCTGACGAAAAGCGATCTGGCGGATGTGCTGGGGTGGGACCGCGCGCTCTGCACCGGCAATATCCGGAAGGTCAATCCCGACGCTCTTGTCATCGAACTTTCCGCGCGGCGCGGAACCGGGCTGGAGCCCTGGATCGGATATCTGAAAAAACATATACAATCAAATGAATCCATAATAACAAAAAGAAAGTAAAAAAATGGCAGAATGGTTGTTGTACGGTATGATGGGAATTCCGCTCGTCTGCGGTGTTCTCGCACTGCTGGCCGGGAGTGACCGCCTGCGCAACGGAATCGCGGCATTCAGCGCGGTTGCTGTGGCGCTTGGGGGGCTTGCTCTGGTCTGGTTGTCTCTGCAGACTCCGGGTCCCGGGCGGATCTGGAGTCTGACAGCTCCGCTTCAGGCGGGATGGATCGGAAGCGCGCTGGAACTGGTGATCATCGGCGTGATCTTCGCAGTCGCACTCCGGATCCGGAATTTCTGGATCGCGCTGTTCGGCGTGATTCAGTTCATTCTCGCGCTCGCGGTCAATTTTCTGCCTGCGCACGAGGAGGAGACCCGTCTGGTGCTGTTCCGGATCGACGACCTGACCCGGATCATGCTTCTGGTGACCTCGCTTGTCGGCGCCTCGATCCTGATTTTCGCGATCGGCTACATGAAGGAACACGCGAAACACGCGCCGCCGACGGCGGGTTCGAACGCGCGGTTCTTCTTTTTCTTCATCAGCTTCATCGGCTTCATGGTCGGGCTGGTCTGCTCGAACCACCTCTCGTTCTTCTCGTTCTTCTGGGAGGCTACGACGTTCTGTTCCTACGCGCTGATCGGTCAGGACGGAGGGGAGGCGCGGCGGGTCAACGCGGTCCGCGCGCTCTTCATCAACAGCTTCGGCGGCGTCCTGCTTCTGGGCGGCATTTTTCTGCTGAAATGGTACACCGGCGGCGAGAGTTTCGACGCGGTGCTCGCCAATAAGAGCGTCACGCTTCTTCCGGCGGTTCTGCTCTGCGTGGCGGCGTTCACAAAATCGGCGCTGTTCCCGTTCCAGAGCTGGCTGCTCGGCGCGATGGTCGCTCCCACGCCGGTTTCGGCGATGCTTCACGCGGCGACGATGGTGAAGGCCGGCGTCTATCTGGTCATGCGCATCACGCCCGGCTTCTACAATGAGCGCGCGATGATGGTTGTGGCATTTGCCGGGGCGCTCTCGTTCGTCGGCGGCGCGCTGCTGGCGGGGACGCAGAGCAACGGCAAGAAGGTGCTCGCCTACTCGACGATCTCCAATCTCGGACTCGTGGTGGCGTGCGCCGGGATCGACTCTCCGCTCGCCTATGCCGCGGGACTTGCGATCATCACGTTCCACGCGATTTCCAAGGGGCTTCTCTTCCTCTGCGTCGGCAGGATCGAGCAGAAGATCGGCAGCCGCGACATCGAGGATATGGACGGCCTGATCTTCAAGATGCCGTTCACGACCTGCGCGGCACTGCTGGGCATGATGTCGATGCTGCTCCCGCCGTTCGGCATGCTCCTGAGCAAATGGCTGGCGATCGAGGCGACGATCCGTTCGCCGTTCCTCCTGGTCTTCATGGTTCTGGGCAGCGCGCTGACCGTCTTTTTCTGGGCGAAGTGGATCGGCAGGATGCAGAACACCGGCTACCACGAGCACATGCCCCGGGAGGACATCGGGCTTCCGATGCGGATCTCGATGACCCTGCTCGGGCTGATGATCCTCGGCACCGGAGTCACGACAATGTTCATCTTCGGCAAGGTCTTCGTGCCGATGGCGCATGCCGTGTTCGACGATGTGCCGAATGCGAACTGGCAGGCGCTGAGTGAACCGGGCACTTTCTCGGCGGTTGTGATTTTCGCGGCGGTCGGCGCGGGGCTTCTGATCTATTATTTCGTGTTCTGGCGCCGTTTCAGGAAGGAGAATGTCCGTCTGCCGTTCCTCTGCGGAGAGAATATCGAGATCGACAACGTGGACCAGGACAACGACATCCGGTCCTACGACTTCCACTCCGTCTGCGGCAAGGTGGAGCACTGCGTGTTTTCCAGCTATTATTTCCACGGCGTCATCAACGAGAAGCTCGTGACGATGTGCCTGAACTGGGGTGCCTGGCTGATCATTGTCGTTCTGATCGGCAACAGCATCGCCGCAACCCGCTGACAGGAGTCCGTCACAATGAATCTTACTGAATTTTTCCGTTCCGTCTGGAACAATCCGACGATTCTCACGATTCTGGCCCTGCTTTTCGCGCCGGTCTTCGGCTGCGTGCTGATGAGCCTCGACCGGAAGATCACCGCGCGCATGCAGGGACGCATGGGACCGCCCTGGCTCCAGCCGTTCTACGATCTGTGCAAACTGTTCGGCAAGCAGCCTCTGGCGCTGCACCGGCCGCAAATCATGTATGCGGTTCTGCATCTGGTGTTCATGATGCTTGTGGTGGTGCTTCTGGTTCAGGGGCAGGACCTTCTGATGGTGCTTTTCGTGCAGGCGTTTTCCGTGATCTGCCTCGTGCTGGGCGGCATGAGCGTGCGCTCGCCGTACAGCTGGATCGGCAGCCAGCGCAAGATCCTCCAGATGCTCGCCTACGAGCCGGTGCTGGTGCTCCTGATTCTCGCGGTCAATCTGCGGGACAGCAGTTTCCTGGCCTCAAAGGTGATGGAGAATCCGCAGCCGCTGCTCTTCTCGATGCCGCTGCTGTTCCTCGCGTTTCTCTGCGTGGTGGCGATCGAGTTCCAGAAGTCGCCCTTCGACGTCGCCACGTCGCATCATGCGCATCAGGAGATCGTCAAGGGTATCACGCTCGAATTTTCGGGGCCCTTTCTCGGGATCATCGAGATTGCCCACTGCTACGAGATGGCGATCTTTTTCGGGCTGATGATGGCGTTCTGGCATACGAGTCTGCTCGCCGGTTTTCTGCTGGCATTCTGCAGTTTTCTTTTTCTCCTGATTCTCGACAATGCGTTTTCCAGGCTGACGTCCTACTGGATGCTGCGGTACATGTGGACCGTTCCTCTGACGCTCGCATTGGCGAATCTGATCTGGCTCTGGAGGTGACACTATGACGAAAGCAACATCCAAATCCCCGTGGATCGTCCACTTCAACTGCAACAGCTGCAACGGGTGCGACATCGAGTTCCTCGCGTGTCTGACGCCTGTTTATGACGTGGAGCGTCTCGGCGTGGTTCACGTGGGCAATCCGAAACACGCGGACATTCTCGTCGTGACCGGTTCGGTCAACCACCGCAACCGGCGCGTGCTCAAAAACGTTTATGAACAGATGCCCTCTCCGAAGGTTGTTGTGGCGATGGGAATCTGCCCCGCGACCGGCGGCATTTTCGCCGACTGCTACAATGTGATCGGCGGCGTCGGCAAGGTGATCCCCGTGGATGTCTACGTTCCCGGCTGTCCCCCGAAACCCGAAGCGATGATCGACGGCATCATCGAGGCGGTCGGCATTCTGGAAAAGAAGCGCTGCAATACGGAGACGGTCCGTCCCGAACTTCCCGTGAAAATTGTGAAACCCGCTCCCGCGCCCGCTTCCGCGCCGGCTTCCGGAGCATCAGAAAAGGCGGTGGCAAATTGATGACCATCCAGGAAGAACTGACGTTGGACAACCTGCTGGAAAAGCTTGCGTCCATGCCGCTCCGCGGATACCGCTTCGTCACAATGACGACAGTGGACTGCGGCGACTCGTTCGATATCTACTATCACTTCGACCGGAAATACAAACTGGTGAATCTGCGCCTGAAAATCGCGCGTGACGCTAAGGTGCCGAGCATCTCGGGCATCTGTTCGGCGGCGCTGATCGTCGAGAACGAGATCCAGGATCTCTTCGGCATCACCTTCACCGGACTTGCAATTGATTACCAGAGGCATTTCCTTCTGGGCGACACTGCGCCGGAAAAACCGTTCTGCCGTGTTCCCGGCGTCTCCGTTTCGGCTGTTGAAGTCAAAAAATCCGCGGGAGGTGCGCAATGAGCATGCTGATTCCGTTCGGCCCGCAGCATCCGGTTCTTCCCGAACCACTGCAGCTGCGCCTTGAAATCAACGACGAACAGGTTGTGTCCGCCATGCCGGTTGTCGGCTACGTCCACCGCGGGCTTGAAAAACTCGCGGAACAGAAGGACTTCCAGCAGGATACCTATCTCATCGAGCGAGTCTGCGGCATCTGCAGCTTCATCCATTCGCTGACCTACTGCATGGGCATCGAGGAACTGATGAACATCGAGGTCCCGCCGCGCGCAAAGTATCTTCGTGTTGTCTGGAGCGAACTGCACCGTATGCACAGCCATCTGCTGGCGCTCGGGCTTCTGGCGGATGCGTTCGGCTTCGAGAATCTCTTCATGCAGCTCTGGAAGACCCGTGAACGCGTGATGGATGCGATGGAGTGCACCACGGGTGCGCGCGTCATGCTCGGAAGCTGCTGCATCGGCGGTGTCCGCAAGGACATCAATCCCGAACAGAAGAAGTTCGTGCTCGAACAGCTTGCGGCGGTGGAGAAGGAGTTCAACAGCCTTTCGCGTGTGCTGCTTGACGATTACAGCGTGAAGGAACGTCTGGTCGGCGTCGGTGTGATCGACCGGAAAACGGCTTATGCCACTGGCGCGGTCGGTCCGACGGCGCGTGGAAGCGGCGTGGAGATGGATCACCGCATGACCGGCTACTGCGCCTACGGGGATCTGGGATTCCAGCCTGTGACCGAACAGGATGGGGATTCCTATTCCCGGACGAAAGTGCGTGTGCGCGAACTCTTCCAGTCGATCGGGCTGGTCCGTGCCGCGCTTGACGCAATGCCGGATTCCGAGCTCAAGACTCCGTTCAAGGGCAATCCGAACGGGGAAGTTGCCGTCCGTGCCGAACAGCCGCGCGGCGAGGTCCTGTACTATCTGAAGGCGAACGGGACGGACAAACTGGAACGTCTGCGTGTGCGCACTCCGACCTTTGCGAATGTGGCGCCGCTGCTTTCGATGCTTGTCGGCTGTTCTCTTGCGGATGTTGCCGTGATTATTCTTTCTGTTGACCCCTGCGTCAGTTGTACGGAGCGCTGAAGAAATGAAACTGTTTACGATCATGAAGGACATTGCCCGCAATACGGTCTGCGGGCCTGTGACGAGAAATTATCCTGCCGTGAAACGTGTGCCGTTTCCGGGGGAGCGGGGAAAACTTGTGATGGATCCGGAGAAGTGCATCTTCTGCGGGATCTGCGCGAGGAAGTGCCCTTCCCATGCGCTGACGGTGACGAGAAAACCGGAACAGGAGTGGAAATTCGAGCGCTTCCGCTGTATTCTCTGCGGAAGCTGTGTGGAAGCTTGCCCGAAGAAATGTCTGCGCCTTGTCCCGCGCCTGGAACCCGAGGACAACTCAGCCAGGTAAACGGAAAAATGCGGAGCATTTTTCTCGGGGTCAAGGGTCGCTGACCCTTGCGCGATCCAGCTGCGCAAGCTGGTCGCACGCAGTGCGAAATCCCCCGCCCGGAGCACTTCAGACCGCTCAGTGACGAGAACTTTTCCGATGGAAAAGTTCGAGAGCTCCGGGCGTATTCATTGAGACGAAAGAATGCGAAAGAGCATTTTTTCGTCTCTTTAATAGTAATTACCCGCGAGAGTTCCGGGTGCATCCCAGAGGTCATACGCTGTGCCGGCGGCTCTCGAAGGAGCGCTTCTCGTCCTTGAGCGGGTGGAACCGCCGCCGGGGGATTTCGCGCTCTGCGCGACCAGCTTGCGCAGCTGGACCGCGGCAGGACTGAGAGGAGAGCACGAATCATAATTTGCTGCGCAAATTATTTTTTTGGCGCGGCTTCGCGCGCTTTTTTTATTTCGTGCTCCGCACGACCAGCGTTTCGCCGCTGGACCGCGACAAGGGCCAACGACCCTTGACCCCGAGAAGAATGCTCGCGCATTCTTCCGTCTCCCCCCGGGCTGTTTATCTTCTGCGGGAGCTCCTGCGGGAACGCAGTTTCTCACGCTGTTCGCTGACGATCAGAATGACAACCAGCAGGGCAAAAAGTCCCAGCAGTCCAAAGCCGACATACTGAATCAGATTCATAAACCAGGAATCCATAGGAAATAATCTCCTTTTTCAATGAAACGAAATGTCTGTCTTTTATTTTTTCGGGAATCATGCCGCGGAACGAGAGCATTCCCCCCCAAAAAAAAGAGGTGGAACTGCTTTCCGCGGATGTGCATCTGATTTCAGAACGCAGGCCCGGCCCGGACAGGACAGTGTTTCGTGAAAATATGGAGAATGGATGGACGATCCGCCGCCCGGAAAAATCCCGAAGCGCCGGACAGCCAAAGAAACAGAAGCGGGAAGATAACGGCTGTTTCCGGAGCGGCTCCCGAAAAACCATGAAGCCGGAACGGGAGCCTGGAGGAAACGTTCCCTCTCAGAAAATGAAACTGCTCCGGCACATTCAAAAGCCCGCGGGTGTAACGGTCCGGATTGTCTCCGCAAGAAAGGCGTTCCTTCTGAGACGGAAATACAGCATTCGGCGGGAACGTCGTGACTCCGGAAGAAAGAAACAGGAAAACAAGGGGAAGACATAGCGGAATCAATCCGTATTTCCGCACCATCTGCATGATCATGATTCCGCCTCCTTCTGTATGCGTAATATAAAACAGCTCCGGAAGAAATGCAAAAGAAAGTTTATAAAAATTAAAAGTTGCGCGCGGCGATTAAAAAAAACGGGACGCTGAGGAGTGTGGCTCCCCCGCGTCCCGGAAATACTCCCCGGGAAATGAGATGCGGTTCCCGGCCGGTTCAAATTTTTTCAGAGTTCGATGTTGTCGATCAGACGCGTTGTGCCGAACCATGCGGCAAGCGCGATCATGACAGGCTTTTCTCCTTTTTCGGATACCGGCTCGAGATCTTCGGCGTCCACCGCCTCCGCATAATCGACTTTTCCGCCGGAAGCTTCGATCTCCTTCGCGATGAACGCTGTGAGTTTCGCCAGATCCTTTTCCCCGGCGTCCGCCATCGCTTTCGCGGTGCGGAGACTGCGCGAAAGAACCAGTGCCCGTTCCCGCTCCTCCGGAGAGAGATACTTGTTGCGCGAACTTTTCGCCAGACCGTCGGCTTCGCGCACGATCGGCGCAACCACCATCCGGATCGGGAAGTTGAGATCACGCACCATGCGTTTCAGGACGCGCGCCTGCTGGGCGTCCTTCTGCCCGAAAACGGCGATATCCGGCAGCGTCGCGTTGAAGAGTTTCGCCACGACCGTTGTGACGCCGTTGAAATGCGTCGGCCGGGTCTTCGCGCAGAGTCCCTTCGAGAGCTTGTTCTCCACGACCATGCAGGTGACCGGCGCCGGATACATCTCCGTGACGGTCGGCGCGAATACCGCGTCCACGTTCTTTTCCCGGAGCAGCGCCGCATCATGCTCGAAATCGCGCGGATAACTGTCAAAGTCCTCGTTCGGCGCAAACTGGATCGGATTGACGAATATCGTCACGACAACCGCGTCCGCCCCGTTGGCGCGCGCGGCGTCAATCAGCGAAAGGTGCCCTTCATGAAGGAATCCCATCGTGGGAACGACCGCGACGAGCTTTCCCTCTTTTTTCCGGTCCATGGACCACTTCTGCATTTCCTTTATGGATTTGATGATCTGCATTTCAACTCAATACTCTTTTCCTGTTCTTGCTGCGACGCTCTTTTCATAGGCGTCGAGATCGTCGATCTGAATTTGCGCAACTCCCGTTTCCATGGCGGCCTTTGCTACGTATTTCGCGACGCGGGGCACCACACGGAAGTCGAACGGTTTGGGAATGACAAAGGTGTTCTTGAGGGGAATGTCGCCGTCGAACATGCCGTTTGCCGCGTCTTCCGGATAGGCTTCGCAGAGAATCTTCCGGATGGCGGCGGGCATCGGTTCGCAGACGATCTCGGCAAGCGCGCGGGAGGCCGCAAGTTTCATCGCTTCGTTGATGTCCGTTGCGCGGACGTCCAGCGCGCCGCGGAAAATGCCGGGGAACCCGAGCACGTTGTTGACCTGGTTCGGGAAGTCGGAGCGCCCGGTTCCGACGACCGACGCTCCCGCCGCGAGCGCCTCGTCCGGGAAGATTTCCGGTTCCGGATTCGCCATCGCGAAGACGACCGCTCCCGGCGCCATGCTCGCGACCATTTCGCGCGTCAGGGCCTTTGCCACGGAAACGCCCATGAAAACGTCCGCGCCCCGGATCGCGTCGGCGAGGGTTTTGCAGTCGGTGTCACGGGCGAAGCGCGCCTTTTCCGGATTGAGATCGGTGCGGGAGCTGCGGATCACGCCCTTCGAGTCGCACAGCAGGAAGTTTTCGCGTTTCGCTCCGGCGGAGATGTAGTATTCCGCGCAGGCGATTCCGGCGGCGCCGGCGCCGTTCATCACGAAGCGGCACTCCTCGATCTTCTTGCCGACGAGCTTGAGCGCGTTGAGGATTCCGGCAAGGGAGATGATCGCTGTGCCGTGCTGGTCGTCGTGGAACACGGGAATGCCCATCATTTTCTTAAGGGTCTGCTCGACCTTGAAGCAGGCGGGCGCGCCGATGTCCTCTAGGTTGATTCCGCCGAAGGAGGGCTCCAGCGTCCGGACCGCTTCGATGAGTTTGTCCGCGTCGGTTTTGCCGTCCGCGCCGTGGACGCTTCCGAGGCAGAGCGGAATCGCGTCGATGTCCGCAAAGGTCTTGAAGAGCACCGCCTTGCCCTCCATGACCGGCATTCCCGCCTCGGGTCCGATGTTGCCGAGCCCGAGCACCGCCGTGCCGTCGCTGACGACCGCGACCGTGTTGGCGCGGTTCGTGTACTTCCAGACGTCGCTTTTATTCTTCTTGATTTCGAGGCAGGGGACGGCGACGCCGGGGGTGTAGGCGAGCGAAAGATCCTGCTGGGTCGCGCAGGGTTTCGTGGTTACGACCTTGAGTTTGCCCGGAACGGGACGGCTGTGATACGCCAGCGCCTGTTCCGCGAGTTTCTGCTTGTTGTCGCTCATTTTCGTTTTCTCCATATGATAAAGTAAAATAGAATGATTTTTCTGTTCAGATTCTTACGGGGATGCCGCGCGCCTTCAGAAACGCCTTCGCTTCCGGAACCGTGTAAGTTCCGAAATGGAAGATGCTTGCGGCGAGAACGGCGTCGGCTTTTCCCTCGGTGAACACCTGCGCAAGATGTTCGAGATTCCCCGCGCCGCCGCTTGCGATGACCGGCACGCCGACCGATTCGACGATCGTTCTGGTAAGTTCGCAGTCGTAGCCGTTCTTCGTGCCGTCGGCATCCATGCTCGTGAGGAGAATTTCGCCCGCGCCGAGTGCCACGCCGCGCTTTGCCCATTCGAGCACATCGATTCCCGTTCCGCGCCGTCCGCCGTGGGTGTAGACCTCCCATTTCCCGGAGACTCCCGGAACACGCCGCGCGTCGATCGCCAGCACGATGCACTGGGCGCCGAAGCGTTCGGCTCCCTCCCGGATCAGTTCCGGATCGCGGACCGCCGCCGAGTTCAGGGAAACCTTGTCCGCGCCGGAGTTGAGCATTCTGCGGATGTCCTCGACGGTGCGGATGCCGCCGCCGACGGTCAGCGGGATGAACACCTGTTCGGCCGTCCTGCGGATCATGTCATACATGCTTGCCCGGTTGTCGCTGGTTGCCGTGATGTCGAGAAACACGAGCTCGTCCGCGCCCTGGGCATTGTACTGTTTGGCAGCCTCGACGGGATCCCCCGCGTCGATCAGATTCACAAAATTGACGCCTTTGACGACTCTGCCGTCCTTGACGTCGAGACAGGGTATGATTCTCTTTGCAAACATCGCAATCCAGCCTTTCCGGAAAAATTGATCCGGTAATGTACATTTGAATTGATATTTTTTCAAAACCCTTTTGCAATTTAATCGCATGATGATATAATTATGCATTCTTTCAAAGAGGGTGACAAGCGGAAGATGATAGAAATCAGCTCCAATGCGATAACAATTCTGTATCCGGACGGGTCGTCGGCCGCGTTCGACGCCGCCGAACTGGGCGCAAGAATCGCGCGGTGCTGCGCCGCCGCCGGAATGAGCGACGCCTGGATCGCCGACGACATAGCGCTGTCGGTCGAGTTTGCGCTCCAGACCCGGCTTCAGCAGTCCGGAGAAAAGAGCGTTCCTCTTTCCGAGATCGAGTCCTGCGTGGTCGGTGTGCTGGAGGATACCGGCTATTCCGCCGTGGCGGAACAGTTCCTTTCCGGCGACCGTCCGCAGGCGGGAATGGGGAAGGTGGCGCAGTCCGATGTCGTGGAGTTCCTCCGCGCGAAACTGCACCTTGCTCCGGGCGAGGCCGATATGCTCGCGGTCCGGGTGATCTCCGCCATGCATGCGATCAAAGCCGAGGCATGTTCCGTGCGTCTGGTATTGGAACTTGCCCGCCATTTCCGCGAGGAGGCGGCGGAAAACCGTCCCGTGCCGCGCCCCGTGCGGAAAAAATACCCAGTGGAAGCGCCCGCGCCCGAGGCACTTGCCGCGCGTCTTTCCGAGTCTCATCGCCATTATATGAGCGAAGGGATTCTTTCGCTGCGTACAGGGAGCGCGCTCTTCGAGTCCATCCGTCTGGATGTCGATTTCCGTCCGCTGATGCGCGGCAGCTCCTTTGCTTCGCCTGTGACGGAGCTGCTGCTTGCTCCTCTCCTGATGGCCTGTGCCGAAGCCGCCGACGATGTCTGCCGCGCCGCCGGAGAGTGCTGCGGAAATCCGGATCTGCCGCTGATTGTCACGCTCTTGAACGTGAAGGAGTTTGTAAAGAAACAGATGCTCTGCGAGGAGGCGGATTCCGTGCAGCGCTGCACGCGGAGTCTTTCCGATTATTTCTGTAATATGCTGAAAAAAAGACCCTTCAAGGTGTTTTGTCGTTGAGTTTTCCTTAATATGAATTTGTAAATAGAGTGTTCCGGGTGTAAATTTTTCCATTCGGAAGGAGAAGTTTGTTTATGAAACATTATATCGGGATTTTGATTCTGCTGGTTTCTTTCGGAATCGCCGGGGCGGATTCCTACCCCGAGCTGATGGATCAGGCGGAAAAACTGATGAACCGCCGTTATGAAAAAGGTTCGCGCGCCTATAAGATCAAGTCCGCCGAACTGGACGAAATTCTGGAGAGCCGGGAGACGAAAGAGGAAAAGATCGCACGCCTGAAGAAATTCATCGCGGAGTTTCAGATGCTGGAATCACCGCGTCCCGTGAAGGATACCGATGTGCGGACACAGGCTGTGGCGTATCTGCGCGACGTGAAACAGTGTGAGGCGGAGGCGGAAAACGGCAACTCCGCCGCACAGTTCGCGCTAGGGCTCCACTATTGGAATCGGGAAAATCCCAAGCGGAATCCCCGTCTCGCCTTGGAATGGGCGCAGCGGGCCGCGAAGAACGGGATTTCCGATGCGTCCGTGCTTGTTGCGACGATTCTTCTTGAGGGAGGCGACGGGGTGGACCGGAATCCCTCCGAAGCGCTGCGCCTTCTCCGCGAGGCCGCAGGGCAGGGCAATGCCGACGCCATGGCGCTTCTCGGAAATCTTTATGCAAAGGGCACTGCCGTGGCACAGGACCGGCGCATGGCGTTCCAGTGGTATCGGAAGGCGGCGGAAAACGGGGATGTTTCCTGCATGTATCTGGTTGCGATGGCGTATTATCAGGGCCTTGGCGTCGCGCAGTCCGATTCCCAGGCGCTTGTGTGGTTCCGGAAGGCTGCGGAAAGCGACTGGCGTCCGGCATACCTGATGCTCGGGAAAATGTATGAGCAGGGCAGGGGGACCGCCGTCAATTACACCGAGGCGTTCCGATGGTTCGAGCGCGCGGCAAAATACAGTGCCGAAGCGTATCTCATGCTAGGGGAGATGTATATGGACGCCAAAGGCGTCGCGCGCGACGACCGGAAGGCGCTTGTCTGTTTCCTCGAATGCGCCAAGCGCAATGTGCTGACGCCCGACGGTGCGTATCGTCTTGGCACTCTCTATTACCGCAACGGCGATCCGGTCAATGCCGGGGCATTTTTCAGAAAAGCCGTCGAAAGCGTCCCGATGGCAAACTATCCGCTTGGTGAAATCGCCTTCAGACAGAAACAGTATGACCGGGCGATGGAATATTTCCTCGCGCTGGAAAAGGCTGTTTCCGAGCATCCCGGCGCGGCGTGGTACATGGGATTGATTTACGACATGCCCGCATACAAAGGGCATGATTCGAAAAAGGCGATGCACTATTTCCGGATCGCGGCGAACGGAGGAAACAAAGAGGCCGCGCTCCGCCTCGGCAAAGTCTATGCGGAACGTTCGGACAAACTGACGGAAGGCGAACGCGCTGAGGCGCTGAAACTCCTGCTGCCTTCGGCAAGGGACGGCAATGTGGACGCAATGCGGAAAGTCGGAGAACTGTATCTGGCATGCGGCAAGGTGTCCGAGGCTGTAAGATGGTTCCGGAGCGCGGCGAAGGAAGGCAATGTCAAGGCGATGTTCCGTTTGAGTTCTCTTTACAGCGATGGAAAATATGTGCCGCGCAATTACGACATTGCGGTCAGCTGGCTTCAGAAGGGAGTGGATCGCCAGGATATTGATTCCATCATCCGGCTCGGGCAGCTCTATTATGACGGGAAAGGGGTGGTCCGGGACGGAAAACGCGCGTTTCAGCTGTTCAGCAAGGCCGCCGAACTTGGCAGTCCGCATGTTGCGGCCTATCTCGGAAAAATGTATTATGATGGCGACGGTGTGACGCAGGATTATGCGAAGGCTTATGAGCTTCTTTCCCGTGCCATGTCCAGTTCCGTCGCCTACCCGGGAGTCAATGTTTCCGCGATTTACGGAAAAATGCACTACTACGGGCGCGGCGTGAAGCAGGATTACGCGATGGCGGCAAAGTATCTGCCTGCCGGGGGGAAAGATCCGGAATGTCTGTTTCTTCTCGGGGAGATGTATCACGAGGGGCTCGGGGTCAAAGCCGACCAGAAGAAGGCGCTCGATTACCTGAACCGGTCCGCCGATCTCGGTTATGTTCCGGCGATGGCGATGCTCGGGACCATGTATTTCGAGGGAAAGGGCACGCCGAAGGATTATGAGATGGCGGTGCGCTGGCTCAAGCCCGCCGCCGACCGGGGGGATCTGCCGTCGAGCAAACTGCTGGCGGAAATCTATGTCAGCGGAAAGAGTCTGGTGCGCGACGACGAGGCCGCGCTGCGCTACTTCCGGACGCTCGCCTCCAAAGGGGACGTCAAGGCGATGTACGAGTGCGGCATGATGTATCTTGAGGGCAGGGGAACACGGAAGGATGCGGAACAGGCGCTGAAATATTTCAAGGATGCTTCCTCGAAAGGTGATGTCAAGGCCTCTTTCCTGTGCGGAAAACTGGAAAAAGACAGGACGAAGGCCGCGCAGTATTTCAAAATCGCGGCGGACAACGGCAATCTTGAGGCGGCAAAGATTTATCTCGGCTTGAATGCCGATGGTGTTGTGCGGAATCCGGTGGAGAACCCGGAAAAGTATCTGAAGCTTCTCGCTTCCGGCGGAAAAGGGGATGCCGACGCGATGCTCGCCCTTGCGCGCTTCTCAAAGGATCCGAAGGAGGCGCTCTCCTGGTATGAAAAATCCGCAGCGAAGGGCAATACCGCCGCCAAAGCGTATCTGGCGCTTCTGTATGCGGAAGGAAAATCCGTGAAGAAGGATTCGAAAAAAGCGCTGGAACTGGCGAAGGCGGCCGCGGAGAAGAAGGATCCTGCGGCAATGAAGCTTCTCGGAAAGATGTATTACGAG
Organism: uncultured Lentisphaeria bacterium; assembly: GCA_949287225.1. GTDB lineage: Bacteria > Verrucomicrobiota > Lentisphaeria > Victivallales > UBA1829 > UBA11452. The sequence continues at coordinate 19,600 of CASEFP010000130.1, forward strand.
GGCGACGGCGTGGAGAAATCCACGGCGGAAGCCATGAAGTATCTGCTGGAACCCGCCGAAAAAGGGGATGCCTATGCGGTCGAGAAAGTCGGGCGGATGCTCTATGACGCGCGTGATTATGCAAGGGCGGAAAAGTATCTGGAGGCCTCCGTGAAGAAGAGCACCGATTCGTCGGACATGTTCCGGCTGGGGATGATCTCCTATCGAGGCGACGGCGTCAAGCAGGACTTCTCGAAGGCCTATGACTGGTTCGTGCAGGCGGCGGAGAAGAAGAACAGCGATGCGATGCGCCAGATCGGGCGCATGCACTACCGGGGCGACGGGATCACGCAGGATTATGCGGCGGCTATGACCTGGTTCAAGGGCGCCGCCGCCGAAGGCAATGCCGGGGCGATGTATGATGTCGGCAATATGTATTACAACGGCAATGGCGTGAGTCCCGATTACGCGGAGGCGCTTGCCTGGTTCCGGAAAGCGGCTGACAAAGGCGACATCGTGGCGATGCAGTTCCTTTCGATCATGTACAAGGAAGGGATCGGCGTGCCGAAGAACAACGTGGAATCCGTGCGCTGGCGCAAGGCCGCCGAAAAGGCGCGTTCCCATTGAAACAGGCTGTTTGTCCGATGATGCCGGAAGATTCCCGAGTGCGCATGGAAAAAGTGGAGATTCACGCTTTTGCCTTCGGGGGACGCGCGCTCGGGCGCATGCCGGACGGGAAAGTCTGTTTTGTGCGCGGCGCACTTCCCGGCGAGACGGTGCTTGTGCGGATCACCTCCGAAAAAAAACGCTATTCCGAGGGGGAACTTTCGGAAATACTTTCCGCCTCACCGCTGCGGTGCAAGGCCGCCTGTCCGAATCCGTGTCCCGGATGTTCCTATATGCATGTCTCCTATGAGACGGAACTGGAGTGGAAACAGCGTCAGTTCGAATCTTTTCTGCTCCGGGGCGGTCTTGCGGAGAGGAAGGTGATTGCTTCCCCCGCCGGGGCGGAACGGCGGACAGCCTGGCGCAATAAGCTCAAACTATCCCTGGAACACGTGCCGGATGGTTCGATCCGTGCCGGATACCGCGCGGAGGACAATGTTTCCCTGATCGAAGTGCATGATTGCTCTCTTGCCGCAAAGGAGATTCTCGAAGCGTATCAGTCCGGCGGATGGAAAAAGCGCGTTTCGCGCGGAGACCGTGCCGTGACGTTCCGCTTTACCCCGGCGGACGGTGTCTGTTTCTTCACGGATACCGTGCGCCCCGCCGTGCCGCTTCTGACGGAAACCATTGCCGGATTCGGCGAATTCCGGACGCCGGCGGAATCGTTTTTCCAGATCAACGCGGGAATGTCGGGACGTCTTGCCGAACGGGTGGTCGCTCTTGCGGAACGCTGTGAGGCTAAGTTTCTGCTGGAACTGTACTGCGGATGCGGCTGTTTTTCCATTGCCGTTGCGGAACGCCGGAAAGAGATGTTCTGTCACGGCGTGGAAATTGATCCTCGTTCGATCGCCTGCGCGAAGGAGAACGCAAAGCTTCACGGTGTTGCTGAGCGCTGCGCTTTTTCTGCGGGGGATGCTGGCAAGAGTCTGGGGCGGCTTCTGCGCGCGGCATCCCCGGAGGAGACGCTTCTTCTGGTCGATCCGCCCCGCACCGGGATGGACCGCCGGGCGCTGGAACGGATCCGGACTGGCCGCGCGGGATGGATTCTCTACGTATCCTGCGCCCCCGATACGCTGGCGCGTGATCTGGCGTTTCTCCGTGCCGGCGGATACCGTGTGCTTGAGTCTGGATTGATCGACATGTTTCCTTCCACCGCGCATTTTGAGACGGTGACATTGCTAAAACGCGAATCATAAGCTATATTACCTGCAAACGGAACGACAGTCAGGACAGGAGCGGAAATGATGGAACAGGAGAGGAACGGGCATCGCGGGCGGCTCCGTTCGCGTTATCTCAAAGCCGGCGGCGACGGTTTCACCGATTACGACATCATCGAGCTGGTTCTGACCTATGCCATCCCGCGCCGCGACGTGAAGCCGATTGCCCGGGAGCTTCTGCGCCGCTTCAAGGATGTTGCGGGGATCATGGACGCCGACCCGAAGGAGATCAGCGAGGTTTCCGGCATGGGGAACAACTCCGCGCTTCTTTTTCAGCTCATGCGCGACATCTGCGTCCGTTACCTGGAGACCAAGGTGCGCGACATTGACGTCATTTCCTCGCCGGAAAAGCTGGTCGATTACGCACGCATGAAACTTTCCTGTTATACGGACGAGGTCATCATGGTGATCTGTCTGAACACGAAAAACCATGTGATTGACGCGGAGATCGTCTCTCGCGGGACCATTGACGCGGCCGTGATCTATCCGCGTACGATTGCCCTGGACGCGCTGCGCAGGAAGGCGGCAAGCGTGATCATCGTCCATAATCACCCGAGCGGCGTCACGCAGCCGTCCGCGGCGGACCGCGAGTTCACGCGGGCCCTTGCCGAGGCGCTGAAAGTGCTCGATATCCACCTGCTGGACCATCTGATCGTTTCGAGAACCGATGCGTTCAGCTTCAATGAACACCGTCTGCTGCGCTAGGAGGCTCTCATGATCGTCGGAATCGGAACTGATCTTGCGGAATGCGCGCGCATCGAACGGCTGTTCAAGCTCCATGGAGAACATTTCCAGCGCCGTGTGCTGACGCACGAAGAGTGTGCCGAATGTGACGGCATTTCTTATCTGGCGGGACGCTGGTGCGCGAAAGAGGCGCTTGCCAAGGCGCTTGGCACAGGAATCGGCGCTCAATGCGCATTCGAGGATATTTGCGTGCTTCGCGATTCCGCCTCCGGACGCCCCGTCATGACGCTCTCCGGCAACGCGAAACGCACAGCTGAAAAGCTCGGCGTGAAGCGGATTCACCTTTCGATCAGTCACGAAAAGCATTACGCCGTCGCAACCGTGATTCTGGAACGCAGTGATCCGGATTCCGCCCATTTTTCCTCCGGATTTTTTTGAGAATATTTTCTTTTCCCTTATTGACAAACGCAGATTTTCGCCTATAATATGAAGTAACGATAATTCATCTGAAAAAGAAAATGGGAAAATGGCGGCGACACTGAAGGAAATCGCGAACCGTGCGGGAGTCTCGGTCATGGCTGTTTCAGCTGTGATGAACAAGACGACCAGCACGCGGGTTTCGGAAGCAAAGCGCGTGCATATCGAACGGATCGCCCGTGAAATGGGATACCGTTCGAATGTTGTGGCGCGGACCCTGCGTGGCGGGGCAAGCCGGATGCTCGGAATTCTGATTGATTCCCATGCTCCGCCGTGGCTTTACAATATACTCCGCCACATTGAGTCGGAGGCGACCCGCAGCGGCTATCGTATTCTGGTGTCGGAAGGACACGATTCCGTGGACAATCTGGTCGCCGCGTATGGGACGTTTGAGCAGTATGGAGCAGACGGTGTCATCTGTCTTGCCTACGATTATCCCGGACAGCAGGAAAAATTCCGCGAACATTTTGCGGGGAAAAACAACCTGCTGCTGGTAGGTTCGTATGATACATCCATGCTTCCGCAGATTTATCTGGATCTGGAACCGGCATGGAGGGCGGCTGTCGAATATTTCCGGTCGCGGGGGAGAAAGCGGATCGGCGGGCTTGTTGTCGATCTGCCGATCTGGTCCCAGCAGGTGCGCATTTCTCTGTTCCGGAAGCTCTGCAGTGATCAGGGAATACCCGAACTGCTCTGGCATCCGGATTACTGCGAGGAGCCGGAACGCTATGCCGACGAGGTGGACCGCTGTGTGCGCGAGTTTATTCTGCCGAACCGGATTGATGCGCTTCTGGCGCATTCGGATGTATTCGGAGCCTTTCTGATCTCAGGACTGGCGCGGAACGGACTGCGGGTGCCGGAGGATGTCGCGGTGATCGTCGACGACAACCGCGACTTTTTCGCCGCTCTTCAGCCTCCGCTCGCCTGTATCGACCATGATGAGGAGGCGATCGGGACACAGGCGGTCCGGGTGATGCTGAAAATGCTCCGGAAGGAGTCCGTCGAACACCGGACGCAGATTCCGTGTCACCTGATTTTGAGAGAATCCGCCGGATAGGTGGAATGCTGGAACAGGAAATGCAAAAATAAAAGGAGGAACAGGTTTATGATTCAAGGCTGGGAAAAACGGAAGTATTTTACATTGATAGAACTTCTGGTCGTGATTGCTATCATTGCGATTCTGGCTTCGCTTCTTCTGCCGGCGCTCGGTAGGGCGAGGGAACTGGCGCAGGGAATCAAATGCACATCCAATCTGAAAACACTGGGAACGGTGCATCAGCTTTACATTGCCGACAACCGGGAATACATCATGCCGGGAATGGACAACCGCTTCTGGAGTGCGCAGTTCCCGCCGCCGCTCGGCAACAAGCAGTGGATGTGGTTTGCCTGGCAGCTTGTGAAATACGGGGAAAACGGCGGCTATCTGGTCTGCCCGAGCGCGAAGAAGGAATATTCGGAGACGGGGTATGCCGACCCCGGCGACAAAACGTCCGCAACGTTCGTGCTCGGATATGCGCAGAATGCCGATTTGTCCTGCGGATTTTATTCGGGCGCTCATCTTGCCTACCGGAAACTGAATTTCTGGAAATTCCCCACCCGGACGGTCGCGATGACCGACGGCGCCAAGAAAATGGTCAGCGGCCAGACCTTTGTGCAGGGCACGATCGTCCGATACTGGGATGTGGCGAACGCCTGGACGTTTACCGGAAGGCATCTGAAATTCTGCAATACCCTGTATCTGGACGGGCACGTCGGAAAAATCACGCGGCAATGGGCCGCAAGGCCGGAACTTTCACCGTATCTGATCTGGCAGCCGTCCATGCAGTGAGGGGAGGGGATTTATGCGCAGAATCCTCCTGATCCTGTTTTGTCTTTCCGTTTCGTTCCGGCTTTCCGCAACGGTGCTGTTTGACGATGGAAAAAGCGATTATGTGATTCTTCTGGAATCGAATGCCGCGCCTGTTGAAAGAACCGCGGCGAAGGAACTGCACGAGCATGTCCGCAAAATGGGGGGTGTTGATCTTGCTGTTGTCGAGTCGCTCCCTCCGGGCGGAAAAGCGCTCCGCATTGTCTCCGATCCGCGGGAAAAGGACGATACCGTGATCCTGAAAACGATGGAGAACGGCGATCTCCTGATCAGCGGGAGCCCGAAGCGCGGCACGCTGTATGCGGTTTATACACTTCTGGAGGAATACGGCTCCGTCCGCTGGTGGACAGCATCCGCAACGCATATTCCGCAGAGAAAACGCTGGGAGATCCCCCGCCTGGACTATCGCTACGCCTCCCCGTTTGCCGTTCGCGAAGTCTTCTACCGCTCAACCCGGACGGACGAAGTTTTCGCCGCAAGAATGAAAAACAACGGACACTTCAACAGGATAAGCGCCGCTTACGGCGGACACAATCCGTTGATCGGATGGTGTCATACCTTTCATCAGATGATCCCGGCGTTTGCTACCTTCAGAACGCATCCGGATTATTTTGCGGAAATTCAAGGAAAACGGACGCTCGGCGTGGATGTCGGACAGCTCTGTTTGAGCAATCCGCAGGTCCTGCGGATCATAACGCAGAAGGTTCTGGCGCAGCTGCGTGCCAATCCCGGTGCCGCGCTGATCTCCGTCAGCCAGAACGACAACAGCGACTTCTGTAGCTGCGCGCAGTGTGCGGCGGTTGATGAAAAGGAAGGTTCCCCGTCCGGAAGCATCATCCGCTTTGTGAACCAGGTTGCCGATGCCGTGAAAAAGGAGTTTCCCTCCGTCTGGGTGGAAACGCTCGCCTACACCTATACGCAGAAGGCGCCCCGTTTCGTCCGCCCGCGGGACAATGTGGTGATCCGTCTCTGCTCATTCGAGGCGGATTATGCCGCACCGCTGAATTCAGTGCGGAACGATGCGTTCCGCCGGAACATCAGAGAGTGGGGGCGGATCGCAAAACAGCTTTATTTCTGGAACTACATCATCAATTTTTCGGATTTCTGGTCGCCGTTTCCAGGCGTGCGCCATTTCGCGGCGGATCTGCGCTTTCTGCGCGACAACGGGGTGCGCGCGGTGTTTGAGCAGGGGACGGGGCTGGGGGAATGCAGCGATCTGGCCCCGCTGCGCCAATGGCTCCTGAGCAGGCTCATGTGGAATCCCGATCTGGATCAGGAGGCTCTGTGTGAGGAATTTCTGAAGGGTTACTACGGCGCGGCCGCTCCTTTCCTTCGCGAGTATCTGCTTCTCGGGTATCAGGCGCTTGATGCGTCCGGAGCACAGCTGCGCTGCAACGGTTCGACGAAATGGCTTTCTCTTGACGACCTTCTGAAAATGCGTGCGGCATTTGACAGGGCGGAGGCGGCGGTACAGGCGGATCCCGTCTGTCTGGAACGGGTGGAAATTGCGGCAGTTTCCGTGAATCACACAATTCTGAATCATGACGCCGCGCGTCTGGAAAATGCCGCCGCTCCGGAAGGAAGAAAACTTCGTGCTTCCGTGGATCTGGAAAAACTTTTCCTCAAAACAGAACAAAGTGTCAGAAAGGCACCGGATGCGTGGCGGGAGCACAACGGTGCGCCCGGTGAACATTTCCGTATCCTCAAAGGACGGATTTCCGGAGACTGGAACTTCCGGATGAAACGACCTGCGCTCTGTGCAAATCTTGCTGACGATCAATGGCTGTTGTTTGAGGCGGATTCCTTCCGGCGTTTCGGTGCGGCGCTTGTACAGGATGAGGGAGGGAAAGCCGTGTCTCTTCCGCAGGATGAGAGCTGGGCGCTCCAGCTGCATCTCACGGATTTTCCTGTATCCGGGAGGAAATGGCGGATTTATGCACGGGTCCGGACGGAATCCGCTGTTCCGGGCAGCGTCCCTGCCGGAACATTCGGTTTCTTCAATCCCGGCGGAAGAGAACTGCGCAGGACGCTTGCAAGCGGAGATTTCAACGGAAAAAATTACCGTCTTGTCGAATTGGGCAGGGCGGAATTCGGGGGCAAAGGATATCTCTATTTCACCGGTAAGGCCGGGAAAGCAAGATTGTTTGTGCAGGAAATCCTGCTGGTGCGTGAATCCGCGGAGGGAAGTTTGACATCCGGGAAAAACTGATTTCCTCTTCGGAGAAAAATGAACTCGGACAGGGGCGTTCCGCCGGAAAACATACCGAAAAATCAAGCTTGCTTTCTGTAATCTTCCTGCAGAGAGTCTGGAATTTTACAAGCGATCCGCCGCAGTTGAATTTTCAACTCGTGAGTCTGATCTCCCTTGCATTGCCGCATTTTACATTAAAAAATCTGGTTGCCGCGATGCTTTGCATCGCCAAAAATTGCTTTGTGCTTTTCTTCAGTCCTTCCGCGGTTCAGCTGCGCGAGCTGGTCGCCGGAGGTGAAATCCCCGATACCGCATATGCTTGCATCGCAATAATCCATTTGAAAACAAAAGGAGGAACTGATTCCAATCCGCTTCCGGAAAAAACTTTTGGGAAAAGAAAAAAAAAGAAAAAAAACTTTTTGATTGGACATTGCAGGAGGATACGGTTAAATTGGCAGAACGGAAAACATCAGGAAAGGATACGGATCATGACAAAAATTGCATCGGACATTCTCCAGCTCATCGGCAACACCCCTCTTGTAAGACTCAATCAACTGAATTCCACGCGTGCTGAAATTCTCCTGAAACTGGAATTTTTCAATCCGATGTCGAGTGTCAAGGACCGGATCGGGCTGGCGCTGATCGAAGATGCGGAACAGTCCGGCAAACTCAAGAAAGGCGGTCTCATCATCGAACCGACCAGCGGCAACACCGGAATCGGCCTCGCAATGGCGGCGGCGGTCAAGGGATACAGACTGATTCTCACCATGCCCGAAACCATGAGCGTCGAACGCCGGAAGCTCCTTGCCGCGCTTGGAGCGGAAATCGTGCTCACGGAAGGCTCTCTGGGGATGCAGGGATCCATCGACAAAGCCGAGGAGATCCATGCCGCCAATCCGGGTTCGATCATCCCCGGACAGTTCACCAATCCCGCCAATCCTGCTTATCACTACCGCGTTACCGCGGAGGAGATCCTGCGCGATACGGACAACCGTGTAGACTTTTTTGTCGCGGGAGTCGGTACCGGCGGCACCCTGAGTGGAATCGGGAAACGCATCAAGGAAGTGAATCCGGACGCAAAGGTTGTTGCAGTCGAACCCAGTGATTCGCCGATCCTTTCCGGCGGCAAGGCCGGTCCCCATAAACTCCAGGGAATCGGCACCAATTTCATCCCGCAGATTCTGAATACGAAGCTGATCGACGAAGTCGTGGCGGTGGATGCCGATGACGCAGGGAATACCGCGCGTGAACTGGCGAAACGCGAAGGCATTCTTGTCGGCATTTCCGCCGGGGCGGCACTGTTCGCGGCGCTCAAGGTCGGCGCACGGGAGGAAAACGCCGGAAAACGGATTGTCGTCCTGATGCCCGACTCCGGAGAGCGTTATCTCTCCACCTGGCTTTTCAGTGACATTGTCTGAAAAGGGCTTGGAAATCTTTTCGTTTTCGCGGAAAAAACGGTTGCGGAAACGGAAAAAAAGAGTATTGTTACGGATATATTTCTGAAAAAAGGAGATGTCCCATGAAAAAGATTCTGCTGCAGATTCTCTTTGCCCTTCTGCTTTTCGGCGGAATGGAGCTGCGGGCCCAATGGCTGGATAAAGTCACGCTGTATGTCCCGAATCGGGTGCTGGACCTTCTGGATGTATTCAGTCTAGATGTCGGAACCGGACTTGCCGCGCGTGCGGAACTGCGTTTCACCCGTGCGGTGCAGGGAGGCGCCGGAATCGGTTATACGGCAAGTCTGGTCAAGGATGTCAACCGCCAGTACGGCTATGCCGTCCGGAACGGATGGGACAGTCTGTTTCCCGGTCTTGCGGCGGAGGATATTGAACAGCGCCCGACCTCTTCTCTCGTTCAGGAATACTGGATCAGCGGAGCGGGATTCCCGAATCCGATGGATCCGATTTACAACATCCGCGACGGAGCGCGGGATTACTGGGAGATCGGCGGGGCGCTCGGACTAGGCGTCATCGAGGCGAAAGTCGCGCTCCATCCCGTCGATATTCTTGACGCCGTGCTCGGCTTCTTCTTCATCGACATCAAGGGTGACGATCTCACGTTTGAGAACTTCAAGTGAGCGGCCTGCACGTCGGTACAGTCAGAAGACCGCGCTTTCCCTGACGCCGATGTTTTTCAGATGGGAGACATCGTTCCAGCAGCAGAACTGCCAGCGGTCTCCCGTCTGCAGAAGCGGCTTCTGGAAACATTGCTGATCAACGGCAGGAGCGAACCTTCCGCCACAGGGGCGGCAATGAGATTGATGATCGGGCGCATCACTCCCCCGCGCGTGACGAGAAGCACTTTTTCTCCGGGATGTTTGGATGCGGCCTGTCTGTGCAAGCCGGTCGCCGCTGGCGGTGTTCCCCGATACGGGTGTATGATCTGCGTTGGAATTGTTCATTTCCCGCTTCCGAACTTTTTCTGGTCGGAAAGTGACATTCCGCCGATGATCTGACCATTGTCAAGGGGGTCTTCCTGGCGCAGCTTCAGATCCTTGAAGAAATGGCAGAAATCAATGATGCCTCCGATGAAGAACCAGACGGTTGAAATCACACCGATCACAGTGGCAACGGCTAGCTGCGTTACAAAGAAGTAAGTGCTCCACCATTCCAGCGGCCATGGACTGATCAGGTTCCAGATCACGACCGCGACGAAACTGAGCAGAAACACATAGCCGAAACTGTATGCGAAGATGAACCAGGTTATGATTTTGTCCGCACGCGTGAATTCCGGCGTGATTCCAATCATTTTCCGGAAGATTGTTTTGAGACTCCAGTCATACTGCAGTTTTTCCGGTTTGTCTGGATCGCGGTAGAGTCCCCGGTGCAGCATGCGGTCGAGATTGAAGGGTTTTCTGCAGGTCAGCAGGGAGACGAGGACATATGCCGCGAGTCCCGTCAGGGAGGAGAGGAATGACAGTTCCACGGAGTTGATCGGGAATTTGACCGCGTCCATCCGCCAGACGATATAAGGCTGGAACGGTCCTGAGACTGTTTGCAGGAAGCTGTCCAGGGGATCGGCCCATTCCATTTCCACAAGAAAAGGATAAACCGTTTTTGCCCAGTTATACTGCATGAAAAGTCCGGAAAGCGCTACGCCTGCGCCGCAGAATACCGCGGAAAAGGCTCCCGCAGTCGTTCCGAAACGGCTGTAAAGTCCGAACAGCGTCACGGGACCGGCGCCGCCGACCCAGATGGAGGTCATGATCGTGACGAACATATTGATGAAATCCACGTTGACAAAGAAGAGCGAGGCGACGAAAAAGAAGAGGGTGACGGCGATTGTCCCGAGGCGAAGCAGAAGCAGATGCGTTTTCGGTGAGAGCGGTTGTTTGACGGCAGGCAGAACAACATCCTGGATCAGCGTCGCCGCGCTTCCGAAAATGCGGGAGTCGTCGGTGGAGACCATGAACATGATCATCAGGGCGCAGAAGATGCCGATCAGTCCCCGCGGCAGGATTTCCCGGTAGGTCGCCGGCAGGAGCATCTGATGGTAAATCGTCCGGAATTGCTGGAACAGGTAATTGGATCTGCCGTCTGTACCAAGTGTCCGGTGAACGGTGTCCAGGTAAATGGTGTCCGGATTCCGTGTGCGGGAGAGTGGGGCCGCCGTTCCCGTTACATGTTCCGATGGCGGAATGTGGAGGACGGACTCTTTGGCCGCGTTCTTGTTCGGATGAGAGTCCGGGACAACCTCATCCAGCACCTTCACGGAGAGTTCCCTGCGCAGCTCATTTGCCTGTCCGGCGAAATCCCGGTGGTTCATAAATGTCAGCACCGTGACGGCAAGCAGGATGCAGAGAACCCAGGCGAATCCCTGCCGCCAGGTGCCCAGAATTCCCGCCATTTTCTGTTCATGGGGCGTTTTCGCACAGATGATGGAACCGCCTCCGAACCAGCTCGCGCGGTTCAGAACCGTTCCGAAAACAACGACAAACAAGCCGAAGAGGTTGAAATCGCGGAGTTTTTCAATGTCGAAGGGATTCAGAAAACTCTCTCCCGCGGCACGGTCCGCCATGACAGGGGCGATCTGATTGTCCCATGAAAAGTTGAAGTAGAGAAACAGGGCGAGCAGAATGAAGATCGGGTAGCAGAGAAGTCCCTGAAGACAGTCCGTCACGATCAGGGAGATCTGTCCCGCGGTAAGCATGATGACCAGCGCAATCAGCAGAACCGCGGCGAGGACCGTGGCGAAAGTGGAAATACGGATTCCCCAGAGTTCAAAATAGTGGGGAAATCCGAGGTAATAAATGAAAAAGCGCGCGGCGATGGCCGGCGCGATCGCGTTTGTGATCATTTCCGAAAGGGTCCGGATGACGGCGGCAAAGATCCGGAAGGCCTTGTTGTAACGCATTTCCAGAAACTGTCCGGCGGAAAGCGCCTTCGTCTCCCGATAGCGGTAGACGCAGTATCCCGTCAGAGCGAGAAACATTCCGAGAGGTCCGATGATCGTTTCCCAGAATCCGATGGCGAATCCCGTCTGATACTTGATTTCGACCAGCGCGACCATTCCAATCACACTCAGGCCGCCTGCCATATCGCTCACACACATCATGTAGCGTCCCGCCGCACGTCCTGCCGCGAGATAGTCGACGACGCCGCGGACATAACGGCGGGAATAAAAGGCGAAGAACAAAACAACAGAAAGAATTCCGATTACAATACCCCAGTCGATCCAGCTCATTTTGCTATTTTCTCCGGCAAAAATTTGATTTTTGGGTTTTGACGCATTCTATTATGAAGCATATCCTTCAGGAATATACGTTCAGCAATGGGAAAATACGATGGATAAAACAATCATCGTTTATGATATAATCACTCCTGAAAAAATTCAGGTTCACCGGGTTTCCGGGAAACCGGATCCTTTTTCCGAGGAGTTCGGCTGCCAGATTGTCCTGACTCACAACGCTCTTGTCGGAGGGCCGTGCGACAGCCATGCGGCCAATCGTTATTTTGAATTTTTCTGTCTCTCGCATATCATTGACGGGCATGGTGTCTACCTGGAAAAAGGCAGGAAGGAGATTTATTTCGAGCCGGGCAGTCTTGTTATCGCGCTTCCCGGCGTGGTTCAGTGTTACGGCGGCCACCGCGCCAAATACGTCGAGGATTCGATCTGTTTCCGCGGCCGCCTGCCTGATCTGCTGCTGAAATCCGGAATCATTCAGGGGGGTGTTTTTTCCTTCGGACTTGGACGGAGACTCCTGCCGATTATCGAACAGGCGGAAAATCCGATCCGTGAAAACCAGCTCCTGGCCTCGCTGATGCTTCTCCGTCTGCTTTACGACATTCATCAGGAAAACAAGACGATCGAATCCAATACGGTTTCCTCGATTGCCCAGCTGATCAAGGAGATGAAGAATTCTCCAGGGAAATGGTGGACAGTCCCGGAAATGGCGGAATACTGCGGCATCAGCGAAACGCACTTCCGGCGTCTTTTCGAGGAATCTCTCGGCGTTTCTCCGAAAAACTATGCGGACCGGCTCAAAATCAATGCCGCATGCGAACTGCTCACGCAGACCGATCTGACCCTTGCGGACATAGCAAAGCGGCTCGGCTATATGGATCCGTTTCATTTCAGCAGAAGATTCAAAACGCTGACGGGAATCTCTCCCTCCGTCTACCGGGATAACTATTTCCGGCGGAAAACCTCCTGACGGCAGCTGTTCCGGGCAGTGCAGGCGTTTCGATGAGTTTTTTCAGAATGCCGGCTGCGTCAGGTCCATGCTTTTGGAGGCCCAGTACTGCTCCCAGTTCCTCAATTCATTGAATCCGGCATTGTTTTTCTTGACTCGGTGCGGACTCACATGACCGTCGCACCAGAGGAAGTTTGCCATGAATCCGTGGAGGATTGTTTTGGCTTCGAAGTTGAAATCCGTTCCGGAAACCTTGCTGATGTTCATATGAGTATAGCCCCGGTCGCGGAACATGACCGTGCTGGATTTGTTCGGGACACGTCCGGATTTCGTCGTTCCGAAATTGTCGGACGAGCCGTTGACGAGGAACCCATAGCGGAACAGAATCGGATTGGCCTGGAACGAGCATTTCTCATCCTCATAGACCGGCCGGGCGCCGTCATACTCGCAGACCGGATTGCCGTCATTTGCGGGACAGACCAGAATTTTATAGCTGGCATAATCTATCATGGATGTCAGCATGTTTCCGAGCGTATTGGTGATCAATTTGCCGCTGTTGTCATACTTCCAGTGCTCGGAAGGCTCCTTTCTCTGGGAGGGATAATAATCCTTGTAGTCGTCCAGATACATCATGAGGGAGGTCCCCAGCTGCTTCAGATTTGAGGTGCAGGTGATCGCACGTGCCTTTTCCCTGGCCTTGTTCAGTGCCGGGAGAAGCATGGATGCCAGGATTGCGATGATCGCGATCACGACGAGGAGCTCTATCAAGGTGAAAATCCGAATATGCTTCCATGTGGAAAGTCTGCTTTTTTTCATCATGTTTTTCCCTGTTTGTGTGTGGAGCGCCTGTTTTGCTGAAAGTGAAATATTCATTTTTCTCTTATTTCCCTCTGTCGTTCCGGACTGAGCGAATCTGCTTTAAGTATAATATGGAAAAGGTTGTTTGAGAATGGATTTTTCGATTTCCCCGCATGTCTCTTTCAATCAGACGGTTATTCAGAACATCGGAGTTCCGTCCGGATTCAGCCCGTAGGATTTGTCTCTGGAGATCATGGATTCGGAAAGCAGCGCAGCGCTGCCGTCCGCCATGATAACATTGAGCTTGTCCTGGTGGACGCGCTCCGCCGCCCGCCAGTGATTTCTGCCGAAACGGTATTTTCCGTTTCCCGCGAAACGGGCTGTCAGGCTGAGTCCGATCTGTGTGAGACCGCGGTCGGTGAGCAGCAGAATCCGTTCCGGTGTCGGAATGGCGTCGATTTTCATGGCTTCGGCATTGTTTCTGTTCAGAAGCATGGCATTGCCTTCAAAGGAACAGGCCTCGTCCTGAATCACGGGACGGTAGATTTTCTCCTGATTGAACGGCGCGGCGGGGCAGAGAAAGTTCTCCGTCGGAATGTAGTTGCACAGTTCGCGGAGCATATTCATCTTGGAGTCAAAGGAGAAACGCCACTCCGAAAGCCAGCGCTCATTCGGTTCCAGACCCGCGCGCGGCAGAAAACCGCCGTGATCCGAGGCGTAGGCGCGGATTCCGCGCCACATGTTCGCCTGGGCTGCCGCGCATTGCGCCTGTTTGTCCCTGCCGCCCGCAAGAGTTCCCGCCGCGAAGACGGCAGTGCAGAGCAGGGCCGCCGTGCAGCAGACCAGGATCAGTTCCGTCAAAGTGAAACGATATGTTTTCATGTTATTTTTCTCCTGTTGTTTTGTAGTTGAGACGGCTTCCGTGTTCCATCCGGAAAACGCGCAGTTCATAGGGACGCAGTTCCAGTTCACCGGAGGAGATCTTGCCGCCGGCAATCGGATCCATCCCGCTTCCGGTGGCCGTCAGGGTTCCGGAAAGTGTTTTCATGCCGGTATTGAGCAGGTAATACCAGTCGGACCCCTCGGCGGAGGCCCTGCGCACAAGCGCGTCACCGCTGCGTGCGCTGTCCGTGAACTTTACGCGGGGAAGCATCCGGAAGGCCGTGGTCCATTCCCGGACGAGCGTTTCCGCGCCGTGGATGCCGAGCGTATAGCCGCCGCTGGTGATCTCCATCGGATCGAACATTTCCAGCGCACGCGCGTAATAACGCAGAAGATATCTTCCCGACGGCAGCGGGGCACAGCAGCGTCCCGGAGCCTCCGTTTTCCACGGAAGCGGCATTTTCATGGCTTTTTCACCGGTGCACTGACCGTGGGATTCCAGATACTGTTCATGAATATTGACCGCTCCGGCGTATCCGAGAAGCGGTTTCTGGAAGGCTTCTGTCAGGTCGATATCCGGGGCGACCATGGTCTCACGCGGACGATATTTCTCCTCGGCGCGGAGGATGCCGAGATTGAACATCCGGTTCAGGCAGATTCCGGGATTTGCCGCAAGCCTCTTCAGATCCAGTCCCATCTCCAGAAAGGGATTTTCCGAATATGGCTGTTTGAGATACATTCCCCCGGAGGTGCAGTAGAGCGTCGAACTCGGCACGTCAAGCATGAGATAGAGTTTCGCATCCGGGTTGACTTTTCTCAGGCGTCCCGCGATTCTCTCATAAAAGGAGGTGACGAGATCGGCGCGCCACAGAAGAAATGCCTTGCGGCGTTCCGGATTTTCCCTGATCCATTTCGCCCTTGTCCGGAAACGCTCCGCTTTCCCGGGGATTCCCGGCAGCGTTTCGTTCCGGAATTTTGCAAACTCATGCATTGTCCAGTCGTCATAAGAGCCGTCAAGCCAGAGCCCCAGCTGTGTCGGGTTCCACATATTCAGGAAAAAAGAAATTCCGCCGAAACTGGGCAGGCCGCCGCACATGGCGATGTTTTCCTCTACAATGTTCTCCACGGCTTTCTGCACTTCCGGGCGGAGGGCATTGTAAATCGGAGGCCGTTCCATGCGGGGCGTATTTGAAACAACCCCGTCCGCGGAAACCGTATTCAGAAAATCCTCTCCCGCAATAATCCTGTCGCTGGTGCCGAAACGCGGAGCCAGCGACGGCATGCGCGACATGGCGAAACTTGGAACAAACTTGATTCCGCGTTCCGCACAGCGCAATGCAAACAGTCTTGGAAATTCCGCGGGATGATGACGCATGCCGCTGGGCCATGTTCCCGGTTCCCTGCTGCTCTTGTAGAGCGGCCCCGCATACCAGACTGTCGGATAAATCATAATATTCTGTCCGGTCCAGCTGAAATAATCCATTGCGGCTTTGAGCTGTCGGTCATATTCGACATAATCCGTCCCCCCGATGCCGCCGAAGCACATTGAGAGAACGGGATCTTCCCAGTAAAGGCCGGCACGCCGGGCATTTTTCGCGCCGGAAGAGGGGATCTGCGCCGCCGGGCCGTAACGATCATCGGCAATCGCGTATTCAACACTGATTTCTCCAACCGCCGCAGGCTGTGCAAACGCATAGCTCTCAAAGATCACTCCGAGATTTCTGCTCCTGTGGCGGAAGATATATTCATAAGGAAGGACTTTTCCTGTATTTGGATACTCCGCACTGCAGAGGATTCCGCTGCCGAGCACCTGCTGTTCCAGACCACAGGTTCTTGCGGGTGCAAAATCCGGCAGAGTCTGGGAAACCAGTGTGATGCGTTTACGATTGTCCGGAATCTTGAAACGGACGCGCAGGAGAAGATCTTTTTCCGGCAGCTCAAAGAGATAGGCGAAACGGTTGTGCATCAGAACGCCGGCTTCACGGTAACGGAAATTCCCGTAAACACGCGGAACCGTCAAACCCTTATGCGCCGCTGGTTCCTCCGAGTAGGGGTCCACTTTTCGTATGAGGCGCCATACCGGCGCTTTTTTCATCGGTGCATCCAGCGGTTTCGGACTGTAAAACTCCGTGAAAGCTGTTCGCGGCAGTTTGCCTCCCGGTCCTTCAAGCCATTGGGATTTCAATGTGATGCGTCCGTCGGCATCCGGCGCGAACGGCGGGGGGATGCGGAGAATTGTGTTTTCGCCTGCTGGAATGGTGCGGTCTTCAAAGGTCAATGCCGGAGCGTTGTTCCGGGAGACCGTGATGTTTCCCCGGAAGGCTGCCGAACCGATGTTCCGGAAGTTCAGTTCGACGGGCGTGTGTGTTCCAGACAGGACATCATGAGTATTGCCGGAGACACTCAGCATCGGCATTGCGACTCGTTTGAAGCGCTTTTGAATTTCTTCGGGTGTCATCGGTCTGTCGTAAATGAGGACGGAATCAATCGCTGCGTCCGCATAACGGCCATTCTGTCCATTGGATCCGATCCACAGTTTTTCCGGTCTACCGGGTTTCCATGGTTTCACCTGGCGCTTCTCAACAAGGTTTCCATTGACATAAAGAGCGGTTTTTCCCGAATTCTCATAAGTTGCGACCACATGGTTCCAGATCCCCGGCTGCCAGAAATTGTTGGCGACACGTCCATAAACCAGACGCGGGCCGGGGTCCACATCGAAGCGGATATAGGTTTCCCAGAGCCAGAGATAGGGATAGCCTTCCACTGCCCAGCGGTCGGTGCAGACAAAAACATGATCCTGCGGCGTACAGCCTTTTTCACTTGGTTTCACCCATACTTCGATCGTACCCTTGTCTGTAGGAAACAGCCGGCCGGAATAGCCGAGACGGCCTTTGTCCGATGCAAACGCATCCTTTTCCAGTCCGCCGTTCCGGAGAATCGCCGCATCCTGAACTTCCAGCGGCGCAACGGCCTTTCCGGATGCGTCGAAAGCCATCGGCTGCCCATTTTCAAAAAAACAGCGGAATACCGGTTTCAGTTCCTGTGCTGAAAGATAAAAGGTAAAAAAAACAGCCAGCAGCCGGAAACAGATTTTTTTCATTCGTTTCTCCTTTTCTTTTTGTATCTGAATTTTTCAATTCTGTTCGACAACGCGGATATTATATACGATAAACCGGCAGGAACGAATAGACAAATCAATGGAATGCAATGACAATTTCAATCATCGGGATGATTGACGCCATCAGGACAACATGATTCAGCGGAGCGATCCGGGGCTGACCTTGTCATCCCGGATCAATCTGGATGTGCCGAGGGGCGCCCCGTCCGCAAGCATCCCCGGAAACGGTTTATATTCCAATCAGGAGAGAGGGCATTTTGTCTATGTATCAGAAGAAATCATTCTGTGGGAACTTTACTGCTGGACACCCTGCGCAGTGATGATTCTGGTGATTTGTCCCGCCTGCTGACGACAGAGGATATATTTGTCGTTTTTCAATTCAACCCGGAAGAGATCATGCGGAATTCCTGAAAAACGGTATAATGGACGGTATTTGATTCAAAAAAATCAGTTTCATACAGCGATGCTCTGCATCGCAAAAATGCTTCGTGCAGGACTATCAGTCCTGCCGCGGTCCAGCTGCGTAAGCTGGTCGCCGCAGGCGAAATCCCCGATACCGCGTATGGTTGCATCGCGGTAATTCATTCCTGAAAAGAGATTTCCCGCTCAATTTCAGGCGTCTTTTATGCTGTTCGATGACAATGTGCCCGGTGCCGGAAAAATGATTTGCATAAATTGCAGAAACGGGAAACAGTTTGCTTTGAAGAAGCTGGAACAGCAGCGGGGATAATATGCAGAAACGGGGGCATTGCAAAGATGTGGATCATGATAAGTTTCCTTTTCATTGGAGAGCGGCCGTGCATGGCCGGCAAGGGTAAAAACATACTTCCGTGCCGGCTGCTTCCAGGCGGATGAACGTATCAGTCTGCTCTGTCCGGCGAATTCCGGAGAATCCGATTTCATAAACGCATCCGTTGTGTTCCAGAACGAGTTTTTCCGTTTCCAGAGATCTGACAACCTTTCGCTCCATGGGCAGAACAAGGCTCCAGGGATCTTCCGACTGCAATGTGACAGAAAAAGCGTATTCTGTGAAATGCCAGACGAGTATTCCCTGTTTCCCTTCCGCCCTTACCTCAAAATGATTCCTTTCCGGAATTGTTGCCGCGAATTTTTCGAATTCCGGCTCTATCGCGGTCCCCGGGCGGAGGAGTTCGATTTTCATCTCGGAGGGAACGGCGTTCTTCTGACGCAGAAAACCTTCCACGACAGGAGGCGCATCCGTTACCATCGCATGAGTGTCACAGCGTGCTTCCAGATATTTTTCCATATAACGATTTTCAAAGCAATGCCAGTCGCGCACGGTCAGATGTCTTCCGCGCCGGATCAGGGAAACGCGATAATAGCGCGAGTTGAACCAGAATGCCTGTCTGCCCGCCGGATTCGGATCTTCCATGGCCGCAATGGCAAGCGGAGGAGTCACCTGATAATGGGAAAGGAACCACTCCCCCGCGTCTCCCATTGTCATCAGATCCGCATTGCCTGCTTCGGCAATTTTTTTCAGTTCCTTCATCTGCATGAGATAACCCTCTTTCATCCGGGGCCATCCGAAACTGTTTTCCTGTCCGATCTGGACATAGGAATAGTCATTTTCAAGGTGTTCGAACAGAT
This sequence comes from uncultured Lentisphaeria bacterium, assembly GCA_949287225.1. Taxonomy (GTDB): domain Bacteria; phylum Verrucomicrobiota; class Lentisphaeria; order Victivallales; family UBA1829; genus UBA11452. The sequence goes on from CASEFP010000130.1 coordinate 38,719, forward strand.
TCCGGAAAAGAGTGTTCATCCAGCGCGGATCCCGGCAGCAGACCGGTTCCAGTGTGCATACTCCCTGCCCATTGTCTCCGAGCGAGCTGTCATACTGATTGATCGGGCAGCTCCCCAGCATGCGGAAGAGAGGAACACGGATCTGTCCGCTTTCATTTCCGCCGGGAAGGTTGGCGTTTCCTCTGGACGGATAATACGCTCCGCCCCAGTAGCCGCCCCAGATGGAATAACCATCCGTCCCCCATTGATCCCGGCAGTTCGCCGTTGCCCTGATCCGGTATCGGTCTTCAAGATATCCCAGGGTGAAGGCATCCAGATACCATGCCGCTACGGAGCGCGGGTAAAAACCGAATTTTTCAAGAAAAATCCGCATGGAAGCGTCGACCAGGGCGATCCGTTCCGATCTGCTGTATCCGATTGTAAGGGAGGCCTGCGAATGATAATCCCAGTTGATCCCTTCCCTGCCGCGGAATTTCACTCCTGCCGCTTCACAATGAATACGCGTGATTTCCAGCCAGATGCCAAGCTCGTTGTTTGCCGGCAGTTCCCGGCTGAAAAATGCCGGATAGGGCCCTTTGAGCATGGCGTCCGTCTGCATCAGCCATGTGGCGGGGAAGTTGTATTTCCGGATCAGCTTCATCTGTTCCTGGACCGGCTCCAGATGATTGATCTGCGGCATTCTGGGATCCTCCAGACGGATGAAATTGATAATGGAACAAATCTTTTTCATGAGCAGAGAGTTATTTCAAAAAAATGATTTCAAGGAGCGAAGCCCTGCACCAGGGCCATTCATTTCCGGATGCGCAGCACCTTGCGTTCCTGCGCCTGATATTGCAGTTTCAGAAGCGATTCTGCAAAGGAGTGAATCTGTTTTTCGAAAAGCTCCTCGGCATTTCCTTTTTCCGGGAACAGCCTGTGATCCAGCCGGAAGACCGCGTCCTGCTGTTTTTCGGTCAGATTGACGCTGATCAGATAATACGCTCCGTCATGGAAGCGCAGCGTGGCGGAGATATTCCCGTTGGAACAGGATATTCCCTTGTCCAGAGTTTCCGTATTGAACACCGGAGTCAGAATGTCGATTTCCCGACGGATCTGCCGGATTGTTTCCCAGAATGGAATCGGCTGCTGTCCGCTGTGCGCGCCCCACCAGAAAGCTCCCGTGGCCCCGTTGATCAGAATCTGATAAACCCAGCAGATCGTCTCTTTTGCGGAGAGATAACGATGTTTTTCCGGAATGCCGAATGCCGCGCTCAGGAGAAAAACCGGTGCGCCGTGCGGAACGGCGTCAAGCGAGATTGCGTGTGCCGACTTGGCTCCGCCGTAGCCGCCGCAGAAAATATCCGTGGTGCCGAGGCCGCCGGGTCCGCCATACCCGATGGTCCAGCCGGATTCATTGCGGAACACGGGGCGGTAGGGATCCAGCGTTTTCATCAGACGGTAGATCTGTATGTATTCTTTCTCGGATTTTCCGATGTTGCCCTCGTCGCTGATCAGCCAGGCAAGAAGATTCGGATGTCCGGAAAACTCCGCGACCGTTTTCCTATATTGCGGCTCCTTCGGCTGTTTCGAGGCCATGATGTCGACCAGTGCGGGAATCACCATGGCATTTTCTTTTGCACAGACCGGCATGGCGTCCGCCGGATGCGTCCACCAGAAGCAGAGGGTGTTGAAGCCTGAATTGCGGGCGAGAAGTTCCAGCGCGTTTTCCGGTGCCGCGGGATCCGGCAGGCGCGTGCCCTGAAGCATGATTTCGCAGATAAGCGGGATGAAAGGTTTCCCGTTTTTCAGAAGCAGGCGCGTGAACCGGTTGATTTTGATTTCGTTTTCCGCCGGCGGCAGTTTGATGAGTTCTGTCTTGAATTCTTTCAGCCCCTTTCCGCTTCCGGCCCTTACCGTGACCGGATAGGTCCCGCATGCAAGGCCTAAGATGTCAAATGTGCCGCGCACAACACGTTCTTTCAGAGGAAGTGAAAGGGTTTTTCCGTTCAGAGCGATTTCCGCAGTTGCATTTTTTCCGAACGCGGCAAACGTCTCCGCATCGGTGCAGAGTTTGAATTCCGCTCCGGTTTCCGTCGTGTAGTAGGAACGGTCCAGGAGAAAGTAGGAGGGCAGGCGGTAATCCTCCGTCCGCTCTTCGCGAATCTGCTGGGAAACCGCGACATAAGGAACAAAATCCATATTTTTCATTCCCTCGAGAATGCCGAAACGTTCCGGCATATGGAAATATCCTCCGGTGTCCGACCATTGGGAATTCTCCTTTTTTCCGGAGACCTTCTGGCGGCAGACATTGAAACGCCAGTTTGCCGTATCCATGTATTGGGGCGAAAGATTGAAAAAGGGGATCGCGATCTCCACTTCCCAGCGGTCAGCGTGCCGGCTGGTCTTTGCCTGCCAGTGGGGAGCGCCGAAGAGAAACACTCCCGGACTGCCGTCCTGCCCCTTTCCCCCGTTTGAAAAGAGGTAAAAATGATAATAGATGCGTGTATCCGGATCAGCGAAGAAAACTTCAAACCAGTCTTTCCCGGACAGCTTGTCCATTTCGCTGTCAAAACATTTTGCGGCAAGGTAAAAGACGTGACGGTCCTTCAGAATCCGCACTTCCGTACGGTTCTCTGCTTTCCGGCTGGTTCCGGAAAGAATAAAATCCGAGAGCTGCGGAGCATTCTTCCATTCGTTCTCCTCAATCCGTCCGTCTATTGCAGGAGGAGTTCCCGTAAGCTCGCCAATCTGCACACGCGGTATTTCCGCGGGCAGCCAGAGTGTCAGTCCGCAGAGAAACACAACGGCGGAAAATTTCCATTTCATTTCAGATTTTCTCCTCTGCTGCTGTAAAGTTGTGCGGCTTCCTCCGGTGTGACCCTGCGGTGGTAGACCTTGACATAGTGAATGATCCCCTTGAATCCCGGGAATGTCTCGTATCCTTTCTTCTTTTCCTTGACCGACTCCCAGCCGCCGATGATGAAAGCGCGCTTCCCGCAATCCTTCTTCATGTCCACGTTCAGAAGGGTTTTCGTTTCCGGAGCACCGTTGAAGTAGACCTCCGCATATGGTTTCCGGTAACTCATCACCATGTGAACGGTTTCCGGAAGAGCCGGCTGCGTCAGCATGCCTTTCCATGCGGAAAAGAACGGCTGGTATTTCCCGTATGCAATCTGGAGCGCATAGCCGCCCCACTGCATTCCATGCGTCAGGACCGGCATGGTCCGCGCGGGTTCCACCTTCAGAAGAATCTCCACTGTGACCTCCCCGTTCGGAATGTCGAGATCCTGCGTGTAAGGCACGGTGACAAAGGTTTCGCCGTCAAACAGCATGCCTTTTCCCTCTTTGGTTGTTCCTTCGCGATAGGTTCCTGTAATTTTCGCTGGATGGGGTCTGGGAGAGAAGTCCATGATCGTATTGTTCTCCATCCTGTCGAAACGCCAGAATCCCGCCAGCGATTTTTCAAGAGGCTCGGCGGGAGGAGTTTCCTTCTTCTCCGCTGCCGCTTTCGCATAAGGCGCTTCCTCTGTGCCCCGATGGAGCATGGGCGCATTGACATGCAGTTTCGAACCGTCCGCCGCGGCGAGCAATGTGATCTCCGGACGGAGAAAACGTCCGCGGAATCCGCCGAGACGATCCAGTTTTCCGCTCACGGTGTAGCGTTTCCATTCCGAATCGACATTTACGGTTTTTTCTCCGAAGCGGGAGGAGCCGATTTTCGCCTTCAGCCCGGCGGGTTCGCTTTTCAGATATACGGAAAATGTATACGGAGTGCCTTCCTTTCCCGGAGACCAGCCGAAATTGCCGCTGAAAAGTTTGACCTCTTTCTTATTTTTCACCGTAAGAAGCATGCTTCTGGTTCCCGGTATAAAGCCTTCGTCAAGAAGTGTATGCGTCCCCGGGAGCCAGCCGCTTGCGCCATCCCAGAAATCGGGATATCCCGGCTGTGTGGCGAGTTGGAAATCCGAATTCAGCAGAAGATTTTCCTGCGTGTTTTCCGCTGCAAGGGCCAGTGTGCACGAAGCCCCCAGCAGGATGAGGCACTTTCTCATTTTTCTGTTTGTCATTGCGCTCTCCTTTTTGTTTTCAATAACAGATTCCATATTCTGTGAGATTATAATTCAACTGTTTGCTCATGACTGTGCCTGGGGTTTTCTTTTCCGCATGTCCGTCCGCAAAGAGAAAATTCAATCCGCCCGGATGCCGGCCATAAGCAAGTCGCGTTGCCGTATTGTTGTAATAAAGATCGGTGTTGATGGCGTCAGCCAGCGTGATGATGCCTGAAAGCGGTATTTTTGCCGCATTCGGGTACACCGCAACCGTTTTCTGCTTGTTCCCGAGAACCATATTGTAGCCGTAACTGCCGTAAAGCTGGAAGGACGGGGCCGGATTTGCCGAATCCCGGCAGATGAGAAGTTTCACGGTAATATTGTAATCCGCAAGAACGGTATGATAATGCAGTTTGCCTGTTTCTTCGGTATAATACTGAAGCGGCCAGTAGGCATAGTCATTGCCGTACATGGAAAACGCAACGCCCGTCTGACGGAGAGCGCTCCTGCACGACGTTTCATGCGCTCTTCTGCGCGCCGTTCCCAGCACCGGAAGAAGCATGGATGCCAGAATTGCAATAATCATGATAACGACTATTATAACTTGTTAAATATACATTATGGTGTATAGTATAAGCCTACAGATTCATACAGCTGTTTTGAAAGCGGATTTTTCAATAAAAAATCGGAATCCATAAAAAAGCCTTTTATTCTCTATTGAATAATGTTAATTCTATATTTTTAATTATATGCGAAAATTGGAAAAAATCAAGAGGAGAATCCTTTTATTGTATTGGACAAATTAACGTCAGCATGGTATATTACGCATTATGCAAACGAAAAAACCAAAACAACGAACCGTAAGCAACGTCCAATCCCTGCCGGAATGCGGACGTGCTGTTATCCGCAAAAAGGTCTATGCGGC
>CASEFP010000131.1 GCA_949287225.1 uncultured Lentisphaeria bacterium
CTCCCGGAATGCCGCGCATGTTTTTCCCGAGTGCGGCGCAGTCGGGGAAGAGCGGCGCATTTCCCGGTCGGCGCGAACGGCGGAAGCAGGAAAATTTTTCCAGTGCGGCTTTCCCTTTCCACACGGCGTTTTCCTGTGCAATGGAAGCATCCGCCCACTGCCAGAAGGCTCGGCGGATTTTTTTCAGCTCCCCTGCGGGTACAAAGGGATTTCCCGCAATGGAAACATGGCACTCTCCCAGCAGGAAACACTCCGAGGCGCTCGCGGAAAATTCCTCCCGGAGCGTTTCCGTCCGCAGGGGATTTTTCAACGCTTCGGGAAATGAGACTGGCGTTTCCCAGTGCATTGTCTGCGCAAGATTCCGCACCGTGACGGAAACGAGGCTGCGCGACAGGGAAATGTCCAGATTGAGCGCCGTCCGGGGTTCGGGAAGCGCGGCGATGCGTTTCGCATAATCGGAGGCGGACTCGCCGGTCTTGTAGATCAGAGCATCCTTCGCGACCGTTTTTTCCGTTCCGATGAAGCACGTTTCGCCGGGCAGAACCTTCATCGCGGGTTTTCCGTTGACCAGAAGGCGCAGAATGGAAAGGGTTGCGCCGTCGCCGGAATCGGAAAGCGCCTGCACACGGATCGTGTCGCCGACATGCAGACGTTTCGTCAGATTAGCCGTGAATCCGCCGGATCGCACGGTAGCGACTTTCCCGCAGTAGAGTCCGGAAGGGCCGGAAGCATCGCGCCGCACAAGATTTTCCATTGATTTCACGGTATAAAATCCGAGTGAAAGTTTCCGCGTATAGGCTCCCCGCAGTATCTCACCGGCCTCCTTCCGCGCCTGTGCGCGATGTGCGGGATCGGCATCCATGACGCGGCGGTAAGCCGCGACCGTCCGGGAGACATAATCGGCACGGCGGAGTCTCCCCTCGATCTTGAACGAGCAGACACCCGCCTCCCGGAAATCTTCCAGCAGATCAACGGCGCAGAGATCGTCGGTGGAAAAGAGAAACGCACCGTGTTTCTTCTCCGTGTCCGCCGCGTCGAAGTAACAGCGTCTGCACGGCTGCTTGCACCTTCCGCGGTTGCCGCTGGAGCCGCCGAGCCACGAGGAGAAAAGACAGGCGCCGGAAAGAGAGCAGCAGAGCGCGCCGTGGATGAATACTTCCAGTTCCACAGGAAGACGACTGCCGTTTCCGGTCATCGCCCTGATTTCGTCGAGCGTGACCTGCCGTTCCAGAATGACGCGGGCTGCTCCCATCTCCCGCGCGACCTGAAGTCCCGCGGAGTTGTGGATTCCCATCTGCGTCGAGGCATGAATGACCAGATCGGGGAAAAAATCCCGGATGACGGAGACGATGCCGATGTCCTGTACGATGACGGCGTCCGGGCGCAGGTCCGTCAGGATCGCGAGCGACTCCGCGGCGGACGGGAGCTCGGACTCCCTGACCAGCGTGTTGAAGGTCACATGAACGCGTTTCCCGTTCCGGTGCGCGCAGGCGATGAGTTTTGCCATTTCGTGCACGGTGAAGTTTTCGGAGCGCTCCCGCGCGTTGAACTGCTTCAATCCGCAGTAGACCGCGTCCGCGCCCGCGTCAAACGCGGCAAGCGCGCTTGCCATGTTCCCCGCCGGAGCGAGAAGTTCGATTTCTGAAAGGCTGCTCTTTTTCATCCTCTTTTCCGGAAATTCCGCACTGGATTGAATGTTTTGGTTAATATACACGCTTTTTTCGGGAAAATACAGCGTTCCGGGGGTGAAAAAAGAGGAAATGAGTGATACCTTATCAGGATCAGAAAAAAGGTTGCACGGAAAATGAATCTCAAAACAGAATTTTTTCTTTCCTGGAAATACTTCAAGCCGAAGCGGAGCGCGGTATCGGTCATCACGCTGATTTCGGTGATCGGCGTGGCGCTCGGCGTCGCGGTGCTGATCGTCGTTCTCGCGGTGATGAGCGGCTTCTCCGACAAGATGCGCGAGAAACTGCTCGACACGACCTCCCATGCGCAGATCCGCCCGAAATACCGCACGATGGTGATCGACGATCCGGACCGGATTGCGGCGATGGTTGAGAAGGTCGGAGGCGAGGCGCTCCCGACCGTGATTGCGCCCGTTCTGCTCCAGAAACACGACACATTCGTCCCGAAGGCGGTGATCGGTTTCGATCCGTCGCGCACGACGGACAAACTGCGTCTGGAGGATGTGGTTTTCGCGGGGAAATACTCGCTGAAACGCGGGGAAGTGATCGTCAGCTATGTGATCGCGCGCGAGCTCGGTTTGAATGTCGGCGACCGGATTTTAATTCACTCCTCGACGAACATCGCAAAGCTGTTCAAACGGAACAAGGACGGGAAAATCGAACTGGCAAAGAATTCCGAACTCTATCTGCCCTCGGAGTTCCGGATCACCGGGATATCCAACTTCCGCAAATACGATTTCGACCGCGATTTCCTGTTCATGAACCTCGACGATGCGGACGAACTTTTCTCCCTCGACTGGGGGACGGCGACCGCGATCTATGTCTGGACGGACGATCCGTTCCACATGGACAAATTCATGTCGGCAATGGAAAAGAGCCTGAAAGAAAGTGCGCCGCTCTATTACATCGAATCCTGGAAGGAGATCAACGGGCGGATTCTGGGCGTGCTGGCGGTGGAGAAGAACATGCAGTTCTTTCTTCTGGTGTTCATCGTCCTGGTTGCGGCGTTCAGCATCACGAACACGCTGATCACGCAGGTGATCCAGAAGACACGCGAAATCGGGCTTCTGAAGGCGATGGGGGCAAGTTCCGGCACGGTGATGCGCATCTTCATTCTCCAGGGCTTCTACGTCGGCCTGATCGGAACCGCTTCGGGAATCGTTCTGGGCACTCTGGTGGTGCTCTACCGCATGAGCATTCTGCGCGCGCTGCGTTTCCTGACCGGGCAGGAAATCTTTCCGCAGGAGGTGTATCTTTTCGACGAACTGCCGGCGCGGATCATTGCGTCCGATCTTTTCTGGATCGGACTGATTTCGGTGCTTCTCTGCACGTTCGGCGGCGTGATTCCCGCGCTGCGCGCCGCAAAACTGGACCCCTCGAAGGCGCTGCGCTATGAGTGAGACACGGGAGAAGGAAATCATGCTTTACCTGAATGCGGAAAACATCTCGAAATCGTTCAGAATCAGTTCGCATAAAGTGGAGGTGCTGAAAAGCGTGTCCCTTTCCGTGGAAAAGGGGGAATGGGTCGCGCTTCTCGGTTCGTCGGGCAGCGGGAAAACGACCCTCCTCGACATTCTGGGAACGATCTCGCGCCCCGATGCGGGAACGCTTTCCATCAGCGGCACGGACGTGCTCGCGCTTTCCCAGCGGGAAACGGTGGCGTTCCGCCGGAAGAAAATCGGATTTGTCTTCCAGGCTTACCACATGCTTCCCGAGCTCAATATCTGCGAAAATGTAATGCTTCCGGCGATGCTGGACGGGATGGCGAAAAAAGAGGCGCGCGAAAAAGCGCTTTCCCTCCTGGAACGGGTCGGGCTTGCGCACCGCCTGAAGCATCGCGCCAATGAACTGTCCGGCGGCGAGCAGCAGCGCGCGGCAATCGCGCGCTCCCTGATGAATTCGCCAGAACTGCTTCTTGCCGACGAGCCGACGGGCAATCTGGATTCGGTGACCGGCGGCGGCATTCTTGAAATCTTTCAGGAGCTGCATGCGGACGCATGCGTGACGATCCTCATGGTCACACATGATAAATTCGTCGCCGGACTCGCCGACCGGATCGTTGAATTGAAAGACGGAATGCTGGTACAAAAATAATTTGCAAATATTTGCATTTAATTGTTTTTATTCTGTTGAAATTTTGTATTTTGCGTGTTAACTTTTACAAGTTCCGTATAAAAAGGGTGTTTTAGACAAAATGAAGGAGGAGAAATGGGAGTCCTGAAAGTCGGGTTGGTCGGATGCGGAAAAATCGCCGACGCCAATCATCTGCCGGAAATGCTGTCTCTCGGGAAAAACGCCGAAGTGACAGCCATGTTCGACACGAAAGAAGGCAAGGCGGAAGCACTGGCCGAAAAACACAAACTGAAACCGAAATTCTGCAATTCCCTTGACGAACTCCTTCACTCCGATGTCGATGCGGTCATCATCGCAACCCCGAATCTGTATCACTATGAACAGACTCTCCAGTGTCTGAATGCCGGAAAACATGTCCTTGTCGAGAAACCGATGGCCTCCAGTGTGGAGGAAGCCGACGAGATGATTGATCTCGCCGAAAAGAACGGTCTGATTCTCCAGGTCAATCAGTCGCTCCGCTTCAGCGCGCTTTATAAAAAGCTCGCCGAACTTGTGGCTTCCGGCATCATCGGGAAACCGCTTCACGCGCGCTGTCTGCGCGCCGCCACCTCCAGCCCGGATGTGGGATGGTCTCCCGGAGCAAAGTGGTTTGTCCAGAAAAAATTCAAGGGCAGTCTCGTGACGGACATTGCCGTTCATATGGCCGATCTCCTGCAATGGTGTTTCGGTCCCGTCGACACGGTGATGTCGCAGACGACAAATCTGTCGCACGAAGTTCCCGACAATGTCGTGGCGCTGTTCCGTTACAAGAACGGCGCGACCGCCACGCTCGAATTGAGCTGGACCTTCCCGATCGGCGGCAACAAATTTGAAATCTACGGCCAGGACGGCGCGATTCTCCTGACCGATGAGGCTATTGAGATTCATAAGAAAGGCGCGAAAAAGCCGAAGATCATCCGTTTCAATTCGATCAAGGCGATTCCGAATTCTCATGCCGTCTTTGCCGCCTCCGTTGCGAAGGGAGGCAATGAAAACTGGAAAGTCGGACGCGAGGCACTCGCGTTGTGTATGGCTATTATAGAGTCTAACCAACAACAGAAAGCGGTGGAACCGAAGATGCGTAAAACAGCTTCCAAAACATCCGTCAAGTCCCCGGCAGCCAAGAAAGCAACTCCGGCAGCCAAAAAGTCAACCCCTGCGAAAGCCGCTCCGGTGAAAGCCGCCGCGCCCGCGAAGAAGGCCGCTCCGGCAAAGAAAGCCGCTGCGCCTGCGAAGAAGGCCGCTCCGGCAAAGAAAGCCGCAGCTCCCGCGAAGAAGGCCGCTCCGGCAAAAGCCGCCGCGCCTGCGAAAAAAGCCGCTCCGGCAAAGGCCGCTCCCGTGAAGAAAGCTGCTGCCCCCGCGAAAAAGACTGCTCCGGTGAAAGCTGCTCCTGTGAAGAAAGCCGCTCCGGCAAAGAAAGTTGCTGCGCCCGCGAAGAAGGCCGCTCCGGTGAAAGCTGCTGCGCCTGCAAAGAAGGCCGCTCCGGTGAAAGCCGCCGCGCCCGCGAAGAAAGCCGCTCCGGCAAAGGCCGCTCCTGCGAAGAAGGCTGCTCCGGCAAAGAAAGCCGCGAAGAAAAAATAAGTTCTGCTGAACGGCAGAAAAAGCGCAGAGTTCTGTAAAACAGGGCTGTGCGCTTTTTTCATTTACCGCCCCGGGGATTTGATTTTCTTTTTTTGAGTTTGTGCTGTATATTATGAAGAAATGCAACACACCGGGAAAAAAATGGAAAACGGCATCAATGAGATGAAACCGCGGGAAATGAAAGAATCCCGCCTCCGGACACAGGCGGAAACCTGTATGCGGATTCTTTCCGGCACGCTTGATGCCGTTCTGAAAAAGAGACTTCCCGCGGATCATTTTCTCTCCGGCTGTTTCCGGAATGACCGACGGCTCGGTTCCCGCGACCGGCGCCTGATTGGAGAAATGGTGTTCTCCGTCTTCCGGTGGTTCGGCTTCCTCCGGAATGCGTTCGGAAAGGAGATGGAGGGCGGCTTTTCACGGCGTGCTCTATCCCTCTGTCTGCTCGGCGCATCGGCGCTGGAAGGCCATGTGCCCGAAACCTGCCGCATCTGGCTTGAAAATGTCTCTCTTCCGGAAGAACAATTCCGCAATCTGTTCGACATAGACAATGAACTGGAACGCTTCCGTATCTTTGCCACGCTTGCCGGATCGGAGTATGCGCCGGAATTTGTGCACGCCCTGCCGGAGTGGGCCCATGCGGAACTGGTTCATCCGTTCGATTTACGCTTCTACCGGTTTCTGCAAAGCCGTCCCCCGATGTGGCTCCGCGCGCAGACGGACGATGTTTCCGGGCTGCTTGCGTTGCTTGCCGCTCAGGGACTCCATGCTTTGCCTCATGCGCAAGTTACAGCCGCCCTGTCCATTCGGGAAGCCCGCGTAAATCTGCATACGATCGAAGCTTTCCGCAAAGGGTGGATGGAAGTGCAGGACCTCTCCTCGCAGTGTATCGGACTTGCCTGCATGCCGAATCCCGGGGAGATCTGGCATGACGCCTGTTCCGGTGGAGGCGGAAAATCCTTGCAGCTCGCCTCTCTGATGCACCGCCGGGGAATTGTGATTGCAACGGATATCCGGGAACAGAAACTTTCGGAACTGAAAAAACGCGCCGCGTGCGCGGATTTTCCGAATATCCGCACCGAAACATGGAATACGGAAGTGAACGGAGAGAAAAAAAGCAACCTCTGTTCCGGTGTTCTGGTCGATGCTCCGTGCGGTTCATCCGGGCGCTGGCGGCGCAATCCGGAAGCAAGGTGGACAGCGAAGCGGGAACAGCTGGAAAGCCTCTCCCGGACACAGCTGGAAATTCTGGATCAAGCCTCCCGCAGAGTCAGGAGCGGCGGTGTGCTGGTCTATGCAACCTGTTCGATGTTCCGGCGTGAAAACCATGATGTTGTCAACGCATTTCTGGAAACACACGGAGAATTTCATCTGGAGCCGTTCCCGAATCCGCTGACAGGGGAACGGAATGAAGGGACACAGCAGATCATGCCCTGGGACGGCGACTGCGACGCCTCTTTTGCCGCGAGAATGCGCAGAAACTGAAAATAGAAAGGGTAATTTTATGACGGAGAATCTGACGCGCTCGCGCAGGGAATGGCTGTTTTTTCTGATCACTGCCTCTCTCCTGTTTCTTGCGGTGCCGTTTCTGGGGCCGCTTTGCGAAAGCATCTGCAATCGGAATGTCTATTTGCCGGCTGAAACGCCTTATTTTGACGAAGCTTCGCCGGATGCGCGACAGCTTGGGATCCTGGAGAAAGGAGGCAGCCGCCGTTCTCTGGAATGGAAACATGTGCCTTATCTCCCGAAGGATTTCAACAACGGCCGCTGGTTTCCGGCGGAATATCTCCTTACCTTCCATAAGATTCAGACCGGAGAGGGAAGAGAGGCATGGGCATCCCCGGATCTGTTTGTTTTCAACGGGAAAACTGAGATCGTCACCGTTTCGCAGCAGCGGCATCTTCCCGCGGCGCTGGCCTCGCTGTGCGGCGTATTCCTGACCTTTCTGTTCGGCAGCCGTATTCTCCGGAAACCGTTTGGCGAAGGAGGAGGCGGAAGTACGGAAGCGCTTGTTCTTGTTCTGTATCTGGTTGCGTTTCTGAAACAGTTCCTTCTCGCCGCCTGGCTCTATTTTTCAAGCAGCACGCAGATTCGTCTGACAGATGAAAGCTGTTATTTCCGGATTGCGCAGGAGCTGTTCGGCACTGTGACCGAACCGTGGAACTATACGATTGGCTATCCGCTGCTGATTTCGCCGCTCCTTTCGCTGACGGGCATCTCCCGTGATGGCATGCAGCAGGCTTCGGAATGGATTTCCGCATGGAACGGTTATCTTGTCCTTCCGTTGTGCACGGTGATGCTGGCACTCATTCTCCGGCATTTCTGCGGATCTCTGCGCCGGACGTTCTGGCTTCTCTGCATTTTTCTGGCAATTCCGTTTCTGATTTCGCCGTATGAGAATTTTCCCATGCATCTGTTTTCCATCTGGATTGATCTGCCCTGGCTTTTCCTCTCCTACAAATCCTATTACACTCAGATCTGGACGGGCTGGAATGCGCTGAGTGATCCGGCATCGCTCTTTTTCGTCATGCTCTGCATTCTGCTGGGGATTTTCCGCATACGGGGATTGTCCCGGATGATTCTCATTTCCGCACTGTTCTCGTTTGCCTGCCTGATCCGGATCAACAACATTTTCTTCGCGCCACTGCTTGCGTTTCTCTTCTGGAAAGGAAACAAGGATGTTTTCCGGGAAAAGCCGGCTCGTCTTCTTCGCGACGCGTTCTGCTGTCTTTGTGCATTTCTCTGTGTTTTTCTGCCGCAGTTTCTGATCAACATGCGCGATTTTGCCTCGCCGTTCACCTGGCCCTACGTCCTGCATGACACGGCGAGCCAGGGTTTCCGCCTGAGTGCGCTCATGGGCGGGGGGATGACCTATTTCGTCAAATGCAATCTGCTTCTTTTTTCCTTCGGAACGGCGGCCATTCTGTTTATGAAGGAAAAGGTTCAGCGGATTCTTTTTATCCTATGGGTGTTTCCCCTGTCGCTCTTTTTCAGCGGATATGTCTGTTTTCCCGCCAGTCCGATCCGATTCATTTTCCCGGTGCTGTTCGGACTTGCCGCGGCGATCGGCTGCGGCGCATTCTGGAATGTTTCCTGGAACCGGAGAACGGCCTGGGGGGCACTGCTTCCGCTTTTCCTGCTGATTCTCGCCTACAATCCGTATCTGATCGCCTGGACTGCGGAACAGTTCTACGGCAGTGTTCTGCCTCCGGTTTACCGGAAGGGATGGGTGCTTCTCAGGTATGTTCTGCTGGGCGTCTGCCTGATTGCGCTTCTTCCGGCACTGTGGAAGAAATATTCCGTTCCGCTCTGCTGCTGGATTGTCGGATTCACGCTCTTTTTCCTCGGCTGCGGCGAACTGCTGTGGGGGGTGTCGCTGCTGCTTCTGGTTTATGGAATCATACTGTTCTGCGACGACGTCCGCAGAGACCTTTTTTCGGCAAAGAACAGAACGATCCGGTAAAGCCCGTATGCCGCCAGGATGGACGCATACGGCGCAAAAAACGGATAGCGGTAACGAAGAATCATCAGGAATGGAATTGCCAGAAGGATCATGCAGAGCGGCGGAAGCAGTAGAAGAAAGCTGGATGCCTGCTTTCCGGCAAACCAGATTCCGCAAAGAAACAGACAGAAAAAGAATACGAAATAGACCCTGAAACACAGGACAGCCGCCGGAGAAACTGCAACGATGTTCGGTGCGGCCCGGAAACAGTGCAGCAGACGGTTTCCGATGATAAACGCCATCCGGTCGGGATGTTTCCGGATGTATTCCCATGCCCACTTTTTCCAATAAGGGGCTGCATCCGGCAGATGGTAGATATTCCGTTCTTCCAGCTTTTTTATTTTTTCCGCGTGAAAGCTGTTCCATGCCTGATCAGTCCGATGCCTGTATTCCGGGGTGTCCACATAGCGATAGGTTGCATAGGATACATTGCTTGACGCCTGTGCAAAGGAATAGGGGCCGTAAAAGGAGAGCGGAGAGGGAATGCCCGCTGCATGCCAGTTCCGGATCATCCAGGGGGAGAGTGTGAGCAGTCCTCCCGCCGCGAATGCCGCGAGACACAGGAAAACCTTTCTGCGGGTCTCTTTTTTCAGGAAAAAAAAGATCCCTCCGCAGAATCCGAGCAGAAGGAACAGGAGAATGCCCTGCGGACGCGTCAGAACGGCCAGTGCCAGCATGACGCCGCAGAGTGCCGCATCCTTCCAGTTGAATGCCTGGCGGATGCAGCGGAACAGGAAGCAATATGAAATACACAGAAAAAGCAGGAAGAGATTTTCGGAGGACCAGCAGAGCGAATGGTAAATGGAATAGGGATAGAATGCATAGATTCCCGCTGCAAGCACTGCAAGCTTGTTCGAGGAGAAAACCTCCCGGCTCAGCTGAAATGTTGCCAGAATGCAGAGAACGCTCAACAGCAGAGCGGTCACCTTCGCTGACGTCATCCAGTCAAAGGGCAGAAGGTAAAGAAGTGCTCCGAGGAGCGGCAGCATCGGCGGACGGGAGAAATCCACATGCAATGTATTGTCACGGTCTGCGCCCGGCGGACTGGCTTCATACCAGCGGTAATAGGAGACCGAAAAACCGTTGCCTCCGGCCAGCTGCTCGGAAATGTTCCTGTATTCACCGCCGTCATTATGAAGAAATTCCTTTGGAAGCCGGAATAAACCGTAGATTCTCGGAACCAGACTGGCGATGATAAGAAGAAAAAGAACGGAAAACAGAATTTTTTTATTGTTTTCCAATGAAGTATTGTGCAGGAGACGGTAGAGTGTGTTCATGACATCTTTTCCGGGACAAGTTCCATAAAACGCTTAATCTAAACCGTCACTCGTATTTTTACAAACTTTTTTCCCATCCGAATTTGAAAAAAAAGCGTTTTATGATACATTACAATGGCAAATGAAAAATTTGCCGCCTTCCGCGGCCCACACTCAATCATGGAGAAGTAAAATGGGCAATCGCTATCTGGATCAATTCATGGCCAAGTTCGAATTCGAAGGTCTTACCTTTGACGACATCTCACTCTTGACGCAATACGCCGATTTCCTGCCGGACCAGGCCGACATCTCGACTTACTTCTCCAAAAACATCAAGCTCAACGTCCCCTTCATCAGCGCCGCGATGGACACCGTCACCGAAAGCGAAATGGCGATCGCCATGGCGAAACTCGGCGGCATCGGCGTCATTCACAAGAATCTCACGCCCGCCGTGCAGGCCGACGAAGTCCGCAAGGTCAAGCAGTATCTCAACGGGCTGATCCGCAAGCCGGTCGTTTTCAACGAGGAGATCACCCTTGGCGAGATGCTCAAGGAAAAAGCGGAAAAGCAGTATTCCTTTTCCGGATTCCCGATCGTCAACGCCGACGGGAAACTCGTCGGAATCCTCACTTCCCGCGACATCAAATTCCTGAACGACTACAATCAGAAACTCAAGGAGGTCATGACGACGAGCCTTGTGACCGCTCCCACCGGAACGCAGCTTGACGAGGCCTTCAACATCATGCGCAAAAACAAGGTCGGCAAGCTCCCGATCATCGACAAGGACGGCAATCTCAAGGGCCTTTACAGTTTTCAGGATGTCAGCACGCTGATCGAGAAGGAGGAGCCCGCCTACAACCGCGATTCCGAGCACCGTCTGCGTGTCGCGGCGGCGATCAGCCCCTATGACTACGAGCGCGCGGCGGCGCTTGCCGAAGCCGATGTGGACGCGCTGGTCATTGACACGGCGCACGGACACAGCAAGGGCGTGATCGAAACGATCAAGCTGTTCAAGAAAGAGTATCCGGAACTGGACATTGTCGCGGGGAACATTGCGACCGAAGCCGCGGCGGAAGCGCTCGTCGATGCGGGCGCGGATGCGATCAAGGTCGGCATCGGGCCGGGTTCCATCTGCACGACCCGTGTCGTCGCCGGTGTCGGGACTCCGCAGGTGACGGCGATTTACCAGGCGGTCAAGGCGGCGCGCGGCAGAGTGCCGATCATTGCGGACGGCGGAATCAAGCAGTCCGGCGATGTCGCCAAGGCGCTTGCCGTCGGTGCTTCCTCCGTCATGATGGGATCGGTTCTGGCGGGAACCATGGAGAGCCCCGGCGAGAAGATCATTCATCACGGCAGACGCTTTGTCGTCTACCGCGGCATGGGCAGTCTTGAGGCGATGAAGACCTCCAAGGGAAGCCGGGAACGTTATGGACAGGCCGATGTGGACGATGCAAAGAAACTCGTCCCGCAGGGTGTTGAAGGCATGGTGCCCTACCGCGGACCGCTCTGGGAGGTTGTCCACCAGTTCGCCGGCGGGCTGCGTTATTCGCTCGGATACTGCGGCGCGCGCAATCTGGAGACGCTGCGCGAGACCTCGAAGTTCATCCGCGTCAGCGGAGCCGCTCTCCGCGAGGCGCACCCGCACGACATCCTGATGCTCAAGGACGCGCCGAACTACACGCCGGAGGCGTAAGAATCCATTTCTGCCGGGTTCTGCTGGTTTCGAGCCCGGTGTGACATTGCCGGAAGGAAAGACGGAAAAATGAAGCTCTTATTTTCCTTGTTCATGCTTCCGGCGATTCTCACCATGGCGATTGCCGCGATTGCCGCGATGTTTCTATATCTTGACGCGGGCGGATTCCGGCCACAGGTGGAGTTTCATTCCTTCTGGTCGCACTTTTATTTTGCGATGCTGCATCTTTCGATGGTTGTCGGACTGATTCTTTCCATCCTGACGAGTGTCTATGCCGCCGCAATGTGTCTGATCGGCTTCATCATCAAGACATGGCTCGGAGCCATTCTTGCCGGGGGGATCGCCGTTTTTTCCTTTCTCATCATGAACTATCTGATGAATACCGTCATTTAAGGGAGGGAGTTCCGCGTATGAATTCGGACATTCGGATTGGATACGGCTGCGACGTGCACCGGTTTGCGGAAGGGCGGGATCTGATTCTCTGCGGCGTGAAACTGCCTTATGAAAAAGGGCTTCTGGGGCACAGCGACGCGGATGTGGCCGTTCATGCGCTGATTGATGCGCTGCTCGGTGCGCTTGCCCTTGGCGACATCGGGCACTTCTATCCTGACACCGATCCCCGTTATTCCGGCGCAGACAGCATGGAACTTCTGCGGAAGACCCTTGCACACGAGGCATTTTCCGCCTGGAGCGTCTCGAATGTGGATTTGACGCTGATCACGCAGAAACCGAAGCTTGCTCCCTATATTGCAGACATGCGTGAATCGCTTGCCGGTGCGTTGTCGCTGGAAACGGGACGCGTCTCGGTAAAGGCGAAAACGAACGAGGGCATGGGCTTTGTCGGACGGCTTGAAGGCATGGAGGCGCGAGCGGTCGTGCTTCTGACGGCAGAGAGCTGAAAAAACGGTGAAGCAATTTGATTCAAAAAAATCAGTTTCATACAGCGATGCTCTGCATCGCAAAAATGCTTCGTGCAGGACTCTCAGTCCTGCCGCGGTCCAGCTGCGTAAGCTGGTCGCCGAAGGCGAAATCCCCGATACCGCGTATGCTTGCATCGCGGTAATTCATTCATACGCTCCTTTCAGTCCTTGTGCGGTGCTGACCGTGCGGAGCACGAAATCCCCTCCGGCGGCACTTCCAACCGCTAAAGGACGAGAAGCGCTTCTTCGAGAGCCCCCGGTACAGCGTATAACCTCAGGAAAAGGCCAGGAGCTTTCGCGGATACGCATCCGGAAAACATGTGACTTCAGGGAATTGGCCGAGGCTCTCATGGTTCATTATTATGAAGGAGACGAAAAAATGCTCACGCATTCTTTCGTCTCAATGGATACGCCCGGAGCTCTCGAACTTTTCCTGTGGAAAAGTTCTCGTCACTGAGCGGTCTGAACCGCTCCGGGCGGGGATTTCATGCTGCGCGCGACCAGCGTTTCGCCGCTGGACCGCGACAAGGGCCAACGGCCCTTGACCCCGAGAAGAATGCATTCGCATTCTTCCGTCTCAATGGATACGCCCGGAGCTCTCGAACTTTTCCTGTGGAAAAGTTCTCGTCACTGAACGGTCTGAACCGCTCCGGGCGGGGATTTCGCGCTACGCGCAACCAGCGTTTCGCCGCTGGACCACGACAAGGGTCAACGACCCTTGCCCCCGAGAAGAATGCATTCGCATTCTTCCGTCTATGGGGAGGCGTGATTCGCGCGGCCAGCGGCCCTTGCCCCCGAATACGTTCGCATTTTCCGTTTTTCAAGTCAAATTGTGGAGGATTTCGCGGTCGTCAAACGGATGTTTTACGCCGTTGATCTCCTGATAGTTCTCATGGCCTTTTCCTGCAATCAGGATGATATCGTCCCTGCGCGAAAGTGCAACGGCTTTCCGGATCGCTTCCGCCCGGTCGGGTTCCGTCAGGCACTCCGCGCCCGGCCGGATTCCCGTCAGGATCTCCGCGATAATCGCAAGCGGATCCTCGGTCCGGGGATTGTCGCTTGTCACAATGGCAATATCGGAAAGTTCCGAGACCACTTTCGCCATCCGGGGGCGTTTCGTCCGGTCACGGTCGCCGCCGCAGCCGAACACCGTGATGATCCTCCCCTTGCGGAATGCGCGGATGGCGCTGAGCACCCGGAACAGAGCGTCATCCGTATGTGCGTAATCGACAAACGCCCGCGCCCCGTTGGGCAGATCAAACGGCTCCAGACGCCCCGGCGGCGCAATGTCCGGCGCGGAAAGCGTTTCTGCCGCCAGTTCCGGAGGCACCCCCGAAGCACAGGCGCCAAGCGCCGCAAGCCCCATGTTGAAGACATTGTGTTCTCCGATCAGTGCGGAATGGACCCGCAGGGAGATGCAGTCCGTCCCCATGACGGAGGGATTCAGATGCAGAGTGAATTCGCTTCCCGATGCGCACAGGCGGATGGAGGAGAGGTATCCGGAGGCGTCGGAATCGTTTTTCGAGAGCGTCAGCACATGCTGCGTTCCGCATTCGGAAGCCAGGCGCGCCCCCCAGGGATCGTCGATGTTGATGACTGCGGGCGCACCGGGACGGAGCATCTCGGAAAACAGGAGTTTTTTCGCCTGATAATAGGCCTCCATCGTATGGTGGTAGTCCAGGTGGTCGCCGGTCAGGTTTGTAAAAAAGGCTCCGGCAAAGCGCGCATTCCCGAGGCGGTGCTGATGAAGGCCGTGGCTCGACGCTTCAATGACGGCACAGTCACAACCGTTGCGCACCATCCGTGCGAAACAGTCCTGAATGGTGAACGCGTCCGGCGTCGTCCGCGCCGCCTCCTCGGCAACGCCGCTTCCGTCGTCATATTCGACAGTGGAGATCAGGCCGCAGCGCCGTCCGTGCGCAGAGAGAATCCGTTTCAGCATGAAGGCGATCGAAGTCTTCCCGTTGGTGCCGGTGACGGCAAAGATATCCAGATGTTCCATCGGATTCCCGAAGAACACGGCACAGATGACTCCCCATGCGTGGTAGGAGTCGGAAACAAGGACAAACGAGACTCCGGGAGGCATACTCCAAGGCTCCGCTGCAAAAACAACCCCTGCACCATTGCGGATTGCGTCGGGAATGAATGCATGTCCGTCAGCGTTTGCGCCTCTGATTGCGCAGAAAAGAAAATCCTTCCGCACCTTCCCTGAGTTGTTGGCGACGCCGCGCACGACCTGCCGGAGATTCACGCCACTCGCGTCGAGCACCAGCGGCCCGAGCGCCGCGAGATAGTCCGCAAGCGTTCTTTCCATGATACGCTAAGCCTCCGGTTCGATGACTTCCAGACCGGTTCTGCGCGACGCCTTCAGAAAAACGAGATCATCTTTCCGCACTTTGGTCCGCACCCCCTCGATCGCCGCCGCTGCGGAGGGATATGCCGTGATATTTTTTCTGGAGACCAGATTCATCACTTCGACGGCTTTGGTCATATGCATGCCGACGGCAATGATTTCCGCTTCGGGAAAGCGCTGGCGCGCACATTCGAGCACTTTGAGATGTTCCTTGAGCGCGCCTTTTCCAATCTCCCCCATGTCGCCGAGGACGAGGACAAGATGCTGATCGTCGGCAAATTCACCAAGCCAGTCGAGCGAGGCGCGCATGCTGTCGGGATTGGCGTTGTAGGCGTCGTTGAGCCAGGTCGCCCCGGCGTGCTCCGTGACACGCATCCGCAGTCCGGGAAGACGCGTTTCCGCGATTCCCCCGGCAATCTGTGCAAGCGGAATGCCGAAGGCGACGCCGACCGCCGCCGCGCCCGCAGCGTTGCAAGCCTGATGCCGTCCGGAGAGTCTCCATTCGACATTTGCACGTTCGCCGGTCCGGTGGTTGATCAGTTCAAAGGAGCTGCCGCGGATGTTGCCGCCCTTGTAAACGACTTCGATTGCCGCCTTGTCGGATTCCCCGAAGGTCAGGATGTTTTTTACATGTGACGCCGCCGCGCGCAGAATGCTGTTTCCGGGGGAGCTCTGCGGGATGACCGCCGTGCCGTCCGGGACAAGCGCCAGAAGGATGTGGGATTTTTCCGTCGCAACACCGTCGAGATTTTTCAGGAATTCCAGATGGCAGCTTCCGATCGAGACCACCAGCGAAACGTCCGGTTCGGCGATCCGGGCGATCGGGTCGATCTCCCCGAAATGGTTGGTTCCCATTTCCAGAATGCAGATCCGGTGGTTTTCCGTCAGGCGCATGAGATTCTGCGGGACACCGATCTGGTTATTGGTATTTCCTTCGGTCGCAAGGACATGCTCCGCGCCGTAGACATGCGAAAAGATGGCGCGCAGCGTCTCTTTCGTGCTGGTTTTTCCGCTGGAACCGGTCAGGGCGATCACTTTCAGATTCTTGAAGCGGCGCCGGTAGAGATGGGCCAGTTTCTGGTAGACGCGCAGCGGAGAATCGACGAGAATCGCGGGAACTCCCGGCGGCAGTTTGCCGATTTTCTCCTTTTCGATGCAGAGAAGCACCGCTCCCGCCGCAATCGCCTGGCGCAGATAATCGTGCCCGTCAAAGTTTTCGCCGGAGAGTGCAAAAAAAAGACCGTTCCTCATCGGTGTCCGGGAATCCGTGGAGAGCGAATCGACGGCGATGTGGAAATCCGAAACGTTGACGAACTCCCCTTCCGAGGCATTCAGGATTTCACCAAAGGAAAACAACGCCATAGTGACTTCTCCCCGTATCTCAGGACTGGTGATTCCGGTTCCGGGTTCTCACCAGATCGGAGAAATATGCGATTGTCCAGGTAAGCCCTTCGTCCAGCGCGACTTCCGGCTTCCATTTGAGGACCTTTTTCGCGAGCGTGATATCCGGTTTGCGTTTGACCGGATCATCCTGCGGCAGTTCGCGGAAGACAAGTTTGGATTTGCTTCCGGTCATGTCGATCACCTTTTCGGCGAGCTGCCGGACAGTGAACTCCTGCGGATTGCCGAGGTTCACGGGGCCGGAGAAGGACTTCGGCGTGTTCATCACGCGGACAAGCGCCTCCACCAGATCGGAGACATAGCAGAAACTGCGCGTCTGGGAACCGTCCCCGTAAATGGTGATGTCCTTCTTCATCAGCGCCTGCATGATGAAGTTGCTCACGACGCGTCCGTCGTTCGGGTGCATGCGCGGACCGTAGGTGTTGAAGATGCGGACGACCTTCGTATCCAGTCCGTACTGGCGGCGGTAGTCGAAAAAGAGCGTTTCGGCACACCGCTTGCCCTCGTCATAGCAGCTCCGCACGCCGATGGGATTCACGTTGCCCCAGTAGGACTCCTTCTGCGGATGCACCTTCGGGTCGCCGTAGACCTCGGACGTGGACGCCTGCAAAATCGGAATCCGGAGACGCCGCGCCAGTTCCAGCATGTTCATCGCGCCTAGCACGTTGGTGCGCGCGGTCTGGACGGGATCATGCTGGTAGTGAACCGGGGAGGCCGGGCACGCAAGGTTGAAGATCGCGTTGACTTCAAGACTGATCGGCATGGTGATATCGTGCCGGATCAGCTCGAACGACGGGTTGGCAAGCAGATGGCGGATATTGTCCTTGGCGCCCGTGAAGAAGTTGTCCAGACAGATCACGTCCATCCCCTCGGCGAGAAGCCGTTCGCAGAGATGGGAGCCGATAAAGCCGCCTCCGCCGGTGACAAGAACCGTTTTATTGTTCATTTTCTCTCACTCCGCTTCAGATTTCGATGATCTCGACAACCCGGTTGCCGAAGAAGACGATCTTCCTGGATACGCCGTTGTCCGTCCAGTAGGTCCAGGTGTCGACGGACTCGACCGGAGTCCGCATCGCCGGCGGCGGACCGAAGGCGAGGAGCACCTCGTTGCGCGTCATGCCTTTTTCAACGATGCCCCGCTTGATTTTTTCATAAATGACCGGACGGATGCCGGCCGCGAGAGTTTCCGCGTTGTCAAACACAAAGAGACGCTTGATGAACATCTCAATGGGTATGATGTTTTTATTCTTGTCATAGACGATCTTGAACACCTTTCCGTCACTGACGCGCTTGAAGTTGATCTCGTTCTCATTGGCGTTTACGAATGTGATCTCGGTGCCGAACGGAATGACGGTGCCCTTCTGGATGTTGGCGCTGGGAATCTCGGACTTTTCATTCGCCCAGAGATTGTAGGCCGTGTAGACCGGCGTATATTCGGGAAGCTGGAGCACCTCCTCGGGAATGACGGTCCGCGTGCATCCCGCGAAAAAGAGGAGGGAGAAAAGGGAGAGAAGCATGGTCGCTGTTTTCTTCATGGCTGTCCTTTCGGTCGTTGTTGAAATTCAGGTTATGGAAATATGCACGTTCTTCGGCGGAAAGACAAGTCCGGAAGCGGAAATTTTTCCGGTAATTTACTCTCCGCCGTTCCGGTTTTTCATGAAAAGATCGACGCCTTTGAGCAGTTCCAGCGCGCGTTCCAGCTGAATATCCTTAATGTTGCGGCCGTTTTTCGAGAGAACTTCACCGGGTTCGGTATTGAGGCGCAAGGCAAGAAGCGCTTCCGCCGCGGGCGTCATCGGCACAACAATATCCGGCATAATGCCTTTTTCATGGATCACGCGGCGGCTCGGCGTATGGTATTTTCCTGTGGTCAGGCGCATCGCCCCCTTGTCAGAAAGCGGAATGACGGTCTGAACCGAGCCTTTGCCGAATGTTCTGCTTCCGAGCAGCACCGCGCGGTTGTGATCCTGGAGACAGCCCGCGAAGATTTCCGCCGCGCTCGCGGAGTTCCCGTTGACCAGAAGGACAAGAGGGATATCCAGGTATTTCACGGCGTCGACCGCGTAGAAGCGCTGCCTGGCGCGCTCGGACTGTCCCTCGGTATAGACGACCAGTTCGCCCTTCTTCAGAAAACGGCTGGACACTTCGACCGCCGCTTTCAGGAGTCCCCCGGGATTGTTCCGCAGGTCTATGACAACCCCTTTGACTTTTTTTGCGGCGAAGTCCGCAAGAACCTTGTCCAGATCCTGCGCCGTCGTCGCGGAAAAGTTCGTGATCCTGACATAACCGAATTCCCCGCCGATCACCTTCGCGCCGCGCAGCGAGGGAATCCGGACAAACGCGCGCGTCAGCGTGAATTCCCGGTATGCGTCGGCACTCCCGCGGTAGACTTTGATCTTCACCTGTGTGCCGGGCACTCCTTTCAGTTTCGCGACACAGTCGCGGAAACGCATTTTCGCGACCGGCTCGCCGCCCACTTCGATCAGCTGGTCTCCCGGCAGAACTCCCGCCTTCTGCGCCGGCGCGCCGTCGACAACCGAGACGACCCGCACCACATTCCCGCGCTGCGAGAGCGTCAGCCCGATTCCGGCGAAGCGCCCGGTCGTATCCTCCCGGATCGCCTTGAGCTGTTCCGGCGTCTCATACATGCTGAACGGATCAAGTTCCTGAAGCATCCCGCGCAGCGCAGCTTTCAGCAGTTTTTCGTCGGAGACCTTGTCCCTGTCCACATAGTTCTCCCGGACGATGGCAAGCGCACGCAGAAAAAACGCGATGTCCCTGTAAGGATGCGGATCCTTTTCGATCGCGTCCCGGACCGGCGGAAGCGACAGATTTGGCGCAATCGCCTTTTCTGCCGGTTTTCGCTTATCTTCCGGAGTTTTTTCCTCCGCAGGGACGGCAAAGGCGCAGAAGCTGAACAGCAGCGTCAGAAACAGAATCTTTTTCATAGAATCCCCTTGTTTATATGATGACGCAATTAATCTATTCGTTCCTCCGGAAACTTTCAAGTGCAGGCACGGATTTTGCAATAGGAAATCGACTGCGTCAATCTTCCCATTCCCTGCATCAAAAGTGTTGCAGAATCTCTTTTTTCCGCAGAAAAAATCTCTTGCATGTCTTCATTTCTCCCATTATAATAGAAATATGCCGGGGAATGGGTCTTCCACGCTCCGGAAACGGAAAAAAAGAGTGCTTCAAAAAAACAGGAGATTATATCATGTTTTTTACGACACGGCTGGTGAGTTCGCTGGAAAAGGTGTTCTGTTCTCTGGAACTTCCGGCGGAAAAGATCGAATCCGTAAGCGGCGCGTGCGGCGAGAATATCGCATTTCAGCTCGCATGCCGGGGAGATGATAATTACATCATAGAAATTCAGGCGGATTCCGAGATTGCGGAACTTCTCACGATGCGGGAGGTCGGCCTGGTTCCCTGCCTGATGCCTTCAATGCCGGACGATCCCTATGTCCTCACGCACAAGGCGGGCGTTTTCCCTGATCCGCTCCTGCCGATGGAGAAAAACCGCATGCGCTTGTCGCGCGGGAACTGGCACGCGGTCTGGTGTTCGATCCGGATTCCCGAAGAGTGGAAGCCCGGCACATACGAAATCCGTTTCACCATCACAACGCCGGAAACCCCGCTCTGGCCCCAGCCCGAACTGCATTACAGCACCTCCATTTCCGTCACGGTGCTCCCTTACCGCCTCCCGAAGCAGAAACTTCTTTCGATCAACTGGTTCTACGCGGACTGCATCCAGACCAGTTACAACGTCCCCTGCTGGAGCGAAAAACACTGGGCGCTTCTGGAACAATATTTCCGGAACATGGTCTGCCACGGAAACAACGTGATCCTGACGCCGCTCTGGAGCGTGCCGCTCGATACGGCGGTCGGTTACGAGCGTCCCACCGTCCAGCTGCTGGACATCACCTTTGCCGGCGGCGTCTACACCTTTGACTTTTCCCGGCTGGAACGCTGGATCGCGACCGCCCGGCGCGCGGGCTTCGAATATTTCGAAATGGCACACGCCTTCACGCAGTGGGGCGCGAAGGCGACCCCCAAAATCGTCGTGAAGGAGAACGGCGTCGAGCGGAAACGCTTCGGCTGGCATGTTCCGGCGGATTCTCCCGAATACCGCGACTTCCTGACAAGTCTGGCTTCAGCGCTGATCCCTTTCCTGAAGTCGCAGGGGCTGACGGAAAAAAATACCTTTTTCCATGTCTCGGATGAACCGACCTCCGCCGTTGCGGAATCCTACGAATATGCCTCCGGACTGCTCCGGAGCCTGATCGGAGACTATCCCGTGATCGACGCTCTTTCCGATGTGGAATTCTACCGCCGCGGCCTGATCCGCCGCCCGGTTCCGACGACCACCCACCTGATGGACTTCCTGAAGGAAGACCTCGAACAGCGCTGGGTCTACTACTGCGGCACCTGGGAGAACGGCGTGCCGAACCGGCAGTTCGGAATGCCCTCGGCGCGGAACCGCGTGCTGGGCGTGCTCCTGTATGTGCACCGGATCGACGGATTTCTGAACTGGGGCTACAACTTCTGGTTCACCCAGCATTCGCTGAACTGGAGGATCGACCCCTATTCGGTGGTGGACGCGGACCGCGCCTTCTGCGGCGGCGGAGCGTTCATGGTCTATCCGGGAGAGGACGGCCCGGTCGATTCGCTCCATTACGAAGTGTTCGCCGAAGGGCTTCAGGATTTGCGCGCACTTCAGCTTCTTGAGTCGAAAATCGGGCGGGAGGCTGTGATGAAACTCATTCAGGACGGCGTGGACTATCCGATTTCGATCACGCGCTATCCGCGTGAGGCGCAATGGCTTCTGGATCTCCGGGCGCGGATCGACCGCTGCATCTGCGAAAATCTCTGAGAAGGAAGGATTTCAGCGGAGAAGCGCGTCCCAGAAGGACTCCTTTTTCGGGGCGGGCACTTCTTCTTTCAGAAAACGGACGGGGAAGAGCATCATGTCCGTCCGGTCCGTGCTGATCAGTTTGAGTTTCGCGCCTGCCGCGACCGGATCCGTGGCGGAGAGAAGGCGGTCGATCACTTCGGTGGCGTCCCGCGTGACCCGGACCGCGGGACCCGCCTCCGGATTCACCGGAAGCAGAATCTGTCCCGAAAAGCGGAAGTCGTAGCCGGCGGTTTTCTTCGACTGGATGAAAAAGCGGAAGGCAAAGCACTCCAGGGTTCTGAATTTTTCCTTCCCTCCATACGTGATGGTTCCCTTGATTGCCGCGGACGGCAGGTTGATTCCGCGTTTGCGCAGCGATTCGCTGAATCCGCGCAGATCAGGGCTCCAGGTTTCGCCGTTCCGTTCCAGAGTGCGGCTTCTGCCGGTCAGTTCCGCAAGGCTGTGCGTGGAGACCGGGCGGAAGACACTTGCAAGAAGAATCCGGACATCCCTGTTCAGCGTTCCGTCCGGGGAGTGGAACACGACGGGGGCGCGCGAAAGGTCTCCGGTCACGGTTTTCCCCTCAATGGCGGAACAGTCGGCATTTCTTCCGTTGACGCTTCCGCGCAGCGAACGAATCTCCAGGCGGATGTTCAGCGCCTTTCCTCCGGCATTGACTTTCTCTATCGTCAGGAGCCCGGAAAGCTGAAGTCTGACCGTGTTCAGGCGCACCGACGGCTTGTCGACGCCGGGCATCCGGAAGGTATACTGCTGCGACTGCGCGGTGTCCACCATGCAGTCGAAACGGTCCCCCGCCTTCAGCGGACGGTCAAAGAGAACCGTCTCCGCGCCGGAAAGAAAGAGCGCGGGGGAAAGGAAACAGAGCAGAAAAAAAAGTCTCATTCAAATTCAAAATCGTCCATCGAATCCAGCTCTTCCTTGATGAAGGCGACGATTTTCTCCAGCGCCTTCGCCCGGTGGCTGATCTTGTCCTTGACCTCGGGGCCGAGCTCGCCGAAGGTCTTGTCGTAGCCGTCGGGGACGAACACGGGATCGTAACCGAAGCCGTGGGTGCCGCGCGGTTCGTCGATGATTGTGCCGTTGACCTCTCCGCGGAAGGTTTTGACGCTTGTCCCCCGGTAGGCAAGGGCGATCACGCAGACGAAGCGCGCCCGGCGGTTGGTTTTGCCCTTCATCTCCGCAAGGAGCTTCTGAATGCGTTCGGCGTCGCCGGCGTGATCCCCGGCGTAGCGGGCGGAGAAGATGCCGGGCGCGCCGTTGAGCACCGCCACTTCGAGCCCCGAATCATCCGCGAACGCGGGCATGTCGGCATAGGCGGAGGCTTCGCGCGCCTTGATGTCGGCGTTTTCCTCGAAGGAGGTGCCGGTCTCCCGGATTTCCGGGTAGCCGTGGATGTCATCCGCGGTCAGGATCTCCATGCGGGAAAGCAGCGGAGCAAACGCGGCGCGGAACTCTTCGACTTTGTGTTTGTTCGATGTGGCGGCAAGTATCTGAAGCATGATTCCTCTCCCGGATTGAAAAGTTTGATTTTCTCCGGAATTAATGTAGCGTCTTTTTTTCTGTTTGGCAAGGCGGAACGCGTCTTTTTGGAAAAATATTCCCGAATGGCATTTGCCGAAAAACGGAAACATGGTTATATTAGCCCACGCGGAAAAAAACCGAACATGCAATCAGAGGAGACTTTATCATGCCGTTTGAAAGCGGAAGCACCGCATTGATGATATGCACACTCGGCGAAAAACTGCCGGACGATTTTCTGGAACGCCTTGCAAAATACAGCGCGGGACGTCTCGACGATGTCAAGGATGAACCCACGGTCGGCTGGGTCAGCGGCCGCCATCTTCTGGAAAGCGAGATCAGCGAAATGACCTCGATCTGCGGCGGACACCTTTACGTCAATCTGCGCAAGGCCGAGCGCAAGATTCCTTCCCAGCTCCTGAAGGCGATCTGCCGGAAGGAGGAACTCGCCTACATGCAGGCGAACAACATGATCACGGTCCCGAGGGCCGAACGCAAACGGATCAAGGAGGACGCCATCGAGCGGAACCTGATGAAGATGCCGCCGACGATCTCCGCGACGCCGATCATCGTGGACCGCGCCTTGAATGTGATGTATGTCGGAAGCGCCTCGCTCTCCGGATTCGACACGATCGCGGCGGAATTCGCCCGGGCGATGGAGATTGAACCGGTTCCCGTCACGATTCCCGAACTGATGGTCAAACTCTTCCGCGCCTCCGACGTCGATCTTCCGCGTCTCTCCTTCAACGGGCGTGACGAAGGCGAAGCCGTCCCCGGGCGCGATTTCCTCACCTGGCTCTGGTATCACGCGGAAACCAACGAGGGACGGCTCAAGATCAAGGATCTCGGAGAGTTCCATCTGATCATCGAGGGACCGCTCTCGTTCGCCTTCGCCTCCGACGAGGCGCGCGGCGCGACCGAAAGCGTGCTCAAGAAGGGCTGTCCGCAGATTTCCGCCGAGGCCAAGGCCGCACTCGCGGTCGGCAAGAAGCTCAAGAAGGCGAAAATCCTGCTTGCGCGCGGCGATGCGGAACGCTGGACCTTCACCTTCGATGCGGACAACTTCACGATGACCGGGCTGAATCTCCCGGAAGGCGAGGAGATGGAACTCAACGCCCGGTTCGAGGAACGTGTCACCTTCCTCCACACGCTGCATGTGGCGCTGGAGGAGTATTTCCGGCTTTTCGCGACCACGGTCATGGGGTCGGAACGTCCCGCGCTGGAAAAAGACATCCGGAAGTGGGCGGAAGAACGCGAGTCGCTGTAACAGTTTGATTGACAACAGAGAAAGGAGGCCCGTCATGGCGTCGGTATTTCAATCCAGGGCTCAGATCCTGAAAATCTACATCCCGGAACGCAGGATGAAGGATGACCAGCCGCTGTGCGAATGGATCGTCTGCCGGGCCTGTGAACGCGGAATCGCCGGGGCGACGGTCATCCGCGGCAACGGCGGATACTATCTGAACGATCCGGTCAAATCCCCGGAGATCATCAACATGCAGGTGATGCGCCCGGTGATCATCGAGATTGTCGATCAGCCGGAACGGATCGAGGGATTTGCCGCCTTCCTCAAAAGCGAGATCAGCCAGGTATTGATGTGCCGCAGCGACGTGGACGTCTGCTTCAGCTGAACGGCGCTCCGCATGCCTCTTTTTCCTCCGGATACGGGAACATTCTCCTTTCCATCGTGTCTATCCGTTGCGTTGGATAAGGAAATTGTAACATCAACCGTAAACGGGGGAGTTCCGCAATGCGTTTTTTGAATGGTGAAGTTCTCTGGAACCTGTTCTGGGTTCTGCCGTTGTTTTTTTTCATCTTTTTCCTCGGATGGCGAAGGCGCGACACGCTTCTCGCGCGATTTCTGGGGAAACGCGCCGGCGATCCGGCATATACCAGTGCGTCCAAACCCCGCCGCTTCTGGCGCGCCGTGATTCTCGCCTGCGCGCTGATTCTTCTTTTCGTCGCGGCGGCGCGGCCCTCCTGGGGGGTCAGCATCCAGCCATATACGGGACAGGGGCGCGACATCATGGTGGTCTTCGACACATCGCGCAGCATGCTTGCACAGGATGTCAGGCCCTCCCGGCTGGAACACGCAAAATGGCTGGTCCGCGAGCTGGTGAAACACAATCCCGGCGACCGTTTCGGTTTGATCGCCTTTGCGGGGCAGGCGTTTCTCGAATGTCCGCTGACCATCGACAAGACCAGTTTCCTGGCTTCGCTCAATGACCTTTCCACCGATACGATTCCCGTCGGCGGCACCAACATCGAACAGGCGCTCGCCACGGCGATCCGGGGATTCCGCGCAGCGGAAACCAATCATCGCGCCGTGCTCCTCATCACCGACGGCGACGAGCTGTACGGCGATTCCGGCAATGCGGTCGGCGAGATCATCAAGCTGAAGATTCCGCTCTTTGTCGCGGGAATCGGAGACCCGTCCCAGCCGTCGCTGATCCAGGTGCCGTCCGAAAACGGCGGACTTCAAACGCTCAAGGATGCACAGGGAAATCCGGTGAAAAGTCCGCTCAACGAGCGCGGACTGAGCACGCTTGCCCAGAAAACCGGCGGCATTTATGTCCGCTCCACAACGACCGATTCCGGACTCAGCCGGCTTGAGGCGCGCATCGGAAAACTCGCCAAGCAGGAGATTGACAGCGGCAAGCAGACCCGCCCGATCGAACGGCCCGTCTATCCGCTCGCGGGAGCGTTTCTGCTCCTCTGCCTCTGGTTCTGCCTCTCGGAAAAGCGGATGACCACGCGTGCGGCAGGATGTCTCCTGCTCACCGGACTCCTTTTTGCGGGGCTTCCTTCGTTCGGCGCAGAGAATGCGCCGCTTCCGGGCACCGACACGGCTCCCTCCGTCCAAGAGACCGCACCCGTCGAGGAGAAATCCGATGCCACGCCGGTGGAACTCTACAATGACGGGTTGAAGGCGCAGTCCGAGGAAAACGACGCACAGAAGGCTTCGTCGCGTTACGAACAGGCGATCGGAAGCGCCGGAGACAACCGGGAAGTCCGGGCGAAATCCTATCAGAATCTCGGGGTGCTCCACCATCAGCAGGCGCGCGCCGTTTTTGACAAGGCACAGCAGACGCTTGCCGCCCAGCAGCTTGACGCCGCCTTGCAGGAGGTCGATCAGACCTTGAAGCAGATTGCCGCCACGCAGGATATTTACAAGGAAGCGCTGCGTGAAAGCGTTGATTCTTCTTCGGTGTCGAAAAATCAGCAGCTTCTTCTCATCGACCGGAAAAAGGCCGAAGAACTGAAAAAGAAGATTGAGGATCTGAAGAAGCAGCAACAGCAGGCGCGCGACAATACGCAGCAGGCAAAAAACCAGCAACAGCAGCAGAACAAGCAGAACGATCAAAACAAAGATCAGAAGCAGGATCAGCAGAACGATCAGCAGAACGATCAAAACAAAGATCAGAAGCAGAACCAGCAGAACAAGGATCAGAAGCAGGATCAGCAGAATCAGCAGAACAAGCAGAACAAGCAGAACAAGCAGAACCAGCAGAACAAGGATCAGAAGCAGGATCAGCAGAACAAGCAGAACAAGGATCAGAAGCAGGATCAGCAGGATCAGCAGAACAAGCAGAACAAGGATCAGAAGCAGGATCAGCAGAACAAGCAGAACAAGGATCAGAAGCAGAATCAGCAGAATGATGAAAACAAAGATCAGAAGCAGGATCAGCAGAACAAGCAGGATCAGGCAAAACAGCAGACGGAAAAAGCCCGTGAAAGCGCTCGGAAACTGCAGGATCAGGCGCGGGAGCTGAATCAGAAAAATCTGGAGGAACAGGCGAGGAAAGCCAAAGAGGAACTCGACAAGGCCCGTCAGGCTCAGGAGGAAAACAAGGGCAGAGAGGCTGAAGAGCATTTGAAAAAAGCTCTGGAGGAACTCGGCGGTTCGTCCGATCAGAATAAGGATCAGAACAAGGATCAGAACAAGGATCAGAACAAGGATCAGAACAAAGATCAGAACAAAGATCAGAACAAGGATCAGAACAAAGATCAGAACAAGGATCAGAACAAGGATCAGAAGGATTCGGACAAGGATCGTGAACTTCCGAAAGAGTCCGGCGAACAGCCTCAGGCTCAGGAGGAAGAGGACAATAAGGACATTGACAAGAATCAGGCAAGGGCTCTGCTCGACTTGATGTCCAACGACGAAAAACTTCTGAAGGATGAACTCAAGGACCGCATGAAACGCGCCCGCGGCATCCGTCCGGTCGAGAAAGACTGGTAATCATAAGGGGAGACAGGAACAATGTTGCAGCAGAAATGGAAAAAAGGAATTCTGATACTGGGGCTTTCCCTCGGTGCGGCGCTGGCCTCCGCGGCGGATAAAGTGGAGGTGTTCGTCTCCCCGAATCCGGTCCAGGTCGGCATTGAGGCACGGCTTGTGATCCGCTCCAATGACGGCACGGCGAACCGGATCCGCAGCAGCCTGCCGAAAATCGACGGCCTGCGCTGGGGCAGCGGCTCCAGCAGCAGCCAGAGCATCAGCATCGTAAACGGACGCCGCACGTCGGTCTATGAGTGCGGGATTCCCTTTATCGTGGAAAAAGAAGGGAAATACACAATCCCCTCGCTGCGGCTGACGCACAGCAAAGAACGGACGAAACCCGTGGAATTCCAGGCTGTCATGCCGACGCTTGCGTCTCAGCGGGCGACCTCCGGCCTCCGCGGCGCGTCTCCTGTGCCGCGCCTGCGCGGAATGCCCGCGCCTTCCCGCCGTTCCCTCCGGCGTGCGCCTCAGCCTCAGAATCCGCCGGAACAGGAGCAGGAGGAGGCTTCTCAGGGCGGCGTCACGCTGGATGAGGCGATGTTCGCCCGCGCATCCATCGCCTCCGACCGCAAGGAGTATTACGTCGGCGAGGAGATTCCGCTTCAGATCAATGTCTATATTCTTCACGGTGTCCGCGCGCAGCTTTCGTGGCCGACGGTCAGTTTCGGCGAACGGGACGGCGCTGTGCTCAGGGATTATAAGAGCGTGAACGATCAGAATCCGAATTTCGACCGTCCGACGGAGACTACAGCAGAGGTGGACGGCCGTCCCTACAAAGTTTACTCCTTCCAGACAGCATTCCGCCCGATTTCCGCAGGCGAAATGAAGATATCCACCGTCACGCAGGGAGCCTTGATCGTGCCGGACAACCGTCCGTCGCGCACGGATTCGCTGTTTGACGACTTTTTCGGGGGGAGTTTCTTCTCCCGTGACCGCGAGATCGCCCGCACGCTCCAGACAGAGCCCGCGGCCATCACGGTGAAAGCGCTTCCGCCGCCTCCGAAGGACGCGTTTTTCACGGGTCTGGTCGGATCCTGGCGTTCGGAAGTCGAAATCACTCCCCCGCCTTACAAGACCGGTGAACCCATTACGCTCCGGATCAAATTCCACGGGACGGGTTCGCTTGATACGCTCCGCGCGCAGACGTTGAATATGAAGGGATACCGCGTTTATCCGCCTGAAATCGAAAAGAGTGTGAATTCCGCGGAGGTCCGCTACATCCTGATTCCGACGGAACGGCTCGACACCGGCAAGGACAACCTCGTGCTTCCGCCGTATGCCACGTTCAATCCCGAAACCGGGAAATACGAGACGCAGTCGTTCAGCCGGAAGCTGGATATTGAACAGGGGTCCTATTCCGCCTCCTCCGTTGCGGCCGATTACACCGCGCCATCCGTCCAGACCGCAGGCCCGGACGAGTCCGAACGGCGCAGGCCCGAAGAGATTCTCTATCTCAAGAAACTGGACCGTTCCGGCGTGCGGATGCCGCTTTACCGGAATGCGCTGTTCACGGGAGTGCCTCTGGTTATTCTCGGACTCCTGTTCTGGATCATCTGCGAGATCGTCCATCTCCGGCGCAAGACTCTGGAAAACGATCCGTCGATTCTCCGGCGGAACGCGGCAAAGAAACGCAGAGGCGAACTTCTCGCCCGTTTGAAAGCGCTGAATCCGCAGGAACTCTCCTCGGTTTCCGGCGACATCGCCTCCTATCTTGCCGATCTTGCGGATCTTCCGCCGGGAAGTGATCTGCGCGAAGCTTCTTCCGCCGTGCGTGCGGACGCGCCGGAACTCGCTGATATGCTTGAGGAAATCGCACAGTCCGCGTGGATGCCTTCGCAGGAGACGCGTTTCACGCCGGAATTCCGGCATCGTCTGGTGAAGGCGCTCTCCCGGCTCGGTGCTGTTGCCGTCGCGCTGATCGCCTTTTCCGTTCCGGCTTACGGTGCGGATGTCACTCTCGCGAAGGAGGCTCCGATCACAAACAGCGCGGAGGCCATGACCGCCTATGACTCAGGCAGATTCGAGGAGGCGGGGAAGTTCTATGCTTCGCGTCTGGAAAAATCCAGACCGTCCGCGCGCGTCCTTTACAACATGGGGAACTGCCTCTACAAGCTGGACAATCTGCCGCGGGCACTGATTTGTTATGAACGGGCTTCGCGTCTGGCTCCGCGCGATTCGGATATTCTTGAGAATCTGAATCTTGTGCGCCGCAAGCTCGGGCTGCCGGAAAAATATCTGATCGCGTCGCCGTCGGACATTCCGGTTTATCTGCGCGACTCTCTGCGGCCTGACGAGTGGATGCTTCTCCTGGCTTTCGGGGCGGCGCTGATTCTTGCCGGACTTGGGATCCGGCGGATCATGACGGCACGCACGCCGTTTCGGGTTCTGCTTGTTGCGGGATGTGTCTTCATTGCCGGTTCCGCCGTTGCGTCGCTTTCGCAGAAAATGACGGTCTACAATGAAAAATACGCGATTGTGACGGTGCGCAATGCTCCTGTCTATTCTCTGCCGTCCGAGAAGTCGGGCCGGATCGAGATGAAACTCAAGGCCGGCGAGGAGGTGCTGATCGGAGAGCGGCGGATGGATTGGGTCCGCGTCCGCTCCGGGGATGCCGAAGGATGGATGCGTGCCGGTGATGTCGCGAGCCTCTGGACACCACGCGGCATCTCCGCCAACTGATGCGGAAACGGAAGAATGCGAACGCATTCTTCCGGATCTGGCAAAGTTCGTTTGAATTCGCAGTCCGTTTACTTCTTCTGCCGGTCTGGTGTTGTCTCCCGTTTCCGGATCCTGGCAAAAATATTCCGCATAAACGGATCTTCGTTTTCCAGATAGTCACGATAATCTGCGGAAACAGGGCGGTACAGATACGCCAGATATGCCTCCGGAGAGAGCGGAAGTTCAATTTCGACATCAAGATGGAGGCTGTCCGAGGCACTTTTGCAGTCATGCTGTTTTCTGCTATCGGCATTAATGCTGCCGGAGCGATGTCATCCCATTGATTCAAAAAAATCAGTTTCATACAGCGATGCTCTGCATCGCAAAAATGCTTCGTGCAGGACTATCAGTCCTGCCGCGCACCCGCTGCGTAAGCTGGTCGCCGCAGGCGAAATCCCCGATACCGCGTATGCTTGCATCGCGGTAATTCATTTTTCAAGGAAGACTTCTCATGTTCGAGGGCGGAAAAAGAAAAAGTTAAATATTTCTCTCTTCTTCCCCTTGTTTTTATCAACCGATTGATATATAATTTAAACAACCCAGGGGAGTCATGATTTTATGGAATATCATACCAAGCGACTGACAATGCAGAATATCGCCGATATGGCTGGAGTCGACAAGGCTGTTGTATCCAAAGTAGTCAACAACGCCAAAATCATCCCCGCCAGCCGCGAGAAGGTGGAGCGTGTCCGCGAGATCATCCGGAATTATCACTATACTCCATTCAGTGCGGCGCAGTCTCTGGCCACGAAACGCACGCGCCAGATCGCGTTTCTTCTTTCGGAAGCGAGCGAAGCGCTTTTTGCCAATCCGGCCTTCTCGCTGATGCTGACCGGTGCCGTCCGGGCATGTCAACAGTTTCACTATCAATGTCAGGTGGACATCTGCGACTTCATGAACATTCATGATTTCATCGTTCCGGAAAATCTGCGAAACCGCAGTATCGACGGCTGTATTCTAGCCGGAGCACTGTATGACGACGCCCTGTCAAAGATTGCGGAAATCCGGATGCCGGCAGTTGTTCTCGGCGGACAGAATATCCGCCAGAAGGTTCCCATCATCAGCCGCGACAGCCTTAAGGAAAACGGCATTTTTCTTGATTATGTACTCAGTAAAGGCCACACTCGGATATGGGTTGCTGGAATCTCTACCAATTCAAAACACGATTTCAAAGTTCTGCAGGCCTCCCGTCCGCAAATGGATATCCGTCTGCTTGACGGACCTCATCCGGATGAAATCGTTTACGCCTATCACTGGGCAAAACAGTTTCTTGCCCTGCCTCCGGACAAGCGTCCGACACTGATTTTCGGCGCGGATCAGTTCTGCTGCGTCATGGCGCGCGAGCTGGACAAGCATGGAATCTCCTGTCCGGAGAAGATCAGTTTCATGAGTTTCAGCGATACGGAGATGGCGGCCTGTTACAATCCGGCGCTGACCGTTTATGCCGAACGCCATTTCGATGTCGGATTCTGCGGCGCCAGAGTGCTCATTGAAATGATCGAGAAGAATCTTTCACTGGAGGAATCGATCCGTCTCGCAAACCGGGAAATCATGACCAGTAATCTGATCGAACGGGATTCTGTGAAAAATCTGAAAATGGAGGGAAAAAAAGCATGAAGAATACCGGAAAAATGTTTGTCTGGAAATTGAATTCATTTACATTGATAGAGCTGCTTGTCGTGATATCAATCATTGCAGTTCTTGCCGCGATGCTGCTTCCGGCTTTGCAGAAAGCCAGGGAAAGCGCAAAAGATATCGCCTGCCGCAATAATTTGAGAACCTATCATTCGCTTATGATACAGTATGTCAATGATTACCGGGGATATTATCCGCAATGGATGGGAGAGACATACTGCTGGAGCCGCCAGCTTGGAGAATTGTATTTGAATCAT
The DNA here is from genome assembly GCA_949287225.1 of uncultured Lentisphaeria bacterium. Taxonomy (GTDB): domain Bacteria; phylum Verrucomicrobiota; class Lentisphaeria; order Victivallales; family UBA1829; genus UBA11452. The sequence goes on from CASEFP010000131.1 coordinate 31,832, forward strand.
AAATACAACGGCAGTGACTACACCGTGATCCGCAGCAAAGTTTTCCATTGTCCGGGAGGTGTCATCAGTCAGCAGTATCCCCAAAACCCGCGCGGATATGCGATGAATGCCTATGTAGCCGGGAGCGATGCGTATTATTCCGGAACCGAACAGCCCGCGGGCCTTACCGATGTCAATCAGCGCGACGTTCCGTTCCAGAACAATGCGCAGATGATGCTTGTGGCTGACTTCGCACTGGATGGAGAAGAGACTTTTTTCGGCGGGAAGGCTGCAAATTGCGAATATCTCTATCGCTGGCATGGGAAACGGATTATCAACCGCCATCACAGGAAAATAAATTATGTCGTCAAAAACGGTTCCGTCATGCAGTCTGGAAAACGCAATGACGGGACAACCGGCGATATCGGACTGAACATCATCTGGTTCATCGCCGACCGGACACGTTATATGAAAAACAACGTTACCTGTTCTTTTTAACAGAAAGGTCTGAAAATGATAAAATTCTCCTCTCTTCTCCTGAGCGCACTCCTGCTGGGATTTCAGCTGACGGGACTTGAAAAAGTCTTTGAACTGAAAGGCCCCCTCGACATGACCGGAGTCAAAAAGGTCATTCCCGTTCATCCGGAATTCAACTTCACTCCGGATCAGTCCTTTACCGCGGAGCTCAAATACCGGCAGGATGCGCCGAATCCGGACAAAGCCTACAGCAGCAGTATCCTTGCGTGCGGTTTCTGGAGGATGAAAGCGGCGAACAAGTTCGGAACCCCGATCTTCAATGCTTCCGGCAGAGAAAACGGCAGATGGAAAACCTTCTACTCCGTGGTTGCCCCCTTGAAAAACTCTCTCGGGCAGTGGCATCATATTGCTTTCGTAAGAGACGCCAGGCAGAAAAGACTGCGTTTTTACCATAATGGAAAACTGCTCAGGGAACTGCCGGACGCACAGGAGAAAATTTTCTCCTCCGCCTCGGCTCCGCTGGTGATCGGAGGAATCTTCCGGGGAACGGTCCGCGATATCATTCTCTGGGACGGAGTGAAAGACCGGTTCGATTCCGGTCCCGGCCGGAAATCCGCCCCGGAAAGTGTGAAGGTGGATCCGGAACTGCAGAACAGCTGGAACCTTCTGCGGGAGCATAATCTCAATATTGTCCCGGCCCCCAAAAAAATCCGCCTGACGGAATCTCCTTTTCCCTTTCGTCCCGCCGAGTGGAGTGTGAATTTCACGGATCAATCTTCCGCGCCCGGCTATGCCGTGTTCTGTGAACGCGCGGGAAAACCCTGTGGAGGCAGACATCTTATCGAGGAAAAATACAATCGTTCCTTCAAACCCCAGGAATACCGCATTGATTTTTCCGGGACGGAAGAGGCACGGCACATTCTTCTGGAAGGAGCGGATTCCGACGGCCTGCGATATGCCTGGCTTACGCTGGCGTATCTGGTGGATGAGCAGAAGAGAATCCATCCGGCTTCCATTTCCGATTACCCGGGATTTCGCGGAAGAAGCGTCTATTCATTTGCTCCGGGCGGGAAAGCGGAAAAGTTCTTTCCTGTCATTGAGGATGCGTTCCGGCAGAAAACAAACAGCATGGAAATCAGCTATCTGACCGATTTTGAAAAATGGGTGCAGTGGCCTCTTTCGGAATGGAAGAAGGTAAACGCCTATGCCGCGGCGCGCGGAATCCGGCTTTTTGCCTATTGCTTTCCCAAGGTTCTGGATCTGGGGAAGGATTTCCGGAAATGGATTCCGGAGGGATATTCGCATTACTATTATCCCTATAAGCCGCAGGAAGGGCTGATCGGTTACGGCAGCGGCGCATACAGCTGGAGCAGGGACGATCTGGCACGGGCGCGGGCAGAAAAAATTGCGCAGTTCTGTGCGGATACAGGTCTGCGCGGGGTGATCATCCACGCCATTGATCACGGGGGCTTTGAAAATCCGGGCAACTGGGCGAAACGGACGGAAATGGATCGCAAGAGATGGGGCGATGACTACGCATCCGCCCATGCGCACCTGATGAATCTGTTCATTTCAGAAATTCATAAAAAATCCCCGGATACCCTGATATGGGTGATTCCTTACCCTTATGTCGCCACAAAGGATGAAAAAACACTCCGTTTCTACCGGGATCTTTCAAAACAGCTGATCAGGCACAATACCATGCTTCCGCTGCGGGAGGCCGTCCGCGATCTTTTTGTTTCTGCACACAAGGCTTACGGGGATGCCGTCGTAAATACTGCTTATTATCCTTTTCTCTGGAATTTCTATCCTTCCTGCATGAATGCCGGAAGATTCGCGGCAACTTTTTTCCTGGCAGAAAAAGACCATATGACATATTATCCCGGAAGTCTGCTGGGGACCAGCGGGAATCCGAGCAAAGCGATTGCCGCGGAGTATCTCTGGAATCCCTTCGCTCCCGGCGGCGCTTACCTTCCGGAGGACAAATACGACTATTCCGTTGTCTTCGAAAGTGTTCCCGTCATTGAGAAGGAGCTGCTCCTTCGTGTGGCGGCACGGATAGCGGGGGAAAAGGCCGCGCCTGCGTTTGCCCGGATTTATGCCTGCAAATTTACGGACAAGATTCCGGAGCTGCCCCATGATCTGCTCCCCGCTGGAACGGATCACAAACAATATTTTGAGTCTCTTCTTGCGGATGTCCGTGCCGCGCGCAAAGTTTATGATTCCGCGAAGGATCTTGTTGTCCCGTCCGGCCGCGCAGCTTCCCGGCTGCTTGAAGATTTCCTGATCCGGATGGAACTTCTGACGCAGGCGAGACTTCACTGTATCCGGGCGCGGGAGGCGTTGAAGCAAGATGACATCGCGACGGCGGAAAAAGAGGCCGCGGCAGGCAGGGAAATCTTGAAACAACCGAAAGCGCGCATCCGCAACCTCTACCGGAAAATTGAAGCGGATCTCGAAATCGCCGACGAAATTCAGTTGAATCTGGCAAAAAACAAATTCCTGAAAACGATCCCGGAACGTAAAATCAGGCTTGGATTCTACCGGTATTCCGGAACTGCGGACATTCAGGATTATATCGGAATCCTGCCGGAAACATTGAACGGAGCCGCAGGAATCTCCTGCGCGCTGATCTCCAATCTGACAAAGCAGAATCTGAAATCGTTTGATGTCATCCTCTTCAACGCCGTTGCGGACATCGGAGACTCCGACGAACCCTGGCGGCAGAATCTGAAGGATTTCGTCCATGCCGGAGGCGGCGTGATTTTCACCCACAATGCGGTCGGGCGTTTCAGCGGAGGGTTGAAAGAGCCGCTCTTTCCCGGAATCTGTGCGGGTTTTCTGGAAAGAGCGGAAACTCCTGAACTGATCTTTTCCGATGGAGAAAAATCCAGACATGTTTACGTGGATCACTGTCAGATCAAGGCCGGTCCGGCGGGGCAGGTCATTTGCCGCGATCGCTTCCGGCAGCCCGTCACGGTCATCGGGAAACAGGGAAAAGGGCGTGCTGTTTATACCGGAGAAATATTCGGAGTCAGTTCCCGCGGTCATTTTGTCAATCCCGGGTGGAGTGAATGGCTTCGCCTCTTCAAACTGATTCGCTGGTCGTCCGGAGACAACGCGTTTCAATGGGAAAATACCGGCGGACGCTGACAACAGGCACTGCTGCAGGCAACCCATACAGGCAATTTCTTTGTGCGGCAGAATGCCATGACATCCTGCCGCATCTCAAGTTCTGCTGTATGTTTTCTGATTTTTTTGCATAAGTTTTCTCCTGTCAATCCTCCCGTAATGGACAAATCATTTTTCCGGAGTATATTATTGCCCTTGATTTCTCAAGTGCGGGAGATCCTGCGGAAAAAAGTGCAATGATTGACAGAGAATAAAAAATGAATACGGAAAATGTCGAGCTGCGAAAGAAACTGATCCGGAACTGCCATCGGATCGTGGTCAAGGCCGGAACACGCCTCCTGACCGATCCCGACTCGCTGCCTGTTCTGATCGGGCAGATCAAAACGATCCGCGACGCGGGAAAACAGGTCATCCTCGTCTCCTCCGGCGCGGTCGGAACCGGAATGAAGGTTCTGAAGATGAAGAAACGCCCGCGCAAGCTTTCCGAAGTCCAGGCGCTCGCCGCGCTCGGACAGGGAAAGCTGATGGCGATGTATGAACTCGAATGCGAGAAATCCGGTTTCCGCTGCGCCCAGATCCTGCTGACCGCCGATGACCTGCGCTCCCGCGAGCGGCACCTCAACGCGCTGAACTGCATCGAGACGCTGCTCTCCCAGAACATTCTTCCGATCATCAACGAGAACGACCCCGTTTCCGTCGAGGAACTCAAGTTCGGCGACAATGACATCCTCGCCTCGCTTCTGGCCTCGATGACGCGCGCCGACCTGACGATCATTCTCACCACCGTGGACGGGCTCAAGAAACCCAATCCGGACGGGACGCTTGGCGAACGCATCTCCGTCGTGCGCGGCATCACCGACACCCAGCGCGACATGGCAACGGGAACCGACGACGGCAACATGTCCATCGGCGGCATGACCTCCAAGCTCCGGGCCGCCGATATTCTCAACTCCGCGGGGGAAGCGCTCTGGCTTGCCTCCGGGCGCGAACCGGACATTCTCGGGCGCATCTTTGCAGGCGACGACGTCGGCACGATTTTCCTGCCGCTGAACGCGAAAAAGAAGATGGAGTCCCGCAAACGCTGGCTTTCGACCTTCTCGCGCCCGAAGGGAAAACTGGTGATCGACGACGGCGCCGTGGCGGCGCTCCGGAAAAAAGGGTGCAGTCTCCTGGCCTCCGGCATTTTCGCCGTGAACGGAGAGTTCGAGCGCGGCGACGTGCTCGAAATCGTCTCCGGCTCCAATACGCTGGTCGCCAAAGGCCTGACGAATTTCTCCGCCGCCGAATGCCGTCTCCTGATGGGGCACAAATCCTCGGAAAATCATCTGATTCTGCGATACGACGCCGATGACGAGGTTGTGCACCGCAACAACATGTACGTGGTGAAATGAACGTTTACATCAAGACCTACGGCTGCCAGATGAACGAGCGGGACTCCGAGTCCGCCGCCGCGATGCTTGTTTCCGCCGGACACCGGATTGTCGACTCCGAGGATGAGGCCGACATCATCATCCTGAACACCTGCAGTGTCCGGGAGCAGGCGGAACGCAAGGCGATCGGAAAGCTCGGCATCCTGAAAAAACTTAAGCGCGAGCGTCCGCACATGATCTTCGGCATCATGGGCTGCATGGCGCAGAGCCGCGGCGCGGAGCTCCTGCAAAGCGTGGATCACCTTGATTTTGTCGTCGGAACGGACAACATTCATGCGATTCCGGAGATTGTCGATGAGATCCTCCGTAAAAAGCGGAAGATCCGGTGCGACGACCGCAAGGGCGCGGACACGCCCGGGATCGACGCCCATCGCGTGAACACCGAACAGGGGCAGTTCAGCGCCTTTCTTTCGATCTCGCGCGGCTGCAACCGCTTCTGTTCCTACTGTATTGTGCCGTATGTGCGCGGGCCCGAGCGCAGCCGCGACATGGAGAGCATTGTCGCGGAGGCGCGCACGCTGGCGGAGCACGGGATATGCGAGATCATGCTGCTCGGCCAGAATGTCGCCGCCTATGGTCTGGACGGCATTGCGCCGCCGATCGCGGAGGACAACTCCCCGTTTTCAGAGCTTCTCGAACGCGTTTCGGAGATTGACGGCATCCGGCGGATCCGCTTCACTTCGCCGCACCCCGCGTTTTTCAACCGGAAGCTCATCGAGACGATCGCACGCCTGCCGAAAGTCTGCAAGTGCATCCATCTGCCGCTTCAGTCCGGTTCGGACCGTGTCCTGAAGCGGATGAACCGGCCCTATGACGCGGCGCATTACATGAACATCATCCGCTCTCTGCGCGAACTGGTGCCGGGGATCAACTTCTCCACGGACATCATTGTCGGATTCCCCGGCGAGACGGAAGAAGATTTCGAGGCGACGCGGAAGATCATGCGCGAGGCCTCCTACGACAACGCGTTCATCTTCAAGTATTCTCCCCGGCGCGGAACCGTCGCGGCGAGGATGGCGGATGATGTCCCGCAGGAGGAGAAGGAGCGCAGGAATGCTGTTCTCCTCCGCGACCTTGCCGAAATCAACGCCTCGCGCAATCAGGAGCTGGTCGGCGGAACCTTTGAAGTGCTGGCGGAAGGTCCGAGCAAACGCAACGCTTCGCGGTGGTCCGGAAGAACCGACACTTTCAAACTGGTGGTTTTCCCGCCGTCGCCCGGACTCCGGCCCGGTGATTTTGTCCGTGTGCGCATTGAACGGGCGACGCCTATGACACTTTACGGTTCGATCGCACCGTAACGGCGGGAAAGGCGGAAAGATGCTTCCGTATTTTTCCGTCTCAATGGGGGGAGATGTCCGTATCCTCAGCGGCATTCATTTTTCATCACTTTATCCGGCCCGGATTTGCAAAACGCATTTCCGCGTGCATATATTATCAGGAAAAGCGAACCGTCAGACTGCGAGGTGTTCATGAAACTTGATTTCCGCATTGACTGGGGCTACCAGTATCTGTATTCACGCCGCCATTACCATCCCGTCTATCTTTGGGACGGATTTCTGGAATGCGCCAACGGCACAATCGAAGAGACATATCAGCTCGATTATCCGGTCATCTGGTACGGGCCCGGGCACTGCGCACATGAAACGCGCCTTCCCGCGCCGGAATGGGAAAGCCGCACCCGCAGAGGACTTTCCGGTGTCCGCTTCGTTGCGGAGGTCGGCGACTGCACCACCTTTCATCTGCATACGCTCTCGGGCGACTTCGACTTTTCCGCAAAGGAGATTCTGGAAAAAGGCAGGATCGTCTTTCCCGTCGGGCCGAAATATCTCGGGTGCCATGTGATCGTGACCCGCAGAGGCTTTTTCTGGTTCCGTCCCGCACCGAAGGCGGACCAGCAGGTCTGGGAGGCGGACGCGCTTCCGCTTCCCGTTCACGACTGGGCGCGGATGCGCACCGCATGGCTGGCTCCCGGCGAAACGCTGGAATTTGACGCGGACATTCCGACATGGAAAAGTGATTTTGCTGAAAACATTCTTCACCTCGTCGCGATGGCCGCGCCGGAATACACGCCCGGCAGGGAAAAACAGACGCATGACTCGTTTCCGATGACACTCTTTGTCGATGGAATTGAAACCGCGCGCTTCGCCCATTATTTCCGCGAACATGACGATTTCATGCAGATGCTCGAGGATGTCTGGGTGCGTTTCCAGGCCGCTCCCGGCAGACGCCGCATCGGCATCCGGAACGACAACAAGCGCTTTTTCCTTCTCTTCAGCCGCGTCACCCTCCAGCAGAGCACGCACAATCATCTCGACTTCTCGCTTCCCGCGTGGGCGCTCGTCAACGAGCCGCTGACGGGGCGGATTTTCGCAGTCTGTCCGGATGAGGTCACGGTCCGCTGGCCCGGCGGCTCGGCGGAGTGCCGCCTTCAGCCCGGCTGGAATGATTTCGCCTTCACGCTCACGGAGCCCGGCGTGGATGTCGTGGTCGAAACGGAAAATTCCTCCGGCGTGATTCCGGCGGTCTATGCGCTTGCCGAGGAGACGCCGCCGGTCACGGTCGGCTACGACATGACCGTCGTTCCGCACGACGGCAACGGCTTCATGGACTGGCTTCTCGACTATACCTGGCGGACCCGTCTCGGCAATCTCGTCGTCTTCCGTTCCTTCCTGCGGAAGAGTCCGGAAACCAGAGAAACGCTTCCCGTCGATCCGGCACTTCTCTCCCGCTGGGGGGCGTTCTGCCGCAAGCACCGCATCACCGTCGAGGCCGCCACCGACTTTGACGACGGCGCGCTTGTCAAGGGTGCCGGAGAGGCGCTCCACAGCGTCGGGCGGCACGAATGGCCGGGAGCGGTCTATGCGTTCGACCCGAAGGAACCCTGGAGCTCCTCCGACATGAAGGAGGCGATGGAACACTATCTCAGCTATCTGAAAATCGAGATCGACCGCGCCCATCGCGCCGCACCGCGCGCGGCGTTCGGCGACGCGTCCGGCGGACACCGCTACTGCTATCTCGCCGGAGTCGATTTCATCCGGACCGAGACGATGGTGCCGCATACCCAGCATCTCTGTTCGCAGGCGCGTCCCGCGGCAGAAGCGCTCGGCTCCGGAGAGTGGGGCGTCCACATCGCCATCCAGCACGCCGTCCAGCCCTATTTCAAGACGCATCTCGGGATCTATTTCCTTTCGCTCTTCCAGCCGTGGATGATGGGCGCCTCGATGATTTACGAGGAGGACTGCCTCTTCCAGCTCTTCAAGGAGGAGCGCCAGAGCTGGGACGATGCGCTCACGAAGGGCAAGCGCGACATGACGCGCAGTTTCTTCCGTTTTGTCAAAACCCATCCGCGCAGAGGAAAGAACAAACGCGCCATCGCGTTTCTGGAAGGGCGTTACGCGGCGCCGTTCAACGGATTCATCTGCGATGTGGAGCAGACTCCGGAATACTCCGTCTGGGGGTTGTTCGGGAATCCCGATCCGACATGGGGACACGGCCAGCCGGAGAAATGCCGCCAGCTCCTCGATGTCCTGATGCCCGGCGCAAGCACGCATCCCCTGCGCCAGCGTTTCGACCGGCGGCGCTTCTTCTTCTCCGGCACGCCGTACGGCGACTTCGACGAGGTGCCTGTCGAGGCGGATGGCACTTATTTCCATCAGTATGCGCTGCTGCTCAATCTCGGCTGGAATACGATGATTGCCGAGGATTATGATAAACTGCTTGATTATGTGAAAAACGGCGGGACGCTCCTCACTGGTCTGCCGCAGTTCAGCACGCATGTCAGGCGCGATTTCCTGCGTGACTGGAAGGAGCTGGCGCTCTGGAACGGCGGAGATTTAACGGAACTCTGCGGCGTGAAAGTGACCGGTCCCGGTGAAGAATACAGCGGGCAGTGGAACGCTTCCGGGCGCGAAGCCTTCCCGGAAGTGGAATTGTCCGCCCTGCCGAGCTGCTCCGTGGACGAGGACGGCCCCTGCCGTCTCGCCGAACTTGAACTGACCGGCGCGGAGGTCGTCGCATGGGATGCCGCAACCGGCAGACCTCTGATGGTTCGCCATCACGTCGGCAAAGGTTGCGTCTATCTGCTCACGGCGTGGGCGTATCCCGGTCATGAGCGCCTCCAGAAATTCTCCGCCGCGTGGATTGCGGAACTTGCCGGCGAAAAGCGCGGCGCCGTCTACGTGGAGGATCCGTCGCGTGAAGTCTTCTGGACCCGGTGGGAGGAGGAAAACCGTTGTTCGCGCCTGATGCTCCTGAACACCGACTGGACCAGGCCCAATGAGAAAAGTGTCCGCGTCCATACCCCGGACTATGTCCTCAAGACGCTGGTGCGCGAGAAGGTGCCACTGATTCTGACACTTCTGCCGTTCGCCGCGCTGGAGCCCGATCCCGAAGTGCATGTCGAAATTCTCGCCGTCGATGCAAACCATGCGAAACTCCGGTTCCACGGTACCGGCGTGCGGAATCTGGTCATTCACTGGAAACATGGCAGCCGCGAGGTGCGCGTCCTGGATCTGCATCACGCAGGAACATGTCTCGAATATGAACTCAGCACTTCGGAAGAACGGCGCTGAATAGCACAGTCGGGACGGGATATTGAGGGTAGTTGCCGGCATGAACTTCAGCGGCGGATCAGCTCCCGGTAGGCGTTCGGTGTCCGGCGGAACATCTGCCGGAAGGCCGTACAGAAATAGGCGGAGGAGGAAAAACCGGAAGCCAGTGCCACGTCCCGCACACTCTGATCCCAGCGCGCCAGAAGACGGGCGGCATGAAGCAGTCTGCAGCGGAGCAGATAGGCCGCCGGCGTCATTCCCACTTTCTTTTTAAAGAGGGCGCGGAAGCGCACCTCGCGCAAGCCCGTATGTGCGGCAATGTCCGCCACCGCGATATTGCCGCGGAAATTCGAGCCGATGAACCGCAGCGCCTTCCGGATACGTTCCTCCCTGCATCCAACGGCGCCCGGATGGAAATTTCCCTCCTCGGCCGCATCCGCCATCAGAGAACGCAGCCAGGCTCGCATGTATTTTGAGGCGGCATCGGGATATTCCCAGCAGAGCATGGCGATCCGTTTCAGCTCGGCAAGCGAGGCGGATGGATACTTCAATCGGACAAACGGACTTTGAAAACAGGCGAACGGATTTCCTCCTGCGATGTTTTCCGTCAGTGCATGGCAGATCAGATGCGTGCAGCGCGAACAACCTTCCGCCAGCCCGAATGAATGCGGTTCAAATTCGGGAACGATGATCCCGTCACCCCTGCGCAGGATTCTTTTTTCGCCCCGAACGGAGATGCTTTCCTCGCCGCTTTCCACAAACAGCATGAAATTATCACAGATCCGGCGTTCCGGCACCAGCCAGGGAGCATGGCATTCCCAGTATGTTACATTCAGAATGATCAGATGTGTTTCCAGAGCAATATGCGTCAGGCATTCGGCCGTTTCCGGGGAAAGAGCGTTTTCAAAACTCTGCAGACGTTCGTCTCCAAACCTGTTCATTGTCGAAAATAGAAATCCATTGGTTCTTTTCTGCAATTGCTTTCCTCTTCAATATAAATCATATTACAGCAAATGGCAAGATGCTGAAAGGAGAAAAAATGAAAATGGATCAGAAGATTGCCTTTGCCTATGATGCAAGTGTCATGTTTACCGCCGATGAAACACTGTCCTATGGGCGGGAACCCCTGCTGCGCCGGATGCCGGACGGTTCCCTTCTGGCTGTCTTTTTCACCGGCGGCCCCCGGGAACCGCATCCGGACAATTTCGTTGCGATGATCCGCAGCTTCGACGATGGTGCGACCTGGACCCGTCCGGAACCCTTCTTCCGCCATCCGTATCTCTGCACATGGGCGACGGAATTGTTCCAGGACGGGGAAGAATCCCTCTGCTTCATTCATACGTCCGATTTCCGGAGCGGATACTGCAACCTGCGTGCACATATCACCCGGACGCGGGATTCCGGCAAAAGCTGGTCTCCGCCGGCCACGGTGGCGGGAGTTCCGCCGAATTTCACCGTCCGGCAGGGGAAAATTCTTTCCGACGGCAGCTGGGTTTTTCCCATTTACTGGGAAGATGCGCGCGGGAACTGGGATTTTGAGGCGAAGGTTTCCGATAACGGGCCATTCCACGCACCGGAATGGTTTTTCACTTCCGGTGTAATCCGCTCCGTCGATCAGGGGCGCACTTTTACGCTTCACGGCGCGATTTCACAGGAACGGAAACATCATTGGGAACCGTGCATTACGGAACTGGAACCGGGACATCTGCGCATGTTCATCCGCTGCGAGTCACCTGAAGCCGTGCTCTGGGAGGCGGACAGTTTCGACTACGGTCTCACATGGAGCAAATCCCATCCGGGCTCCATTCCGAATCCGGGAACCAAATCCGCGCTCCTGGAAACAGACGGGGTGCATCTCCTGTTCAACAATACCTGCACGCCGGCGGATCCGAACCGCAACCGTCTTGAGCTCTGGATTTCTGATGACAATCTCCGGAGCTGGAAGCGGAAGATCACTCTTGCGGAGCTTCATCCCGAACCCGGGGAGAAGCCCTGGAGCTATTTCTTCCGCGCAAACGCGCCTCTGCCGCAGGTTTCCTACCCCGGCGCCTTTGCCGATCCGCAGCGGAAGTGCGTTTATCTTGCCGTTGATTCCGTCCGGAAATTCTATCTGATGAAGATTCCCTTTTCGGAAATTCTGTAACAATCCGTCGGAATCAGGATATCCGGAATGCGGCGCGGGATCCGCCTGTCATCCCCACAGGATGCGGTAGGGTTTCTGCGCTTCCGGCGGCGGTGTCAGGATCGGGTTGAACAGATGCTCCCTCGGGAAGTTGCCCGCATTGTGAATCCGTTCGTTTACAATCCATTTCATACGTTCTTTTGTGTTGAAGCAGAGCGTTGCACAGGCGGCGGGTCAGGCGGTATGGCAGACGGAAATGACCGGAGATCGGAGTCCGGCTTCCTGCAGTTGTGTCGCCATGTCGTTCTGAAAGGAACGCATAAGCGCAGTCACCCGTTCCCGGGGGGTGCTCCAGTCCCCCCGGGAACATACGTGCCGGAGCCCTGAATAGTCATTCCGTTGTGTTCATGGCTGAGTTCCGCAAAAACCTTCCGTATCTGGTATGGCTGGTGCCGAATTTCCACCACAGCATATTCCCGGTTGGAATCCGGTGTCCGGCCTCTGGATTCAGAGAATCAGTATATTCGCCGACCGCGCGTTTCAATGTGATGAAATCAATCATTTTCTCTCCTTTTGCATAACTTCCATTCGTCCGGAACGTTGATTAAAATCCGGTTAATTGTGCGATGATTTGCATCGCCAGAATAGCTTCTTGCTCTAAAATCAGTCCTGATGTGGTCCAGCTGCGTAAGCTGGTCGCCGGAGGCGAAACCCCCGATACGGGCGTGTGCTCTGCTCCGGGGTCGTTAATTGAAAATCGTTAATCGCGCCTTGCATTTTCCCGGAAAAAAGGTTACACTACCGGGAAAAGGAAGGCAGACGCTATGAAACATGGCTCTTATGGAAGAACCGCATACGGAATCCAGCGGAAGAGTTTCACTCTTGTGGAGCTCCTCGTTGTCGTTGCGATCATCGCGATTCTGGCGGGACTGCTTTTCCCCGCACTTGGAGCGGCGCGCGCACGGGCGGGAAAGAGTGCCTGCACGAATCTCCTGAAACAGTATTCCTTCGCCACTTCGGGGTATCTCGGCGATTACGGAGGATACTATCCGGATGTACGGCATTATCTCGAAAAGGAGGCGGGGTTTGTGCGTTATTTCGGGCGAGATGCGATCCCGGAAAAAATCGCGCGCTGTCCCTCCGACGCCGCCACTGCCGCGCTGAAACGCCTGCCCGCATGGAAAGAGGATGAGGATGCGCCGGTTCCCGTCAGCATCGGCGGTTCCGGTTCGAACCTTTCCGACACGGAAATGCCAAGTTCCGTCGGGCCGGTCAGCGCATGGCGGCGCGTCGATCTGCCGTTCATGGAGAAGTTTCCGCTGTCAAAGCGCGCGCTCTGGCTGGATTATCAGGCCGCCGATCCGGTCGGCGACTCCGAATATCTGGAAGCGCCGCCGATTCTCGCCGGAGCCAAAACCGGATACACGACGATGAGCAATTTCGTCTTCCGGCATGCGGGCGGGACCTCGAATATCGCCTATATGGACGGGCACGCGGGCGACATGCGCATTCTTGTGAAAACCGTCGACAGCGGGCATCGCTTCGGGGAGCCCGTGACCAATTTCGCGAACTTCATGCACTATCCGTTCGGGCCGCGCCCGAACAACATCACGGCGGGACTCGGCACAGTCGCGGAGTCTCCGCATGTCTCGTATCAGTAGGAGGATTTCTGTTATGCCGGAGTGTCCGCTTCTCATCGAAAACGCCGTGAAAATCTATTCCTCCCGCCGGGTGCTGGATTCGCTCAGCCTCCGCGTCGAACGGGGGGATTTTCTGGCGGTCATGGGGCCGAGCGGCTCCGGAAAAAGCACGCTGCTCCATGCCGCCGCCGGACTGATCGGACTCTCCGCGGGGCGTGTTCTGGTGGACGGCGTGGATCTTGCGGAATTGAGCGACGCTTCATTGAGCCGTCTCCGCCGGACGAAAATCGCGCTTGTCTTTCAGTCGTTCAACCTGATTCCGAATCTGACCGTGGAGGAAAATATGCTTCTCCCGCTTCTTGCCGGGAATTCCGCGCCTGATCCTTCCATCTGCCGCGCAATGGCGGAAAAACTCGGGATCGCGGACAAGCTGGGATGCTATCCGCTTTCGCTGAGCGGCGGCGAGCAGCAGCGCGCGGCGATCGGGCGCGCTCTGCTTCCGGAACCCGCGCTGATCCTTGCCGACGAGCCGACGGGAAGTCTGGATTCCGCCGCCGGACAGGAGTTCTGCAAACTGCTCCGGACGCTCTGTGCCGATGAAAAACGCACGATCGTGATGGTTACGCATGAACCCGCGGTCGCGCTGGCGGCGGACCGGGTGCTGGTCCTCCGGGACGGCGCGTTCGCCGGGGAGATCGCCTCGACCGGAGGACTTTCCGTAGACGCGCTTTCCTCCGAATACCATCACATTCTGGAGTGTGGAAAATGAGGAGTGTGCCGCGTCTTGCCGTTCTGCGTCTCCGCCGTGCACCGCTGCGGACATTTCCGGTGTTCCTGACGATCACGGTGACGGTCTGCATTGCGCTCTGGTTTGCCGCTTCCTACGATACGCTTGTCGCCTCCGCCGCGCACGATGCCGCGCTGATGGTCCGGAATGCCGATCTTCTTGTCTTTCCGCGCCGGACGGCATCCGCACATCTGGATGAAGCTCTGCTGAAACGCTGGGCATGCGATCCTTCCGTGGCAAAATTGGCGCGCTTTGCGCCTGTGGAGATCAACCTTGCCGGACGAAAGCGTGCGGAAACGCCGCCGCCGATGTACGGGCTCCCGCGCCGTGCTCCGGCGCTGATCGGAACCGATGCGGAGGATTCCCTGCTTCCGATGACGGCGGGGCACTGGCTTTCGGGGCGTCCCGGAGAGGCGGTTGCGGATGCTTCCACTGCCGCGCGGAACAGATGGAAGCCGGGAAGTCCGATTGTCGTCCGTTCCGCCGCGGGATTTTTCCGTTTCCGCCTTGTCGGGATCATCGCGGAGAATCCGGCCGGGAAACGCTTTTCCACAATCTCCGATGCGGATCTCTTCCGCGCGCCGCCTTCCCGCGCGGTTTATGTGACGCTTGACGATGCCCGGCGCACGGCGGGCGGAACCATCGAGACCGTCTATGCTTCTCTGCGCCTGCGTTCCGGCGTCTCCGCCGCGGAATGGAAACAGCGCGGCGGAGATGCGCGCTTTCTGCTTCTTGCGCGGGAAGACATCGAAAATGCCCTGCGGGAGAGTGCGAGCGCGGGCAATGCCCGGATGCAGGTCTTTTCCGCGGGAAGTGTCAGCCTTCTTGTCGCGTTTTTCCTCGTTTTTTCCATTCTGAACATGGAGGTGGACGAGGAACGCCGTTCGTTTGCAATGCTGCGTATGAACGGCTTCACGAAAAAACAGATTTTCGGGATTCTTCTCTGGGAAGGGGGGATTCTTGCCGTTGTCTCCTGGATCTGCGGACTTGCTGCCGGAGCGCTTCTTCTGAAGATTCTCCATCTGCCACTTCAGCTTGGATTCTGGAGCATTGCCGTGAGCGGCGTCTTTTCCTGCGTTTCGGCCGTGGGGGGTTCGCTGATTCCCGCCTTCCGCGCGGCGTCGGTAGCGCCGATGGAGGCGTTTGCGAAACAGGAGCCGGGACTGGTGTCAGGACGCGTCTGGAAGATCTTTTCCGCGGGATTACCGCTCCTGCTCGTGAATCCCGTGATCGTTTTTCTTCCGGGGATTCCGGAAAATGTCCGGATTGTGCTTTACGGAGTGATCGGCTGTCCCGTGCAGGCGGTTGCGTTTCTGCATCTGATGCCGGGCATTCTCCTCTTGACCGGACGCTTCCTCTGCCGGATGTGCGCATGGCTGTTCCGCCTGAATCCGCTTTTTCTCCGCTCGCAGTTTTCCGCCGGGTTCCATCGTGACGCCCTGCTGTGCGGCGCGCTTTCCGCCGGGCTCGGATTCTACATGATGATCGTGATCTGGAGCGCGTCGCTTCTTCTTCCGTTTCTGCCGGGGGCGTGGATGCCTGACCTCTTTGCGGCGGTTCTTCCGGGCGGACTCAAGGAGACGGACATTGCGCAGGTCAAGGCAATTCCCGGCGTGAAGGAAGCGTATCCCGTCGCGGTTGAACAGGTGAAGCTCGCCGGGGATCCGACCGGAAGCCGGCGTCTCCGGAACGTCGTGCGGCAGGACAATATTGTTTTCCTGGGACTCGATCCGGAGGCTTACACCGGAAACAATGCGTTTCTCCCCTTCCGATGGCTGACGGATAAGGAACATGCGCTGGAACTGCTCAAAAGCGGCGGCAGGTACTGTGTCATCCCCGAACACTTTTCCCTTGTGACGGGACTCTGCGCCGGTGATTCCTTCGAGGTGATTCCTCCCGAAAAACCTGAAACTCGCCTGACTTATACGGTTGCCGGGGTGATCGCCTTCAACGGCTGGCACTGGTTCTCCAAATATTCCGGGACACGCCGCCGCGCCTCGCGCACCGCCGCGATGGTGTTCGGATCGTATGAAGATATTGCGCGCAGTTTTGATTTGAAGCGTGTTAATTTCCTCTGGATGAATCCTGCGCCCGGCGCGCGGGAGGAGGATCTGCGGCAATCCCTTGTGTCACTCGCCGCCCGGAATGCCGGAGAATCCTACCGTATCCCCGGAGGAGGGGAGGGCAGGATTTCGCGCGAATATGTGAAACTCGTTTCCCGTGATTTTCTCCGGAATTCGATTCTGCGGAGGACGGATCAGGTGGTCAATGGAATGCTGAACCTGCCGCTTGTGATCCTGTGCGCGACCACGCTGGCGGTTGCTTCGACGGCATTCTCTGCGGTTCATGCACGGCGCGGGGAGCTTCGGATCATGCGCATGGTCGGACTCTCCGCATTCGGTGCGGTGCGGCTCGTAACGGCGGAATTCCTGCTGGTCGGCGTCGCGGCGGCGCTTGTCAGTTTTCTTTTCGGAATTTTTTCGGGAATATGCAGTGCCCGGATGGCTTCCAGCCTGAGCTTTTTCGGCGGTATGGGCTGGAACTTTGCCATTCCGTGGGGGCGTGTTGCCGCAGGATGCCTGATTGTGCTCGGGGTCTGCCTCGCGGGGACGCTGATCCCCGCATTGCTGCCCATGCGGAGAAAATTTTTTGACGGGAGGGAAGAAGAATAAGGGATTTCGCGCACTGTGCGATCGGCGTTTCGCCGCCGGACCGCGACAAGGGCCGGAGGGCCCTTGACCCCGAGAAAAATGCTTTCGCATTTTTCCGTATTTTTAAGAAAAAAATTGCGTAAGCAATTTTGTGATCGTGCAGGACTTTCAGTCCTGCCGCGGTCCAGCTGCGTAAGCTGGCCGCCGGAGACAAGGTAAAGAAAAAGGAGGAGTTGCAAATGAGAAAATGGCTGCTTTGGCTGATTCTGGGGATTGCCGCCGTCACCCTTTCCGGTGCGGAGAATCCGGTCGTGAAAAAAGGGGCGGACTATCTTCTCGCCCGCCAGGGAAAAGACGGTTCCTGGGGGCGGCATCCCGCAATTACCGGTCTGGTCTGCATGGCATTGAATGGAACACATCCCGAGGCGGTGGAGCGCGGGCGCGCCTATCTGCTGAAACATGTGCAGAAGGACGGTTCGATCTGGCTGGCAAACCGCAGAAGGGAGTATCCGACCTACACAACCGCGATCGCCCTTGCCGCGCTGGCGACCATGAACCGCAAAGAAGATGAAACGGTCATGCGCAATGCCCGGAAGTGGCTTCTGAATCTGCAGAACAGTGATCCGGAATCGGGCAACTGCGGCGGTTTCGGCTACGGCCCCGATCCGCGCGGCGCCGCGCATGTCGATCTCTCCAATACGCAGTGGGTTGCCGAGGCGCTCTATCTGACCGATCATCTCGACCGGGAACCGGAAGCACAATCCGCCGCCGATACACAGAAGGCCGATCTTGCCTGGAAGCGGCTCGAACAGTTTTTGACAAAGGTTCAGCATCTGCCGGAAACGAACCGCGAAACCTGGGTGGTCTCCAATCCGGACGATCCGAACTACGGCGGCTTCATCTACAAACTGGAGGAGGATACGCCGCGGGATATGAAAACGGGACTCCCCCGCACCCTCCGCTCCTACGGGAGCATGACCTATGCCGGACTCAAAAGCATGATCTATGCGAAGGTCGGGAAGGACGACCCGCGCGTGAAGGCGGCGGCGGAATGGGCGGCGCGCCACTATACCGTTGCGGAAAATCCCGGCGTCGGGCCGAACGGACTCTATTATTATCTTCAGACTTTCTCGAAGGCGCATGCCGCTCTCGGAACGGACACCGTCCGGACGCCGGACGGGAAACAGCACGACTGGCGCGCGGATCTTCTGAAGGAACTCTCCGGAACCCAGCTTCCCGACGGAAGCTGGATCAACCGCAAATCCGGTCGCTGGATGGAGTCGATGCCGGAACTGGTGACCGCTTATGCGCTGCTGGCATTGAAGGTCGCGGGATACTGAGCGATTTAGAAAGGAAAGGATTGCAGTCATGTCTGTGGAAAAAGTCAGGGAATATCTGAAACAGTTCGGCGCGGACAGCCGGGTTCTGGAGCTTGCCGAATCAAGCGCCACGGTCGAGCTGGCGGCGCATGCGCTTCACTGCGAGCCGTGCCGGATCGCCAAAACGCTTGCGTTTCAGCTCGGCGATCGCGTCATCCTGATCGTCGCCGCCGGGGACGCGCGGATCGACAATGCGAAATACAAGGCGCATTTCGGGGGAAAAGCAAAAATGATCGGCGGCGGGGAGACGGAAACCTTGACCGGACACGCGCCGGGCGGTGTCTGCCCGTTTGCCGTGAAAGAGGGGGTTTCCGTCTGCCTGGACGTCTCGCTCAAACGCTTTGACACGGTCTTTCCCGCGTGCGGCAGCGCGAACAGCGCGATCGAGGTGACGCTTCCGGAACTGGAGAAATTTTCCGCTTCCGCGGACTGGGTCGATGTCTGCAAAGAGTGGCGGAACGCACCGTCTGTCTGAAAATTCATGCACAAGGGAAAAAGATGGAACAGGATCAGGATCCGCGCATGATTCGCGCGGCGTTTACGGCGTCGATGGGCGTCATTGCTTTTTTTCTCGGTTTTGTGCCGGTGTTTCTGGGTTATGTGTCCAAAACACTCGGCGCACTGCCGCAATGGGTTCAGGTGCTCGTGATGACGTTTCCGCTTCAGATCGCCTATCTGGGAGCCGTTCTTCTTCCGGCGAAGCGGTTTCAGAGAGAATTTCCGCTCCGGGTGAAACTGGAGCTGATCCTGCCGCGCGCGCCGTGGAAAAGTTTTGCGCTGGTCGGGATCTGCGTGATTCTGGTCTATCCGCTTCTGACCGCGGTCACATTCCTGAACGGAAAACTGCTGAATAGCCTTTCCATCCGGAGTGCGCCGCAGGAACTCGCTTTATTGCTGACACAAGGGAGTCCCGCCACGGTGGCTGTCATTATTCTGGCCGGTGTGATCCTTGCCCCGTTCGGCGAGGAACTTGTTTTCCGATATGCGATCTACCGGCACTTCGCGCGCTTTGCTCCACCGCCGGCGGCAGCCTGCGTCAGCGCGTTTCTGTTCGCCGCCAGCCACTTCAATATCCGGACTTTTCCCGCATTGTTTCTTCTGGCGCTCTTTCTCCAGAACGTTTTCCTGCGGACGCGTTCGCTGAGCTGTGCAATCTATGCACATGCCCTTTATAATCTGATCACGATCGTCCTGATTTTTCTCAGCCGTTCCGTTCCGTAATCCGTTGAGGTCCCATCATTTCCGGAACAATATTTCTCTGCCGCAGGAATCCTCCGGATTCATGCTGATCCCCGCTCCGGACATTCCGGCAGGATGGGGAAATGGGCCCGTCTGCCGGAATTCAATCCGTCTGAACGGAACACAGGGAAGCGGAAACATTCTGCCGGAAAAGGACAAAACGGCAGGCATCACTTCACTTTTTCCGTTGTTTCAGACAGGAATTTTTTCCGCAGCGTGTCGTGTCCGGCGGAGTTCCGCCTGCTTTTCCGGTCAGCGCATGATTTTCACGCGTTTTCCCGTATTGAAGGATTCATAGATGGAAAGCACGATGTCGGGCGCGTGCGCGGCGGAGGTCACCGGCACTTTCAGCTCGGCTTTCCCGCGGATCGCCTGAATGAAATTGTTCATCTGCTGCGGATGTCCGTAGCCGTAGTAATCCTTTGATTTGATCAGACTCTCCCCCTCTTCCTTGATATTCCGGAATTCCGAACGGAGTTTCTCCTCAAGCGCCTTGTCCTTGAAGTCGATCCGCAGCAGTTCGCCGTTCCGGACATCCATGCTTCCGGCGGTGCCGTTGAAGGACATTGTCGGCTCCCAGGCGATCGGACTTGCGGAGGTCGCGGCGATCGTGCCGAGCGCGCCGTTCTTGTAGACAACGGCCGCCGCCGCGGTGTCTTCGCACTCGATCACGCCCTGATGGTTCCGGTTCGCATAGCACGCGGAGACCGAATCGACGCCGCCCATCAGCCATGCGATCATGTCGATGAAGTGGATGGACTGGTTGATGAGGACGGCTCCGCCCTCTTCCGCCCAGGTGCCGCGCCACGCGTCGGCGTTGTAGTATTCATTCGTCCGGAGACAGAGCACATTGAGATTCGCGGTCAGCATCGTGCCGAACACCCCTTCGGCAATGATGCGCCGGACATAGTTGTATCCGAGATCGAAACGATGCTGGAAGACACCGCTGAAGACAAGTTCCGGATGTTTCCGCGCGGCCTCGAGCATCGCGTCGAGCTTCTCCTTGGTGGAAGCAAGAGATTTTTCACAGATCACATGTTTTCCGGCGTTCAGCGCATCAACGGCGATCTGCGAGTGACTCGCATGGTCCGTGCAGATCGAAACCGCGTCGACTTCCGGATCCGCGAGAAGCTCGTGATAATCCTGCGAGACCTTCGCGATTCCGTGTTCCGCGGCAAGCTTCTGCGCCTTGGCGGGCACCTTGTCGCAGAGATGAACCACCTTGACGCCGGGCAGTTTGAGATAGCTTCCGATATGACACGGGGCGATGACGCCGCAGCCGATGATTCCGACTCCGATCTGCTTTTCTCCAGACATGATTCCGAATTCCTTTCCAGAATTGTTTTTTTGTCACAAAGATATGGTAATATGAACGGGCTTCTGCGGAAATCAATGGCATTCTTGATCATTCTATGATAAAAACGATCATGAACGCGGATTTTTTTTTGAAAAAACACCTTTTACAGGCTATATTTCCTGTTTGTCAATGAAAATTTTCAAGGATGAGGATCTCAATATGGACGGGAATCAGTACAGGGGCAGGGCGGTGATCTTTCTTGCCGACGGGATGGCGGACGAACCTTTGGCGGAGCTCGACGGGAAGACGCCGCTTGAGGCAGTGGACACACCGTTCATGGACCGTATCGCGGCGGAAGGTGCATCCGGAACATTCCTCAGTCTGCCGGACGGATTCCCGACCTCCTCCGATGCGGCGAATATGTCCGTCATGGGTTACAGCCTTGCCCAGTTCTATCCGGGACGTGGCCCGATTGAAGCCGAGAGCCAGGGCATTGTCCTCAAGGACGATGACATCGCGTGGCGCTGCAATCTGGTCAATGTCCGCGACGGCATCCTCAGGGACTACTCCGCCGGGCATATCGACAACAGTGTTTCCACAAAGATCATGGAGGATCTTCAGGCGCATTTCGGTTCGGACAAAGTCACCTTTCATCCCGGTGTGAGCTATCGGAATCTTCTTGTGCTTCACGGGAAGGAATTCAGTGCGAACATCGGTTACTCCAAACCGGACTCCTCGCAGGATGAGCCGGTTTCCGAACTGGAACTTCACCCGCTGGATGACACGGAGGAGGCGAAACACACGGTCGCTTTCCTGAAAGAGCTTTCGGAGAAAACCGCCGTGTTTCTGGAGAAACATGCGCTCAACGCCTCCGCCTCTGTTCCGGCGAACCGGATCTGGCCGTGGAGTCCCGGACACAAGCCGCATTTCACCTCGTTTTCGGAGAAATACGCGGGAAAAACGGGTGCGGTCATCAGTGCCGTCGATGTGATCTTCGGCATTGCCAAATGTGCGCGAATGGACGTCATCAAAGTTCCGGGCGCTACGGGGTTCATCGACACGAACTACGAGGGCAAGGCGCGGGCGGCGATTGACGCGCTGTGCGATCATGACATGGTTTATGTGCACCTTGAGGCGATTGACGAGTGTTCGCATCTCGGCGACCTGAAACTCAAAATGCAGGCGATCCGCGAATTTGACCGGCGTATTGTCGCGCCTGTCATGAAAGCGTTTGAGGGGTGCGGCGTCACTTTTGCAATTCTGCCGGATCATCCGGTGCCGCTTCATCTCAGGAAGCATACCCGTACACCGGTGCCTGTGGCAATCTGCGGGGAACACATCACACCGGACGGAGTCATGCACTATTCGGAAAAGGATGCACCGAACGGTTCTCTCGGTTTTCTCCAGGGCGAGGCGTTCATGCGCAAGGTACTGAATCTTGCCTGAAAAACGGAAAAATGCAACGCATTTTTCTCGGGGTCAAGGGTCTTTGACCCTTGCGCGGTCCAGCTGCGCAAGCTGGTCGCCGAAGGCGAAACAAATTCTGCGCGCGCAGCTGCGCAACTAAAAAAATAATTTGCAAAGCAAATTATGATTCGTGCAGGACTCTCAGTCCTGCCGCGGTCCAGCTGCGCAAGCTGGTCGCGCGGAGCGCGAAATCCCCGCCCGGAGCGGTTCAGACCGCTCAGTGACGAGAACTTTTCCTGAGGAAAAGTTCGAGAGCTCCGGGCGTATTCGTAGAGACGGAAGAATGCGCAAGCATTTTTTCGTCTCCTTAATAATCATTAATCACGAGAGCACCGGACATTTCCTTGAAGTCACACGTTTTCCACTTGCTTATCCGCGAGAGCTTCGGTTACATCCCTGAGGTTATACGCTGTGCCGGCGGCTCTCGAAGCTTCGCTTCTCGTCCTTTAGCGGGTGGAACCGCCGCCGGAGGGAGATTTCGCGCTCCGCGCGACCAGCTTACGCAGCTGGATCGCGGCAGGACTGAGAGTCCTGCACGAATCAAAATTGCTGTCGCAATTTTTTTATTTCGCGCTATGCGCGACCAGCTTACGCAGCTGGATCGCGCAAGGATCAGAGACCCCTGACCCCGAGAAGAATGCTCGCGCATTCTTCCGTTTCCAATCACTTCCCGAGCATCTTTGCCAGGTACTGACCGGTAAAGGAATCCTTATTCGCGGCAACCTCCTCAGGTGTGCCCTCGGCAATCACGCGCCCGCCCGCGTCGCCTCCCTCCGGTCCCATGTCGATGATATGGTCGGCAACCTTGATGACATCAAGATTATGTTCAATCACAAGCACGGTGTTGCCTTTGTCGCGCAGTCTTGTCAGAACCTCCAGAAGCTGTTTGATATCCGCCATATGAAGTCCCGTGGTCGGCTCATCCAGAATGTAGAGGGTATGTCCGCGCGGGACACGCGCAAGTTCCGTCGCCAGTTTGACGCGCTGCGCCTCGCCGCCGGAAAGCGTCGTTGCCGGCTGTCCGAGCGTGATGTAGCCGAGCCCGACGTCCTGAAGCGTCTTGAGTTTGCGGTAAACGGCCGGAACCGCACTGAAGAAGTCCACCGCCTCATCCACAGTCATGTCAAGCACTTCAGCAATGTTTTTCCGCTTGTAGGCAACTGAAAGCGTCTCCTTGTTGAATCGTTTCCCCTGACATGCCGAACAGGTCACATAGACGTCCGGCAGGAACTGCATTTCGATTTTCTTGATCCCGTCTCCCTGGCACTCCTCGCAGCGCCCGCCCTTCACGTTGAAACTGAAGCGGCCGGGGCCGAAACCGCGGATCTTCGATTCAGGCAGCGTGGAGAAAATCGTGCGGATCGTGGAAAAAAGTTCCGTGTAGGTCGCCGGATTCGAGCGCGGTGTGCGCCCGATCGGACTCTGGTCGATGACAATCGCCTTGCCGATGCGCTCCAGCCCGCGGATCTCACGGTATTCGCCGGGCTCCTGCTCGTCGGCAAGCTGGAAGTGCCTGGCAAGCGCGGCGCGCAGAATCCCGTTGACAAGGCTGCTCTTCCCCGAGCCGGAAACGCCGGTCACGCAGGTGAATGTCCCGAGCGGAATCTTCACGTCGATGTTCTTGAGATTGTGATGCCGCGCCCCGAGAATTTCGATGAATTTCCCCGTCCCCTTCAGCCGTTTCTCCGGAACTTCAATTTTCTGTTCGCCGCTCATATACTGCGCCGTAAGCGAACGCTTCACTTTCATTACCTCCTGCGGCGTCCCGGCGGCGACAAGCTCTCCGCCGTGCACTCCCGCGCGCGGCCCGAGATCAAGCAGATAGTCCGCCGCGAACATCGTATCCATATCGTGTTCGACCACGATGACGGTGTTGCCGAGATCACGCAGTTTGCGGAGCGTCGCAAGCAGCCGGTCATTGTCCCGCTGATGCAGTCCGATGCTGGGCTCGTCAAGGATGTAGAGCACACCGACCAGGCCGCAGCCGAGCTGGGTTGCAAGCCGGATTCTCTGCGCCTCGCCGCCGGAGAGCGTGCCGCTTTCCCGCGAAAGCGTCAGATAGGAGAGCCCCACGTCCGAAAGAAAGCGCAGGCGCGAAGCGATTTCACGGATCACTTCCTTTGCGATGGCACTTTTTTCCTCGTCAAGCTGCAGCGTTGTGATGAACTCATACGCCTTTTCGACGGAGAGCGCGTTGTACTCGGCAATCGAGAGACCCCCGACCGTAACGGCGAGACTCTCCGGCTTGAGCCGTTTCCCATGGCATTCCGGACAGACGCGGCGCATCGTGTATTCCTTGAGGCGCTCGCGCACCGCCTCGCTTTCAGAATCCGACTGGCGGCGCTGGAGGTTGGCAAGAATCCCCTCGAAGGGCGTGAAGGATTTGTAGAGCTTGCCGCGGATGCGGAAACTGAAATCAATGCACTCCGTTCCGCTTCCGTAGAGAAGAACGTGCCGGATATGTTCCGGCAGATCGCGGAACGGCGTCTCCAGCATGTCAGGCATCTGAAAATGCTCGGCGAGACAGCGCAGCATGTGATTGTAGTAGAGGATGAGGCGGCGCGGCCCCCTGCGCCATCCGGGAATCGCCCCTTTGCGGATGGAAAGCGAGTCGTCCGGAATCACCAGATTCGGGTCCATCACGAGGAGGGAACCGATTCCGTTGCAGGTCGGACAGGCGCCGTAGGGACTGTTGAACGAGAAGTTGCGCGGTTCGAGCTTGCCGAGACTGATG
Organism: uncultured Lentisphaeria bacterium; assembly: GCA_949287225.1. Taxonomy (GTDB): domain Bacteria; phylum Verrucomicrobiota; class Lentisphaeria; order Victivallales; family UBA1829; genus UBA11452. The sequence goes on from CASEFP010000131.1 coordinate 56,716, forward strand.
TCGCAGTCCGTGCACGCGAGATATTCGCTGATCCGCTCCTCTTTCCATTTTTTCGTTCCGGTGTGGGCATCACGGTCTTCGATCATGACGATCAGCGTTCCCCCGCCGAGCCGGAGCGCGGTTTCAACGGAGTCGTTCAATCTTGATGGTTCAAGCCTTCCGCAGATCAGGCGGTCGATCACGGCCTCGATGCTGTGCCGCCGGGTTTTTGCCAGCGCTTTCGGTTCGGAGTCGAGCGGGACGATCTCTCCGTCGATGCGCGCACGGACAAAACCGTCACGCCGGATCTTTTCCAGGACATCGCGGTGTTCTCCCTTCTTTCCGTTGACATAAGGAGCCAGAATCATCATCTGCGGCCCTTCGGGCAGGCGCATCAGCCGTTCGCAGATCGCCTGCGCGGACTGAGCGGAAAGTTCCCTGCCGCACTTCGGACAGTGAGGCACGCCAACATGTGCATAGAGGAGGCGCAGATAGTCGTAGATTTCAGTGACGGTGGCGACGGTGGAACGCGGATTCGATCCCGCGGAGCGCTGTTCGATCGCAATCGCCGGAGAGAGTCCCTCGATGTGCTCGACCTTGGGCTTCTGCATCCGGTCGAGGAACTGCCGCGCGTAAGCCGAGAGGCTCTCGACATAACGGCGCTGCCCTTCGGCATACAGCGTGTCGAACGCCAGCGAGGATTTGCCCGAGCCGCTAAGCCCGGTGATGACCGTGAGTGTGTTCCGGGGGATGCGCACATCAATTTTCTTGAGATTGTGCTCCTCCGCGCCCTTTATGATGATGTCGTCTTTCATGATCGGGAAAAGCCTTTTGTTTAAGCTGATTAATGTACAGCGCATCCGGCAAAAGTGCAAATTTTTTCCTGGAAATGATGGCGGTTTTGTCTTTCTGCGGAGCCGGTGCTTTTTTCCATCTTTTTTTTTTCGGGAATTGACTAATGTGGAATCAGAATCTATATTTAAAGACTTTTGTTTCAACATTCACCGCGAATCATGCAAGGATAAGAAAAAATGTTTACAATGCTTTGCGCGCTGGCTGCCGGAATTCTTGTCTGGCTGGGGACGGTTTACGGATTTCAGGTCATGCCCCGCTGGGGGATTTTCTGGGGTATTCTCGCAATGCTGATCGTTCAGATTTCCATTGCACTGGTCATCCGCCGCAAGACGACAAAAATCAATCAGCGGATTCAGGATGTCATGATGGAAGTGCAGAAAAAACTGACCGTGAAACAGCAGCAGTTCATGCGCCGCCCGACAGATCCGAAGCAGATGATGCAGCAGTTCGTGAAGGAGCAGAACGCCGGGCTGGAACGCGCTATTGAAGTCTGTGATGCCTTCCGTCCGCTTTACAACTGGAGTTTTCTCCTGGAGCGCCAGATCAATACGATGAAAATGGCGTTCAACTATCAGCTGAAACGCTATGACGAGGCGGACCGTCTGATGGAAAAATCACTGCTGCTTGATCCGCAGTCCATTTCCATGAAGATGGCGCGCATGTATAAGCGCAATGAATCCGGTATCGACCGTTTCTTCAAGAAAAAATGCAAGCGCCTCAAAGGGAAAAACTGCATTCTGCCCTACTCGCTGTATGCCTGGATTCTGATCAAACAGGAAAAGCCGGACGAGGCGTTTACAGTCATGACCGAAGCCAAAAAACGGGTGGAAAACGATGTGATCGTGCAGAACTGGGAGGCGCTTGCAAACAAGAAGCCGAAGAGTTTCTCCAATGCCGGTCTCGGTGAAATGTGGTATGCACTTGCACTGGAAGAACCCAAAATGCCCAAACAGCAGTATCGCTACCGCTGAAGCTGTTTTCCAAAGGTTTTTCCGGATCAGAGAAGCCGTATTGTTTTTCGGTCTCCTGCCGCATGCCGGTTGAGATACACCGGTCATACGGAGGAGTTTTTTCTTTTCAGCAGCAGAAAACGGCGCCCTTATTTCGCGGGATACGCCACAGGCTGTGTCAGTTGAACACGTTTGGTATTGGGCAGCCCGATTGCCTTTTCCAGAGCTGGCTTGTCGACAAGTCCGCAGACCACGGTAGACAATCCAGCTGAAGCACAGTAGAGGTAAACATTCTGGCTGGCATAACCGGCATGATTCGCGGCATAAAAAACCTTTTCCGCGGCATTTTTCCCGATTTTGGAGACGTCTCCGACATAAATCAGAACAACGGGAGCGATTTTGTGAATTGCCTGCTTTCCGCATTTTTCCCGGATATCGCCCTGCTTGACCAGATCCAGAGAATGAGTTTTCGGATTGTATAGATACAATCCGTCCGCCATTGCAACGTAAACGTCCTGAGACTGGAGGTTGCGTGCGGTCGGTACCGTCTTGCGTCCATCGGGACGGGAGATTCCGTCGGCCGCATAGAAGAGATTGGAGAGAATCTGAGCTGGCAGCGGTCTGGAGTCGAACTTGCGTTCTGATTTCCGATCCGTGAGGCATTGCATCAGGGGTTTTCCACCTGTTTTATCCGGCGGCGGCAGTTTGATGGATTTTTCGGCTCCGCATAGAGCGGCGGATGCGGCAAGCAATACTGCGGCGAAGGCAAATGTGGCAAGTTTCATGTTCATACGCGGAAAACTCCTTTATGTTGTGAGTTGAATGTATGCGATCAAACCCAATCGTCGGCTTCCTGCTTTTGTCCGGATCTGTGATCCGGGATGAACCATCAGACAGAAGCATCACCGTGGATCCTGAAATTAAATACATGCAGAAGAGAAAATTGTCAAGAAAAAAGAAAAGAAAACTTTTCAAAAATCCTTTTCCGGATTACATTAATCAGAAAAATCCGGGAGATTTACGAGAATTATGAAAATATGGTTGTATCTATTCATATCGGCAATGATTGCTGCTGCATTCTGCGCGTGTTCCACACTTGCATCCCCGCGGGAACTGACCGAAGCGGATTCCGGCGGCACTCTGACTGCCGAGGTTGGGGAACGTTTTGTGATTTCACTGCCGAGCAATCCGACAACGGGTTACACCTGGAGTTTTGGAGCTCCTTACGATGAGAACGTTGTGATTCTGTCTTCGGACGTTTTTTCCAACCCTGAGGAAACCGGACTTGCCGGAACCCCGGGAAGAAGGATACTGACTTTTTCTGTTGTCGGCCCTGGAAAAAGCGGAATCCGTCTGGAATACAAGCGTCCCTGGGAACGCAATGCGCGTCCGGAAAGAGTATTTCAGCTGCTTCTTTTTGCGACAGGAGAAGCACCCCGGCCATTTTCTGAAGAGGAGAAGATCATAACACCGAGAGTGAACTCTAAAGGGCAGATTGTTCCGGAGAAAAAAGGGGTCTTTGACTGAAAAAATACAAAAGAATGCTTGTATTTTCCGGAAATGAGATTATTTTAAATAGAGATTTTTACAATGGTCGCTTAGTTCAGCTGGCTAGAACGCATCCTTCACACGGATGAGGTCGAGAGTTCGAGTCTCCCAGCGACCACCATTTTCAAAATTCTCCACCGACTGGTCTTCTGGTCGGTTTTTTCGTTTTGGGGGTAAATTTGAGCTCAACTCGCGTTTTGCCCGAAAGCGGAGAATCTCCACTTTTCTCTTATGAAGGTGTGTTTCAG
>CASEFP010000132.1 GCA_949287225.1 uncultured Lentisphaeria bacterium
CGTCGTGCTGAACGGGGAACACGAAAGCGGCGTATGTTTCATGCGCATGGACAAGGGGCTGGATACGGGAGCGGTGTTTGAATCGCACCGCATCGCCCTTCCGCCGGACATCCGGACCGACACGCTGGAAGCGCGCCTTTCTGGTCTGGCGGCGGAAAAGATCGTCTCCTGCATCCTGAACATCACGCAGCACCATCTGGAGGCTCTTCCGCAGAACCATGACGCCGCGACGGTGTCTAAGAAGATCAGGAAGGGCGACGGTTCGATGAAGTGGGCGGAATCCGCAATGGTCATCGACCGGAAGATCCGGGCGTTCCATCCGTGGCCGGGCGTCTGTTTCCGCCTGACGCTTCCGGAACGCATGGTAAATGTCAAGATCACAGCGGGGCGTTTTCTTCCGCCGCCCCTTCTCGAACCGCCCGGCATGCACGCGAAGCCGGGAACAATTCTCAAACTCGCGAAAGAGGGTGTGGTCGTGGCATGCGGCGCGGGCGCAATCCTGATTGAGCGGGTCATCCCGGAGGGCAAAAAAGAGATGAGCGCCGGAGATTTCGCGCGCGGCTTCCGCCTTGCCGCAGACGACATCTTTGCAGACGGCCCCGTCTACCCTCCGAAAAACAAGTAAGGAACAAGGAATGGCAAAAGACAAAAAACAGATTATAATCAACTGCGAACAGCTTGAGACGCGCTTTGCGTTTCTCAAGAACGGGCGCCTTGAGGAGTATGAGATCGAGCGGAAAACCGACGATATTCTTCCGGGTTCGATTTATCTCGGGAAAATCACACGCCTGGAGCCGGCGCTCGAAGCCGCGTTCGTGGACATCGGCGCGGAGAAGAACGCTTTTCTTCACTACCGCGACATGCTGCCCGCCACCTACGATATCGTGGACAATATCAAAAAAATCGACGCCGAACAGGCTGCGCGCGAAGACGCGGGAAAAAAAGGAAAAAAGAAAAAATTCCTGGACGGATTCTCCGAAAAGATCCGCAATTTCCTCGGCGGGGGAGACAAATCGCGCCGTCTCCACGATCTAGAACTGGCGATTCACCGCGGCAAAATCACAGTCAAGGATATTCCGAAGATGTTTCCCTGCGGTTCCGAACTTCTTGTGCAGGTCACGAAGGGGCCGATCGGGACGAAAGGCGCGCGCGTCACGACAAATCTGACGATCCCGGGGCGCTATCTGGTGCTTCTCCCCTATTCCGACCATATCGGACTCTCCTCGAAGATTGACGAAAACAAGGAGCGCGACCGCCTCAAAAAGATTCTGCGCGGACTCGACATCCCCGATGGAATGGGGCTGATCTGCCGCACGGTCGGCGAGGGACGCAAGGCGCTCTTCTTCAAGCGCGATCTTGACATGCTTCTCTCGCTCTGGCACAAGGTGGAAACCGCTCTGGAGACGCCGCACGCGCCGCAGATCGTCTATCAGGAACCGACGCTTCTTGAGCGCACCGTCCGCGACCTCCTGACCGACGACATCGACGAGATCGTCATCGACAGCCGGGAGGCGTTCAACTATTTCAAGGAGGCGTTCCATCAGTTCGTCGGTTCCGACTTCGACACGAAAGTCGTGCTCCACAACCGTGCGGAACCCATTTTCAAGCGCTACAACGTCATGGAGCAGGCGGCAACGATCTTCCAGCGCGTCGTCCAGCTCCCGAGCGGCGGCTACATCTGCATCGACGAAACCGAGGCGCTTGTCGCAATCGACATCAACTCGGGCAAGAGCCGCGCCAAAGATCAGAACGCCGCGATTCTCAAGACCAATCTCGAAGCGGCCGAGGAGATCGCCCGCCAGATGCGCCTGCGCAACATCGGCGGACAGATCGTGATCGACTTCATCGACATGCGCAGCGCACAGGACCGCGAGGCAGTCAACAAGGCGATGCGGAAATTCGTCAGCGACGACCGGGCGAAAACAAAAATTCTCCCGCTGAGCAAATTCGGTCTGATGGAGATGACGCGTCAGCGCGAGCATGAGAGCATTCAGGACGTTGTCTATGACTCCTGTCCCTACTGCCACGGCTCCGGACGCGTCAAGTCCGCGATCAGCATGAGCGTGGAAATTCAGCGCCGTCTGAAGGAGATTCTGAAGCGCAAACAGCGCGAGAAGGGCCTCCAGATCCGCGTCATCATGCACCCGACCGTGCTGGCGAGGCTGAAAAACGACGACGCCGAACTTTTACGGGAACTCGAAAACGAGTATGGGCAGGCGCTCTCCTTCCGTGCCGACCCGACGATTCACATCGAACAGTTCAAGCTGGTCGATCCGCAGACGAACGAGGAATACTGAGAAGCCGCGTCATTCTGGAAATTCCGCTTTCGGCGGATCAGGAGTCCTGGCGCACAACTGCGCCAAGGCTCCCTGACGTTGGGCAAAATGCCCGCCATTTTCCCGTTTTTTCTTCCGCGGACGCGCGGCTCAGTGTTTTTCCGTAAGTTTCAGGAATTTTGCGTATGCCGCGTCATGGGGGGCGCGGTCCATGGCGGAAGGCGTATAGATTTTCGGTGTGAAGGACGCCTTCACAATCTCACGCGCCGCCGCAAGGTCCTTTACGGCTCCCGCCGCCATCGCCTGCGAAAGAATGTTTCCGGTCGCGGTCGCTTCGACCGGGCCGGCAATCACCTTGACATTGCAGATGTCGGTGGCGATGCGCATCAGGACCGCGGCGTTCGAGCCGCCGCCGACGATGTTCAGGCAGTCGTAATGCGCGCCGGAGAGAGCTGCGAGCTGATCCAGTTTCGCACGGAAGCAGAGCCCGAGCGAATCATAGACGCAGCGGATTGTTTCGGCGTCGTTCGGTGTGCCCTGTCCGGTGCGTTCGCAGTAGCGGCGGATTTTGCCCGCCATGTCGCCAGGGGAGAGGAACTCGCGTTCATTCGGGTTGATGATGAAACGCAGTCCTTCGCACTCCATTGCCATTTTGTCGATTACGCTCCACGGCTTCTTTTCGCCGTCGCGCGCGGCCCAGTCTGCACGGAGCTCCTGTGCCAGCCACATGCCGATGATGTTTGTAAGGAAACGGATTTTGTTGTTCAATCCGCCCTCGTTGGTGAATCCGGCTTTGCGCGCGGCCTCGGTCAGGACGGGAGCATCCAGCTCCGCACCGAAGAGCGCCCAGGTGCCGCAGCTGATGTAGACCCATTTCCGGTCGTCGGGGGCGGGGACCGACGCGACCGCCGAGGCGGTGTCATGGCTTCCGACCTTGCAGATGTCGAAGCGGGGGACGCCGAGCTCGCGCGCCACCTCTTCCCTGAGCTTGCCGACGATTGTGGACGGCTGCGTGATCTTCGGGAAGAACGAGCGGGGGAATCCGAGTTTGTCCAGCGTGACAAAGTCCCATTCGCGCGTAATGGCATTGAGCATGTGGGAGGTGCTTGCCTCGGTGTATTCGCACGTGCGGTCGCCGCTGAAAAGCGAGGAAAGGGCGTCGGGAATCATCAGCATGATGTTGCCGTCGGCGAAATCCTCCGGATGCTGTTTCCGGTGCGCGACCAGCTGGAACAGCGTGTTGATCTGCATGAGCTGCATGCCGGTGCGGGAGTAGAGTTCCGCCTCGGGGACGATCTTGAACACTTCCTCAGGGACATTGTCCGTGCGGGAGTCGCGGTAGTTGTAGGGCTCGCGCGCAAAGGAGCCGTCCGGCTTGACGATCACGTAGTCGACGCCCCAGGTGTCGATGCCCATGCTCCGGATGTCCGGATATTTCGCGAGAGACTTGCGGATTCCCTCCTTGATCTCGGCAAAGAGGGATTCGGCATTCCAGTAGAGGGAGGAGCCGCGCTCCGTCGGTCCGTTTTCAAACCGGTGCATCTCCTTAAGGGTGATCTTTCCGTCTTCGAGAATTCCGACGATGGCGCGTCCGCTGGAGGCGCCGAGGTCGATGGCAAGATACTTTTCAGAAGCCATGGGATTTTCCTTTCCAAAGTCCGTTTTTATGATTTGCGGTTGCATTTGATGAAATTTTACATCGCAACAACCTTCTTTTCAAATTACTTTTCCCAAAGTAGCGCTCTTTTTCTTGCTTAAATCGGAGAACCCGTGTATATTGCTTCCGGAAAATCACCATAAGGAAAGGATTCTATCGTGGACACGGAACTGATTTTGGAGACGGGCAGGGAAGCGCTTCAGACGGAAATTGATGGGCTGGTCTATCTCAGGGAGCATCTTGGAACGGAGTTTGCCGAACTGGTCCGGCTCTGCATCCGGATTCTGGACAATGGCGGAAAGATCGTCGTCTGCGGGATCGGCAAAAGCGGGCATGTCGGGAAGAAAATTGCCGCGACGCTCGCCAGCACGGGATCTCCTTCGATCTTCGTCCATGCGGTGGAGGCGATGCACGGGGATCTGGGCATGATTCAGGAACATGACCTGCTGCTCGCGCTCAGTTACAGCGGTGAGAGCGATGAACTGGTCCGTGTTCTGATTCCCGCCAAACGCCTCGGTGTCACGATTGCCGCCATTACGGGAAACGCGTCCTCCTCGCTTGCGAAACTCGCCGACCTGACCGTGCCGCAGACCGTGCCGCGGGAGGCCTGCCCCTTCAATCTGGCGCCGACGACAAGTTCCACGGCGACGCTCGCACTCGGTGATGCCCTGGCGATGACCTTGCTCAAACTGCGCAAATTCACGAAGGAAAAATACGGACGCCTACATCCTGCGGGCGCGATCGGGCGCGCGGTCACGATGCGGGTTTCCGATGTCATGCGCAGCGGCGACCGTCTGGCGCTCGTGCCGCCCGCGGCGACCATCAAGGAGACGATCCTCGCGATGACCCGGGCGCATGGTGGTTCCGCCGTCATCGTTGATGAAAAAGGTGCCCTGCTGGGTATTTTCACCGATGGAGATTTCCGCAGAAAAGCCGAGAACGATCCGGAAATTCTCTCCCGGCAGGTCGGCGAGGTCATGACGAAGAAGCCCGCCTCCATTTGCGCCGACGCCCTTGCGATTGAGGTTTTGAAAGTTGTGGAAGCGCGCAGGATCGACGACATCATCGTGCTGGATCCCGAAGGAAAGGTCGTCGGAATCGTGGATATTCAGGACCTGCCCGGACTCAAGCTCATGTGAGAAAACATCCGATCCGGGTCCGGTTCCTTCCGTATCCGGATCGAAGCAGAGCTTTTTCAGCGTCTCGGTCCCGGCTTACCCGGTCCGGCGGGCTTTCCGCCGCGTGGCGGCCCGTCATGGCGGGATTTCTGCGGCGGAGGCGGCGCCGGCCGATATGCCGGGCGTGCGGGATAACAGACTGCTGGAACCGTCACGGCCGGATAGCAGTAAGGCGAACCGACCGAAATGCCGACATTGGTTCCGTGCCGGCCTTCGCCGACTGAAATTCCGATTCCTCCCAGATTCAGCGAAAAGTCGCCTGCGAACGCGAATGCCGCACTCCCTGCCAGAATTGCTGTCAGAATGATCTTTTTCATAATTCATATCCTCCTCTGTTTTCGATCGGTAGTCTCTGTCGGACTCCCTTTTTCTCTTTTCTGCCTGTAAAACGGATCTGTAATTTATTTTATTGTGTTAAATAATTTTATTTTTAAAATATTTTTTGTTGAATAAATTAGGGGGGCAGTGCGATGCTCAGGATCGCCAAAATAGCTTCATGCTCCTCTTTCCGTCCTGAAGTGGTCCAGCTGCGCAAGCCGGTCGCCGGAGGCGGAACCTCCAGCCAGTATATATGTCGGTATCGGAGCAGTTTCTTTTCATGTGTCCCGTTTGACCGGGCTTTTCTTGAGATTGCGCCTGACTTTCAGTCTCCGGAGCGGAGCATTTGCCGCGGAGGCCGGTTTTGCGGATCAAAACCGCATTCCGCGAATGAATGATGATCGGCTCCGCTCCGGAAGAGTATCCGGAAATTGTCTTTTAAAGGCGCGTCTGCAACGCTTTTTGATATGGAGGACGAGTCAGCGCGGCATGCACTTCACGCCTGCAATTTTTCCCCGGAAGAATGCGTCCTTTTGTCCGGCTCCGAGCGCCGTTGCGCGCGGCAGCATGAGATAACCCGAACAGGGAACTTTTTTACCGGGATTTCCATTGATTTTGACTTGAAGAGAACTTCCGTCGAACAGGACGCGTATCGTATTCCATTCTTTTTCCCTGATTCCCCCGGCATCCGCTCTCACCTGCGCAAAGCGTCCGCCCTTTTGATAGAAGCGATTGCCAAGGAACATGCCGGCAGTGACTTTGTTTCCGGAGAGCGTCAGATTGAATCCGTTGATCCCGCTGCTGAGAAGAGTCTGCGGTTTTTCCGGCAAAGCCGCCGGCATGGCTTTGATTTCCAGCTCAAAGCCGCAATAGGGGGGGACGACATGCAGAGGCAGACTGACATAATTGCACTCCTCGAAGCACAGACTCCAGTCGCCGGACGGTTCCCGGACACAGGCGGGCACCTGTTTTTCCGCACCGGGCGGATTGGTCAGCAGGAACTGCCACGGGAGATTGCCGTAGTTGGCTTCCCCGGAGCCGAATCCCGTCACCTGCGGCACGAATCCGCCGAGAATGCCGCGGTATTTGCTTCCGGCAGGGCAGGGAACTGCGGATCCGTATTGCGGCAGAAAACGATAGTCGAAATCCGTGATCAGATTCTCATCCGCCTGCACGGGCAGCACGTGCTCCGTTTCCATGTCAAACACATGAATGACACGGGTTCTGCCCGCCGGACGGTAAAGGGAAAGGACGCTTCCGCGGTAAACGCCGTAATCCTCGTCCACGGCGACGATCGAATAAACGGCCTTTCCGTCGGAGGGGCGGACGACTGCGGAAAATTCCGCCGTTTTTTCAAGGAACGGCTCCGGCATGGACTCCTGAGAAAGAAATCGCGAAACCGTCAGACTGCTTCCATCCGGGCTGCTGATTCCGACGATCTCCTGTTTCATCAGATCCGGTATCCTGATTCTGCCGCTTATGGGAGGCAGATCCACACGCAGTTCGCCATTCTCCAGATCCTTCCGCTTCACGGCAAGATAAACGGAGAAGGGATAGACGCTGAATTCCACATTCCGGTAGACCAGTTTCCCATCCCGGAATGCGACGCCCCGGTCGCATTTCACTGCCACTGGTGCCCGGTTCAGCGCAATCGTGCCGTTGAAGGAGTGTTTCTTTCCCGCCTGATGGGATAATTTCAGGATCACAGTCTCACTGTCCTCTTTTGGAAAACCCTGCTTCGCGTGGGAGTAGACGACATCGCTTCCCTCAAGGATCTCCACGCTGCGCAGTTTTTTCGGGGAGGTGATGCGCCCTTTCAGCAGCAATGTGCCGTCCGGACGGGTTTCCGCAACGGCAAGCGAGCTCCGAATTCCCTGCGGCAGGTCGCGCAGCGGATGCTTCACCCATTTATAATCCATGTTCCAGTTCGCACGGATTTCGACGGGCGCCAGGGCATCGGAAACAACAAGGCGTTTCCCGTTCCAGGAGACGGTGAATACGGGCCGGACAACCTGATATCTGAGCAGCTCCGCCGCCGGCATCCGGAACCAGACGGAATCCGCCAGTTCGTTCCCGCGAAGTCGAAGAGGGGCAAAGGTTTTTACCGTATTGTTTTCGAGATCCTTCAGCTGCGCCTCAATTTGGAACACGGCGTCGTCAAAGGTTCCGTCCGGGACGTTTGCAACTTCGATTTCAAGCATTTCACCGGCAGTCAGGTTCCGGCGGAAGCTGAGGATCAGATTGGGAATCGACGGATCGTCGCCCGGAAGAGGCGAATGCTTTTTTCCTGCAAACCGTTCCGCCCAGGCGCGGACAATCCTCTGCGTCGAAAACGAGTTATAGACGGTCGGTCGGAAATGCGTGTGTTCGTTCTGTTCGTCCCATTCGGTCATGATGATGAAATCGGGGCGCAGGGAATCCGCCGCTTCCAGCTTGTTCCGCAGGAACGCAGTTCCCGTGGCATCGAGGGTATGCGTAAAGCGGTAGGAGTTGGAATGTTCCACGGTTACGGCATACCCGAGTATTTTATTTCTGAATTCCTCTTCGGCATACACGCTCTTCAGAATCGGAATCACGAGTTGCAGTTCGAAATCGAGGTTGAATCTGCGTTTCCAGACGGAACTTCGGTCGCTGAAAAAGATTCCGTCCGCCGCACGGAGTTCCTTGCGGAGCTCCTCTTTCATTCGTTCGATGGCTTTCCCGTCAAGCCTTGCATAAGGGCGGAAGGTTTTCAAGCTGACATAAGGAAGATAAAGGAAATGATCACCGAAACGTTTCCGGAGCTCCTGTTTCAATTTTATTGAATATTCCGCGGAACCGCCGGGATAGCGGGTGAGGACGATTTTCCCGTTGATGCGGAACGCGTTCGGCGCCTTTCCGGCAAGTTCCGCCATTTTGAGATCACTTTCAAGCGCTTTTTTCCCAGCTGCAACCAGTTCCACAAGGATGGGCAGTTCCGCGCCTTTCAGGAGCGAACGGGCAAAGAGATCGCTCCGCCCGGAGGTCGCTGGGAAAAAAGCCGCGCCGTCGATGCCGCTCAGACGGATCATTTCCGCCATCCGGCGATAGGCCGCTTCATTGATGAAATGGCCCGGTTCATTCTGTTTTTCCAGAGAAGTATCCTGCATCAGGGGGCGGTCCAGCCATTTGTGCAGATAGTCGGAGCGCTGAAGACCGTATTTCAGCTGGGTGCGCACAAACAGGAACGGCCGTTCCGTATGAGCACGATAGCGCGGAGTCTCCCGCCTCATCTGTTCGAGCAGGGCCGCACCTTCGGGAGTCGGCGGCATACAGGGCGGAAGGTTGTCCGTTCCGGATGCGGAGACGGCGGATGCCAGAAGGATTCCAAAGAATATTGCAGCAGGATTTTTCTTTTTCATTGTTATTTCCATGTAAAATATCGTTCCGTGATATCACTGTTCAGATACGTTTTTCCGTTTTTGAGATGGTCGGTATGTCCGTCTGCGAAAAGGAGATTGGTTCCGCCGCTGTGCAGGTCATGGATGTAAAGGCCGTTGGAATATGTGACATAAGAGCCCGCTTCAAATTCGCTTTTTGTTTCAGCCAGCAGAAAACAGGTGGATGTTTTCCGCATCTCGGAGATTTTCGTCGGCTGAAAGCGTTCCGGAGATGAGTTCAGGATGACTTTTATGCGGGACCCGACATAATTGTTGTTGTATCCATAAGCGATATAAACCCATGAGGCGACGCTGCTTACTGTATTGATATAATAGTCCAGATCACGATGGTAATTGGAGCCCGGCGGCATAATCCCGTCGGCAGTGGGGCATTTGTATATTTTTCCGGTCGGAATGTATTTTTCCTTCTGGAACATCCAGGCCCAGTTCCAGAAATTCTTGTTGATGACGCGCCCGCTGATCTCGTACAGATCAGCCGGAGGGAAAAAGTCTTTGCTGTCACTGACGTAAGAAAGGAAGGCACTTCCAAACTGTTTCAGATTGCTTGTGCAGCTGATCCGCCGCGCGGCCTCCCTTGCCTTCTGCAGCCCCGGCAGAAGCAGAGACACCAGAATCGCAATGATTGCAATCACGACAAGCAGCTCGATCAGAGAGAACGCCTTTTCCCTCCTCCGGGAAGTGGAGGGAAATGAAAAGGAACGATGGGAAACACGGGACGCTTCATTTCGGAGATTATCATTGTTTTTTCTCATGAGAATGCTCCATTCTTTCAAATTGCACGTTTGACTTCTGCCTGTTATTATACTACAATACCATGGAATGACAATGATGAAAGTGATTATATAATTTGCAGAAGTGATCAAAATGGCGCCAACCAGCGAAACATATCTGAAATTGTCCGAGTCTCTGCCGGATTTTTCCTATTCCGCGCCGGGATATCCGGATGCACCGCCGTTTGTACCTTACCGCATTCAATTTTATTATCGCAGAAGAAACTGGAATACCAATACTTTTTTTCATAACCGCTACATTCTTGCCTGTCTCCTCGCCGGAAAAGCGCAGTTTGAGGTCAGTAAACATCTTTATAGCCTGAAACCGGGACAGCTGTATCTGGTTTTTCCCGGCGAGTCGCACCGGATTCTTTCCGGGCCGGAGAAAGGAAGTTCTGTCCTGTTCTGCTCGTTTTATCTCAGGGATGAAACGCATTCCCTGGAAACGTTGCGTGGTTCTGTGCTGAATGCGGATGGAGAAATCAAACGGACCCTGCTCCGGACTCTCCGGGATTTCCTTGCGCATTATCCGGAGCGGAACCGGGAGATCAATACGACGCCCTATCTTCTTGGTGAACTGCTCGAACGTCTGCGCGTAAAAAATTCGCCTGCCCCTCCGGAAACATTCCTCAAGACGAATTATTCCGACGCGGGAAGCGAACTTTACAAGAAAATATCCCGCTATATCGTGGAAAATCCGCACCGGAAAATCACGATCGCGGAGCTTAGCCGGAAACTGGGGGTTTCGGCCAGCCACCTGCGGAGATGTTTCAGAAACCAGATCGGCAAGAGCCTCGGAGCGTTTCTCCGTTCCAGAAGAATGATGTTCGCCGCCGGTCTTCTGCGTTCTTCCGATCAGAATATCAGCCAGATCGCCGCTCAATGCGGATATGCCTCCGCGGCGGCCTTTTCCCGCGCATTCAAACGCGAGGAAACCCATTACGGTCCGCGGGATTTCCGCAGAAAAATCCGCACAATTCCGGAAGAAAAGTTTCCCGTTCCATCAAGCTGAACTGTTCGGCGGAAGAGATCTCCTGCCGTTTTTTCTGTCCGTATCGGATCGGGGTTATCGCCGCACAGCTTCGACGGCGCGTTTGATTCCCGGAGCCGCACCGCGGATCACTTTCTCATCCACACAGAACGCCATCCGGAAATAACCGGGGCCGCCGAATGCACTGCCGGGAACCGCAAGCACACATTCATTTACAAGCGCATTGATGAAAACCCTGTCATCCGGCACAGGCGACTGCGGGAAGAAGTAAAACGCGCCTCTGGGCATTGTGAAACGGATTCCGGCTTCGGTGAGAACCTCGGCCATCGCGGCGCGGCGGGCGCGGTAGATGTTCAGGTCGACCTGTGCATCGGCGCACGCGAGAAGAATCTGCTGGGCGATGGCGGGAGCGTTCACGAAACCGAGAATGCGGTTGCAGAGAATCAGCCCGTTCATCAGTTCGTCGATCCCCTCCATCGCCGGATTCGCGGCTAGATACCCGATTCGTTCGCCTGCAAGCGAGAGACTCTTGGAAAACGAGCCGATCACAACGCTGTGCGGGAAATATTCAAAGACCGACGGAATATCCGCGTTGTCGAAATTCAGGAAGCGGTAGGGTTCGTCTGCGACAATGTAGATCGCGCGGCCATGGCGTTTTTCCGCCGCGCTTACAATCTCCGCCAGCGCCTGAAGCTCTTCTCTTGTGTAGATCTGTCCCGTCGGGTTGTGCGGCGAATTGAGAATTACGGCGCGCGTTTTTTCGTTGATTGCCGCGCCGATCGCATCGATGTCGAGTTCGAAGGTGAAGTCCACCGATTTCACGGGAACGAGCCGCCCTCCGAAATTGCCCGCATAGAAGCCGTATTCCACAAAATACGGGCTCGGCGTGATGACTTCGTCGCCTGCGGAGAGAACCGCGCGGAAAAAGACGTTGATGCCGCCCGCCGCGCCGCAGGTTGCGATCACGCTGGAGGCGGGAACGCTTATTCCCTGTTCCGCCGTGAGTTTCTGTGCGAGTTTCTCGCGGAGCGCGGGGTATCCGGCGTTCGGCATGTAACCGATGGAGAAGGGTTCCTTCGAGCGTGCGGCAATCGCTTCTAGCGCATTTCCCACTTCGGGCGGGGGAGGGAGATCCGGGTTGCCGAGACTGAAATCATAGACATTGTCATTGCCGTATTTTTTCCGGAGTTCGATTCCGGCCTCGAACATTTTCCGGATTCCGGAGGAGTTCGCAAGAAAATTCCTGATTTCGTCTGTCACTGTCTGCATGATCCTGTCTCCTGAACTGTTTCTGTTTCCGGTCCGCGCACGGCGACCGATTCCGTAATCTATCATTTCGATGATGTTTTTACAACTCCTTTCCGAAGAAGAATTGTTCAAAAGTCCGGTTTTTCCGCCAAAAATCCGATTGCACATGCCACACCCGGATGATATGGTAAAAACAACCTTAAAAAGAAAGGATTCCGATCATGATGAATGCCTGGCCGCATTATCCATCCCGTAAAATTCTGCTTCTCGACGGTGCCTGGGACTTCAACTTCATCGGCGACGCCGAACTGGAAGGGCTTGATCCCGCGGATTTCCGTTTCAACGACGTGATGTGCGTCCCCGGCGCGTTCGACTGTTCGCCGGACTATTACTGCAAACGGGGCGTGGCGCTTTACCGGACGGAATTCACGCTTGACGATGAGACCCCGAATGCCCTGCTGAAGCTCGGCGGCCTTGGTCTCCGGGCCCGTATCTGGATGGATGACAGAGAAATCGGATTCGTGAAACTTCCCTATTCCGGTGTTGAATTTGAAACGGGAAAACTTTCCGCAGGAACCCATACGCTTTCCGCGGCAGTCGACAACCGCTTCGATCCGGAGAAGATGAAACTTTTTCTGCCCAATTACGATTTTTACGCGTTCGGCGGGTTTTACCGGAGCGTTTCGCTGCATCTTCTGTCTGCGGAGTTCCGGATCGACCGTGTTCAGATCCGTACACTTGACTACCGGACGGGAAAGGTCAATCTGCGTTTCCTTTTCAAAGGAAACATCCCCGAAACACTCACGGTGCAGATGCGTTTCGACACGCAGTCCGCATTTGACAAGGTAACGCTCGCCCCCCGGAACGGAGCCGTTTCGCTGGACACGGCGGTGCCCGACTTCCGCCTCTGGTCGACGGAGACCCCTCATCTGCACACGCTGGAAGTCCGGACCGACGGCGACCGGATTGTGGAATCGTTCGGCATCCGCGAAATCCATACAGGAAAGAAACAGATTCTCCTCAACGGCAGACCGGTCCGCCTGAAAGGATTCAACCGGCACGAGTCGCATCCGGAATTCGGACCCGCGACGCCGGAACAGGTCATGATCGAGGACCTGCAGAATCTGCGGAGTCTGCACTGCAACTTCATCCGCGGCTGTCATTATCCGCAGGATCAGCGCTTTCTCGACCTCTGCGACCGTATGGGTTTTCTGGTCTGGGAGGAGAGCCTCGGCTGGGGCAATACAAAGGAGCAGATGGCGGATGCGGAGTTTCAGGATCTCCAGGAACAGCAGACAAGGCTGATGGTGCGGAACAGCATCAATCACCCGGGCGTCATCATCTGGGCGTTCCTGAACGAGTTCCAGTCCGAGACGGAGGAAGGGCGCGCCATCTGCAAAAGACTTGCCAATGCAATCCGGGAGGAGGATGCGAGCCGTCTCGTCACATTCGCATGCAATCATGTGAGAAACGACATCTGCACGGATCTGATGGATATTGTCGCCTACAACACTTATCCCGGCTGGATTTCCGATGATGATTCCCGGGAACCGCCCTCCTACGTCAAGGCGGACCGCGATCAGATCACTGCCCGGTTCCGCACCTATAATCCAGCGGACAAGCCGATTCTGGTCAGTGAAATGGGCTGCTGCGGCCTTTACGGACAGCATGACCGTGCCGCGGCCCAGTGGTCCGAGGAGTTTCAGGCGGAATATCTGGAGGAGGTCATCCGGCGCGTTTTTGAATCACCGGAACTCTGCGGTCTTTCTATCTGGCAGTTCAATGACGCAAAAAGCTATTTCCGGAAGGGAGCGAACATCCGCTGCAAACCGCTTGCCCAGAATCTGGGCGGCGTGTTCGATCAGTACAGACGGAAGAAACTGGCGGCGGACATTGTCGGAAAACTGTTTGCGGAAATCTCCTGAGCCCGGGATTTTCTTGACAGCGGGAGCCGTACTCCGCGGGACGGAGTGCCTCCCGTTCCGCTGCGCAGGGCTCGGCTGATCCGGAAAGAGCTGTCCCGGCGTGACTGCGGCAGAAACGCGGACTGCCGCTTCTGTTTCCTTCCGGCGGATCCGGAAACGGGAATTCAGCGTTTCCGTTTCTCGATGATGTCGAGCAGTTCACCCACCTCTTGCGCAGCTTTCTTTTGATGGAGGAGCCGGACTTTTCCCTTCCAAAGTCCCGGGCCGTCGGACTGCGGAACTGTCAGCCTAAGGAAAAACACCTGTGCCGTTCCCTTCCGGTATCCGGATGCTGCTCCATTTCATTTATTCCGCCGGTATGATCCCGGCGCTGGAAAACAGCGGCGTAATTTCCTTGGCAGGGGTAGTGCCTTCCACTCGCATTTCCGCAGCTGGAGCGCAAGCTGGAATGACTTTGTTTCTCCGCATGCGGCATAGAGTGTTACCTCGGGGGTTTTCTTCTGCTGTTGCATCCGGCTTGCCCATCCGGCCCGCATCCGGACGGAAAGGGAGGCATGGACCTTTTTCTGCGGGGCTTTGAGCCCGTTTCTGAAAAAACGGAAACATATGCCGGAATGTTTTCCCAAGAAACGCGCGAACAGCAGATATCTCCATTTCCATGCCGTTTCCGTCGGAAATTTCTGTTGCGGCTTTTCTTAGAGAAACGGGTTATCCACTTTGATTCGGGAGTGATATTTCTTCAAGACGGCGGTCACCTTCTGATGATCCTGTTCCATCTGTCTGCGCAGCTTCGCAGACGGTGCCAGCAGTGCGGCTGCTTTTTCCCCCATGTCCAGAGAATCGCTCAGAGAGTAAAATTGCATGAAATCTCTAGCGATACATTCCCGCAGCGCCTGAATCTCCGGATCCGGATGTTTGCTCCACCGCTGATAACGCGGAGTGTTTTTCCGCATCTCCGGAGTCACCAGCAAATCAATATGGGTTGAAAAGCGGAAATCAATATCATCCAGCATCTGCCGGATCGCCTCAAGATGTTCCAATACACGCCCCAAGTCAGAAGCATGAATTCGTTCCTGCAAAATTTTCTGCTCCTGAAACAGTGCAGACAATGCCTGTTCCGGCGGCAAATGGGACAGTTTCTGCAGGGAATCGACAGGAATTCCATTCGCAGAAGCCCGTTCCGCTGCAATCCGGTAACGCACTTTCTCCCGCTCAAAACGTCCCCGGCAGCAGAGAGCGATTTCGCCGGTATCGTCTCCCAGATAAAAATACTGCGCTCCTCCCGGCTTCAGATTCAGCGGAACGGAAGTGTTTTGCAGAAATGAAAATGCCGTAAGATCAAACACTTTTCCGGGGAGCCCATCCAGAGAACCGCTCTCCGCGGAAACCGGATTCTGATTCACGGCAGCAAGCAGAATTCCTTTCGGTGTCTTCAGCGCAAATACCCGGATCGCCGGTCCGTTATAAAACTCCTGTGAATCGCGGTATGTGCCGCATCTCAATTGAATTTTTTCCGGGACTTTATCAGGACGGCTTTTCAGAAGCAGCGGACCGACAGCGGCAAAATCTCTGGCACAGTCCACCACTCCTTCCCAGGCGGGCGAACGCTGTCCCGCTCCTCCAAGCAGAGAATACGGATACATGCGGTAATTCATCATCCATGGCCATGTCCCGTTGGCAAAACCATGCCAGCAGATTCCCTTCACGCCTGCCGCGACAGCGGAATGCAGCATCAGGCGGACTTCTCCCGCGGAAGGCAGTCCATAAATCACCCCCCCCGCACCGGCACTGTCAAGACTTCCGGCGGAACCGAACCCCTGCGGCATGAACCATACAGGGACTTCACCGGCAAGCTTCACTTTCTGCAGAAACTCCTCATATACACTCCAGGGATTGCGTCCCGAAATATCCGGACGCTTTACAGGATACCAGTCGCCGACAAAAACAGGCACATACGGGAGATATTGAACCATCGAAGAATTCAGATAGGGAAACGGGATGATGTGTTCCGGAAGGATTTTTTTCAGTTCGGAGTGGGCGCGCAGCATGACATCCACATTCTGAGGCTGAATCTCGTCCGCTGTAAACATAAGAGGAATCCGATCCTGATACCTGCCGATGAAACGTGTCAGATCCGGGTCCGTCATCCGCTTCCGCATTTCCGGCCATTTCCGCCGCATATATTCCGCAACATCCATATCTCCTTTATCCAGCAGGAGTGTTTCAAGGAAAAAACGCATGTCGTAACGCCGGAGCATTTCGCCCAGCTGATGGGTTCCGTCCGGGTTCCAGAACGGTTTATGCATGGTGCCGTAGATGAGTCGTCCGGAATAAACCGAATTAAAGTAACTGTCGGCAAAAAGCCGCGTAAGGCGAAGGCCGGTTGCGGCGAAAAGCCGGGAATATTCACTTCCCCCGCCGGCCATTTCAGGCAGCACCAGATTTCCCAGAGATGCGGCGAAAGGAAAGAATCCGTCAAACTGCTGCGGCAGCTCTTCCCTGGATGGCGGAGCAGGCAGTTTTACCAGTTTGACCTCCTGAACCTTATGAAGTTTTCCGATTGCATCGGCAAAATATTCTTTCTGGCCGGTTAAAACGGAAATACGGCAATGGGTTTTCCAGCTGGCTCCGGGTGGGAGTTCAACTTTCCGGTAATACCATTCCAGAGTCGAACGGCTGGAGGTGATGTAAGCATAGGACTGTCTGACGGCCCGGACATCGAAATCAAACAGCAGGGTAACGCCCTGCATCCTGTAATATTTTGCGACCCACCCCGCGCGCAGTAAATCGTTCACTACAGAATTCGCTCCGCTCTGCTGCTGATCCGGCTGTTCAAAAATCTGCAGCCAGTCAGGAGTCGGCCAGGAATAAACACCCGGTTCACTGTTGATGAAATTCTGAATCCGCTGCGTCACCTGCAGTGTTTTCTTTCCCTGATTTTGCAAGGTCAGTCCGACCTTCACTTCCGGCTTTTTTTCCGCGATCTCATATTCCTTTATGATTTTCAGACCGGACCATTCCCCGGTTTCCTGAAGCTGCGTCATGCGAATTTTTTTATCCGGTATGACAATCTCCAGTTGAAAAGGCTGATTGCGCGCAATTCCGGGCATCCGCGTATCCGGAATGATTGTCATCATCATTCCGCCTGCGGAACTTTTTCTGTTGGCATTCGTGAAATCTAACTGGGTGCCCTTCAGAATCAGCGCGTCGATTCCGCCCCCGACCCGGGGATTCAGTTTTACACGCAGCGCATTGTTGGAAATTTCCGGACCTGGTTCGATCTCCAGGAACGCCTCGTCAAAACAGACGGCCGCGTTGTCTCTCAGTGTTTCAAGAGCATAAACCAATCCATACACATTCTCCGGAACACTGAATTTCGTTTCCAGTTTTTTCCATTGATCCGCTTCCGCCTTTCTTCCTGTCATGTAATATTTACCGGTACGCTTTCCGGACCCATCATAGTAGTAAACACGTAAATAACCAGTCCCTCGTCCACGCAGAAAAACGCCGGCTTTCACAGTCTGCCCCGGCCTGACCGGAATTATTTTTTCATGACGGGCTGAGTTGAATCCGCTTTTTCCCAGGGTCAGCAGTTCAAGAGCATGTTTCCCTGAGAAGGCAGAATCGACAATCCGTGCATCGCACTTTTCGCTGCCGCTTGCAAGAACAACATTCCAGCCCTGCAGCAGATTGGCTTTCCAGCGTTCTTTCGTTCCCGGTCCCAGTTCCTCAAATCCGGCATTCTGTAAAACATTGCCTCCGCACAGAACAAAATTCCACGCAAGGCAGACAAGGAAGAAAATGCCCCTGCATTCCGTCCCCCATCTGCCTCCGTTTCCGCAGAAGGAGCCCCTTCCTCTGCGCCGCCCGTATCGTTTTTCAGCCATATCAACCTCCATTTTCAAATTCGAATATCACGGGAAATAAGATGCAACGTCAACGATAGGTGATAGCCCGCAGCAGGGTGGGATCTTTGATGTTCCAGAGATCCACAGCTCCACTGTTCCAGTTGACGTAAAGTCTGTCCACGCCTTCCACATGACCATCCAGAAAACTTGTGTTCATTTTGTAGCCGTGTGCGCCGAAATGTCCGACATTGATGCGGGTGTAGCTGTATAGAATATATGCGGCATACATGCCGTAAGTCCATTCGCTTTCCTTTCCCGGCAGGCGGTAATAAGCCCAGGTATCACCGAATACAGGAATTTTCTCCTGATAGGGAAGTCCCTTTCCCAGTTTATAGAGATAAGATGCCGGAGATACCGGAGAATATCCGCCTCCAATTCCCGCATTGTATCCGTAGCTGTGGAAGATCTTGACACTGCTGTATGTCGCACGCGCATTCACATCCCCCGGACAGAGAAGAACCTTACGCCGGGAAACCGTGCTGGCATCAGATTTGCTGCCGCGGATGATATAATTCATCATCATATGCTCAATCCACAATTCGAAATTAATGCTCGTTGCCACATAGGAAGCATTTGAATACAGACGGACGGGCAGAAGATATTCTCTGTTATCGTCCATATAATTAAACCAGTAATATCCCAGCTGTTTGAGATTGGAACGGCAGCTGATTTCCTGCGCCAGATTCCTGGCTCTGGACAATGCCGGCAATAACATCGCTGCCAATACAGCAATAATAGATATCACGACAAGAAGCTCTATCAATGTAAATATGCACTCTTCCCGTCCCGATCTCTTTTCCGACATATTCTCCTCCGCTCTTTTGTTTTTTCTGTATCGTCTTCTCTCACATCCGCCTCGGCGGCGCTGTCGTTTCCCCCTGGCAGAATTCCGGTCTTACCAGAATCGTCCGGAAGCAGTTCCGGGATGAACCGGCAAGCTGCTCAAGAAGGCATTCCGCTGCTTCTGCGGAGACATCTGCCATCCGGCAGGAAAAACTTGTAATATGATAATTCAGTTTTGTATATGGCGACTGATAATCATTGAACGTCCCGATCACACTGACATCCGCTGGAACACGCAGTCCGAGTGTTTCCAGCGCTTTTATGGTGCAGAGGGCACGCCAGTCATCCAGGCAGATAAACGCACTCGGGGGTTCCGGACTTTCATGAAGAGCTTTTCTGAGGAGGGGAATATAATCCTGCATGGAAGAAATATCCTCTCCCTGCAGAACACCATTCACCCTTTCCCGCTGCCATGCAATCAGGTATTCCTCCCGCACCGGCAACCCGAAACGCTTCATCCCCCGGAGATAACCGGTCATCCGATCTTCCGAATACTGCATTTCCATCTCATTGGTGACAAATGCTATCCTGTGATGTCCGAGGGAGTGCAGATATTCGACCGCAAGCACACCAAGAGTTTCATAATCCGGTTTGACCCAGTTGCCGGGAAGCAGCGGATCAATGAATTGAATTCCGACATGAGGATGAGGAGCAATATACTGTTTCCAGAATTCAGGAGTAAGCTGACCGTAGAAGATAATGCCGCTGATGTCATTGCTGATGAGACAGGGCGGCGGAGTCCAGTCCAGACCGACGTGGGCAAAAAGCAGATGATACCCGTGCGGTAAAAGAACCCGGTTGATGCCGTTGAACTTCGGAAGGAAATTATAGTCGGTCAGAAACAGCTCCCTGGTCGAAACAGTGGAAAAGGAAAGAAGCAGCACCTGCCGCTGTGCACGATTCCGGCCGGTTTCCGAAACACGTTCTTCCGGAGGAACCACAAAGGAACCGATCCCCTTCACCTTCCGCAGAAGGCCCTCCTTCACCAAACCGTCCAGCGCACGCCGCACCGTATTCCGGCTGATCTTGTAATGGGCTGCCAGTTCCGTTTCCGGAAGAAGCGGCTTGTCCAGAGACAGGCGATTATTGAGAATCTCCTTTCTGAGATCTTCCAGCAGATGCTGATAAGCTCTTGTTGTGCGTTCAGATGTACCTGTTGTTTGAACACCTTGTTCCATAGATGATCCCTTAGTTGTTCCTTTTTTATTATATTTGTTTTCAGTATTTTGTCAAGAGGTGCGGATGAAAAAACAGAAAAAATTTGAAACGTTCTATAATGAATTACCGCGATGCAAGCATACGCGGTATCGGGGATTTCGCCTGCGGCGACCAGCTTACGCAGCTGGACTGCGGCAGGACTGAGAGGAGAGCACGAAGCATTTTTGCGATGCAGAGCATCGCTGTATGAAACTGTTTTTTTTGAATCAATGACCGCGGGATGGAAGAATGCTTCTGCCTGCAGCCGCACAGAAGTTTCCGGAGGATGCTCGGAGGCTGCTCGGAAATAAAAATCCGCTGCTTTTTCTGAAAAGGACTTGACAAGATGGAAACTCTCTGTTAGAGTAAAGGAAACTTGTTGAGACAACATTATGAATCGAAGAACAAAAATACGATACAAGTATAAGGATTTGAAAGCGGACCTGCTCGCAAAAATCCGTTCAGGCGCGCTGGCGGACGGCGGACGGCTGGAATCCGAACCGAAACTGGCTGAACGTCTGCATCTGTCGCGCAACACGATCCGTCAGGCATTGCGGGAGCTCGAAGCGGAGGGGTATGTCTACCGCGTGCACGGGAAAGGCACGTTTCTCCGGAATGCCGCACCGCAGGAGCTGAGAAAAATTGCGCTTCTGATCTATGATGCGGCATATGTGGCGCATCCGGTCACCGGCGGACTGATCCGCGGAATCGACGAAACACTCCGGGGAAACGGGTTTTTCCTTGACGTGCTTGCCAGCTCCCGGAGTTTTCAGGATGAAAGTCTGAAAAATCTTGCCGAACGTTACGCCGGCTTCCTGATCGGCACGCACCAGCTGGATGCTCTGACGCTTGCCGAACTGCCGAAGGTCCGCCGCCCATACCTCTTTGTCAAAAACTATCCGCCGGACCGCCAGGTGCCCTCCGCGCGGATTGACTTTCAGAAAGCCGGTTTTCTGGCTGTCGCGCATCTGGCGGAAACGCAATGTTGCAATCTTGCGCTGCTCTGTCCAGAAAAAGAGATTGCGATTGCGGATGATTTCCGCGAAGGCGTCCGTTCCGGTGCGCTGGAATACGGTCTGAAACTGCGCGGGGAAAACAGTTTTACCGTCGATTTTTCCGGTCTTGACGCAATTCCGGATGTCTGTGGAGAACTTCTTGCGCGGGATGAACGGATCGACGGCGTGGTCTGCGCTTCCGACGATCTGGCCTGTGCCCTGCTTGCCGAACTGAAAAAAAGGAAGGTCCCCGTGCCGGAACAGATTGCTGTTGTCGGCTGCAACAATACGGACAACGCGAAAACCGCCTCGCCGCCGCTGACAACCATCGACATTCCCGTCATGGAGCTGGGACGGCGCGCCGCGGATGCTCTGCTCAGTATGATCCGCGGTGAGAGTGTCACCATGGGAATGCTCGAACCTTCTCTGGTCGTCCGGAATTCCACAAAAAGAAAACACGGAGAATGAAAAAAATCAATCGGCATTTTTGCAAAATGAATGCCCCGGTGCCGAGTATACGCTCGTATCGGGGACTCCGTCTGCGGCGGCCACCTTGTGCAGCCGGCCCGCACCGGGAGTGACAGGAGAGCACGAAGCATTTTTTGCGATGCTGAGCATCGCATGATTAATTTTTTTGAATAAAATAAGGATTTGAATGATGAGCATCATGCGAAGAGATGTCCTTCGGATTCGCGGCTATGCGATCGAAAAACCTTCCGACTATCCGTCGCTCCGCAATTCCCTGACTCACAAAATCACCACACGCGTCGACGAGGATGACGAACTCTTCATCGGTTACGGGCTGATGCCCAATCCGATGCCGTTCACGATGCAGGACAACTATGCGCTGGAGGAGAGCGAACTCGAATTTCCGTCGATCGTTCTCGAAAATGAATTTCTGGAGGCGGTCTTTCTTCCGATGCTCGGCGGACGGCTGTGGAGCCTCTATGATAAAAAAGCGAAACGCGATCTCGTCACGCGCAATCCCGTGTTCAAACCCGGCAATTTCGCTGTCCGCAATGCTTGGGTCGCGGGCGGCATCGAATGGAACATCGGACGGCGCGGACACGACGCGAGAACCTCAAGTCCGCTGTTTGCGGCACGTCTCGCGCTTCCGGACGGCACCCCGGTTCTGCGCCTTTACGAGTTCTGCCGCGACCGCGCGGCGACCTATCAGATGGAGTTCTTTCTGCCGGACGGGGAAAAATTCCTCTTCGCGCGGATGCGCATCGTCAATCCGAACGAATACACGGTCCCGATGTATCACTTCAGCAACACGGCCGTCACCGAATGCGCCGACATGCGGATCGTCACGCCCGCATACACCACCTTCGCCAACGCCTATGTCAATGATTCCGAACATGCGCTCACGAAACTGCCGCTGCCGTTCTCCGAAGGGTTCGACGCGACGCGCCCGACCAATTTCTGGAGCTGCAAGGATCACTTCTTCAACATCCCCGCGCAGGAACGCAAGTTCGAGGGCGCGATTTACGGCGACGGCTATGGCTTGATCCAGTGTTCGACCGACCGTCTGCGCGGGCGAAAACTCTTTGTCTGGGGGCAGTGCGCGGGCGGACGTCACTGGCAGCGCCGCCTGACCTCGCCGGAAGCGCCCGACTATCTGGAAATTCAGGCGGGACTCGGCAAAACGCAGATGGAGTGCATTCCGATGCCGCCGAAAACCGCGTGGGAGTGGGTCGAAGCCTACGGGCCGATCCGGACCAACCCCGACGATATTTTCGGCGACTGGGAGCATGCCATTGCCACCGTCGCTTCCGAACTGGAAAAGGAGCTCCCCCGCGCCCGTCTCGACCGGATGCTTGCCGAGACGCGCGACTGTGTTGCCAGACAGCCGGGCGAACTTCTCTTCCGGGGCTCCGGCTGGGGCGCTCTGGACCGCGAACTGCGCAAGCACACCGGCGCGCCGCAGCTGCCCGCTTATCTGGACTATGGAACATGCGACGGGGAAAATGCCGATTTCCTCAGACTCCTGCGCACAGGTTCCTTCGGAGAGAAGAATCCGGACGAACCGCCCTCGGGTTACATGATTCAGGAGGAGTGGTTCGACCTCATCCGGAAGGCGGCGGCGGGACCCGATGCGGAAAACTATTACACACTCTACCATCTGGCGCTGAACTATTACTGCCGGAATGACTTCGAGCGTGCGGAACAGTATCTGCGGCGTTCCCTCGCCCTGCGGAAAAGCCGCTGGGCGCTGCATGCTCTTGCCAATGTTTTCCGCGTGACGGGCCGCTTGAAGGAGGGGGCCGCGCTTTTCCGCGAGCTCGTACGCGATTACGGGACAGACCTTTCGCTTGTGAAGGAGGCGTTCAAGAACTTTTCCGAGGCGGGCGCCTATGCCGAGGCGCTCGAAGCGTATCACGGACTGCCGGATGCTTCGAAAGTCCCTCTTGTCCGCTTCTTTTACGCGGAGGCTCTTGCCCACAGCGGGAATCTTGCGGAAGCGGAAGACATTCTCTTGGCCGACGGGGGCATTGAAGTGCCCGACATCCGCGAGGGAGAGAATTCCACGTCGGCGGTCTATCTCTACATTCAGAAGGAGAAAGCGCGCAGGCTAGGAAAAATTCTGAGGGACGATGAGATTGAAATTCCCTTTTCCATGGATCTGCGGATGACCGTTCCCGATCCAAGACGCAAACAACAGTGAACCTTTTTTTCAAATCAAGGAGTTTTCAGCAATGGATTACACACTGCGCCGGGGAGAGACATTTCTGAACCTGAGTCACGATCTGAACCGTCTTGAGTTCGGACGCGGAAATGTCCGCTTCGAAGCCCGTCTCCCGTTCCGCTTCAACTGGACGGGGCTTCCGGTAACTCCGGACAATATGAAGGAAAAACACGTTTCCGCAACGGAAAAAGAGATCCGCATCGACTTTGCTGATTTCATCTATGCCGTGCGTTTCCCCGGCAACACGTACTGCCGCCCGGATCGGAAATTTGCTCCCGATTTCCGCTTTTCCGTGACGCTGAGTCTGAGCGACGGCGACCTGATTCTCCGGGCCTCCCCTGTCGGAAATCTCGGGAAAAACGCGGTGAAGCTGATTCTCGCGCAGGATTTCTTTTCCGCTTCCACTTCCGCAAAAGGCTCTCTTGTGATTCCCGTTTACTACGGCGCAAGGCTGGATTTCCCGCGTGCGGATCTCTTTTCGCTTCCGCTTCAGCCGTCGGCGGGCTGGTCATTGCCGGTGCACGGATATTTCCGCGCGGACGGCAGCGGGATCGGGCTCTGGTGCGAGGAACCCGACCGGGAATATCAGATTTCCTGCAATCAGGATCTGGCAGGCACGTTCTCGGCGGAGTGCCGTCTCTGTTACGACGAAAGCAGCAACACGCCGCGTGAAATGCGTTTCATGCTGTTTGACGCGGGATCCGACTTCCGGGCGCTGGGACGCCGCTGCCGGGCGCTCCGCCAGGCGTCGGGACGCTTCCGCACGCTGAAGGAAAAAGCATCCGAGCATCCCGAGGTCGGGCGTCTCCCCGGAACGGTTTTCTGGAAACACAATGTCTATTTCTCCAGACGGCCCGAAGGCGTGGAGAAGACATACAGCCTTTATGTCGCGCGCCCGGACTGGAACGAAAACGAGGGGCTTCCGAACAACTGGACCGCCGCGGAAGTCTTCGAGACGGCCCATGCGCGCGGATTCGACCGCGTGACGGTCTGCAACACGGGCTGGAACCGTGACGGATACGATGCCGGTTATCCGGAACGGCTCCCGGTCAATCCCGAGCGCGGCACGAGCGAGGAGTTCCGGCTTGCCGCCGAGGCCGCGCGTCGTCTCTCCCCCGGCTACAC
>CASEFP010000133.1 GCA_949287225.1 uncultured Lentisphaeria bacterium
GAGAGCTTCTCTCCGCTCTCGGTCTCGCAGTGGTACGTGCAGGCGGCCACGTCGCAGAATGGGAAAGAGAAGGAACTCTTCCCGCTGCTGCGGCACCGTGGAATCCTCTCCGCCGCAAATCCGACCGACCCCGGGAAGGGGATTTACGCGAGCGAAACCGGGGAACTGATCCTGAACACCGCCGCCGAAACGATGACCGTGGTGACGCCGCGCCTGGAGGGGGCGATCGTGAAGAAGGATCAGCCGGTCGAACTGGGAGCGCTTTCCATCCGTCGCTGTACGCTCCCGGCGTCGGTGGCGCTGGCGGCC
The DNA here is from genome assembly GCA_949287225.1 of uncultured Lentisphaeria bacterium. GTDB lineage: Bacteria > Verrucomicrobiota > Lentisphaeria > Victivallales > UBA1829 > UBA11452. The sequence goes on from CASEFP010000133.1 coordinate 310, forward strand.
CTCGACGGAACCCGGCCGCTGAAGGAGGCGAAGCGACTGTTGCTCATGTTTTCCACCAATGCGTTCAACACCGGGCAGATCTTCGATACGAAGGAGCAGCGGATCTGCTTTGAATCGGGTAATTACCCGGCGCTGATCGAAGCGGGGAAACTGGAGTTTGCCTTTGACAACGCGGACCGTGGAACGCCGGAGGTGTGGGCGCTTCACTTCGACGGCACCCGTTCGGAGAAACTTCCGGCGACGGTGCGGGAGGGGAAACTGCTTCTGCAACTTGATACCTCGAAACTGAAGAATGGAGCAGCTTTCTTTGAGATCGTGTACCGTTGACTGAAGAGGTTCGCCGCCGCCGTACAGGAGCCGTTGCCGGGGGCGCGGGGGCCGTGTTTCTGAGTCGCAGGAAGCGAAAAAAGTGGATTTTCCGTGGAGCATTACTTGTATTCACATATAGTTCATGTATATTAAATGATGCAGTTGCCTGGGTGACTGTAGTCGGGATATAGCGCAGCCTGGTCTAGCGCGTTTGACTGGGGGTCAAAAGGTCGAGAGTTCAAATCTCTCTATCCCGACCATTTTTTTGCCGAAATTCCGGGAATCTGAGCTCAAACTCGGGTTCCCGTTCTTTTTTTGTCCACTGTTGCCGATTCTCTCCCAAAGTGGCCGATTCGAGGCGAAAATGCCACATTTCTGCCACATTTTTGCCTCTTCTCCGTTTTGAGCCATAAATCATAGTTGCTTTTGAGGTTGAATAGAGGGTAGTTGAAAGATAACGTCCGGAAAATTGCGCACATTTTGAGAGAGGGCACTTGAAAAAGGGCCTGTTTTCTGATTGATTATAGTGACCAAACTCTAACCAAAGAAAGGAAAACAGGCCAAGGAAAATGTAGCGCAAGAAAACGAAAAGGCAATCTCCGGAGCGATTAAAATTGATGAAAATGAGATTCGGACGCATCTCGACGGACTGGTTCGGCAGTCGGTCGAGGATACGTTGAATGCGCTTCTGAATGCGGAAGCCGACGCGATCTGCCAGGCTTCGAGGTATCAGCGCAGTCCGGAGCGGCAGGATACACGGGCCGGAAGCTATAAACGCAAACTCCTGACAAAAGCGGGAGAAGTAGAACTTCACGTTCCCCGCCTTAGAACGTTGCCATTTGAAACGCAAATTATTGAGCGTTACAAGACGAAGCAAACTAGCGTCGAGGAAGCCCTGATCGAGATAGTATCAGTCCGGCGCGTGGAGGATATCACCGAAGCCCTGTGGGGAGCCAAGGTCAGTTCCAGTACGGTAAGTGAATTAAATCAAAAGATTTACGGTAAAATCGAGGAGTGGTGTAAACAGCCGATCACCGGCGAACATCCGTATGTTTTTGTCGATGGAGTCTATCTGAAGCGAAGTTGGGGCGGTGAGGTTCAGAACGTTTCTGTTCTGGTTGCGGTCGGTGTGAACGACGAGGGATACCGTGAAATCCTTGGCGTTACCGAAGACAGCCGTGAAGATAAGGGGAATTACGCTTCAAATATAAGAAAAATAGGAAAAAGTTGCAAAAGTAGCTTGACAAAACCTAACATGGAAGGAATCCAGGAACAACTTCCTGCGTTATTTGAAAGAACGTGGACTAAAAGGCGCAAGGCTGATCATTGAAGCTGAAACGGATTGCAAGTTTTGTAGAAATCAGCGTGGAGGAGACATTATCTTATATGGATTTCCCGTATGAGCACTGGAGCTGGCTGCGGACAAATATTTCCACAACAAAATGGGGCACTCGGCAGTACATGAATATTTGCAAACTTTACGAAGGCGGTATAAGGTAAAAAAGCGGAAGGCTCCGCCTACGCAACCGGCCTGCTCCTCCGGAGCTCTCAGGTCGGTCGGTTGTTTCGGCTGCGCCAACTCACGTTTGTCATCTGTAATCGCTCAGAAACAAATGTGCGCAAAATATCGGACACTACCTTTGAATTATAGATAAGCAATAAAAATACCTGTAGAATCTCTTTGTACGTACTATATTGCCCGTATGGAACTTCGAGATGCAAGAAAAATCAATTCAAAAGAATTGTATGATCGTCGAAAGCTGGCGGTTTTGCTGTTCGAAAAAGGGCTGAAGCGCTATGAGATCGTTCCGCTTGTCGGAGTGAGCGCCTATACAGTCAGCCAATGGATTAAGGCTTGGAAAAAAGGAGGCCAAGCCGCATTGAAGGTCGGCAATAAAGGGCGACCGCGGGGGCTTTACCGAAAATTGCTTCCACATGAAGAACGGGAAATTCGCGCGTGCAATCACGGATTGTTGTCCAGATCAGCTGAAATAGCCATTTGCACGCTGGACTCGACAAGCGGTGCAAACTCTGATCAAACAGAAATATTCTGTGGATTTGAGCTTGCAGGCGGTCAGCAATTACTTGAATATGCGGGGCTTTTCCCCGCAAAAGCCGACTCGACGGGCGTATGAACGCAATGATCAGCAAGTTCGCATCTGGTTGGAAAAAGAGTATCCGGCTATTGCAGCTCGCGCCCGACAGGAAAAAGCGGAAATTCACTGGGGAGTTGTCACCGGATTGCGCAGCGACGTTGTTCAAGGGAGAAGCTATGCGCCGTTAGGGAAATCTCGGGTGCAATATGTGTTTGCTGATCCCGAAAAATTGAATATGATCAGC
>CASEFP010000134.1 GCA_949287225.1 uncultured Lentisphaeria bacterium
GGATATCCAAAATCGGCGGATTTGCCGCTTTTTTCCGCCTGTCGAGTTGAAATTGCATCGAAATGCGTCATATTACCGTGTGTAATTTAATTTGACAGGATCGCTTATGCCTAAAAACAGAACGCTTTTTCTGACAGACTACTGTCTGACTCCGCATATCAACATTCCCAATGCGGGAATCCTCTGCGAGGAGAAAAAGATCATCGCCGTCGGCGGCGCTTCGGCGTTCTCCCTTGATGAACCCGGACTTCACGTCATCGACCTCACCGACGCATACGCGACCCCCGGTTTCATCGACAGCCATATCCACGGCGGCGGCGGTTACAATACCGGAAACGCCCTCGATCCTGATGCCGATATCGCCGTCCTCTGCCGTTACCTTGCCTCGCATGGCGTCACCACTTTTCTGCCGAGTCTCGTAAGCTATCCCCGCGACAAAATGATCGCCCTGACCGCGAAACTCGCAGAACTGGTCGAAAAAAGCTATCCCGGAGCCGATCCCTGCGCCATCAATCTGGAAGGGCCCTTCATCAATATCCGGAAATGCGGCTCCCAGGACGCCTCCGCCGTCTCCCCCATCGACATGGGGTATGCGCGCGAACTGATCGCGGCGGGCAACGGCAGAATCAAGCTCCTAACGTTCGCGCCCGAGCTCAAGGATTCCGACAAACTCATCGAACTTCTGCTCGAAAACGGCGTGATCCCCTCGATGGGGCACAGCATGGCCGGACCCGAGGAGGTGCTGCGCGCCATCGACGCGGGCGCGCGGCGCTGCACCCATCTTTACAACGGACTGCCTCCGCTGCATCACCGGATCTCCTCCATCACCGACGTGGTGCTCACGCACAATGATATTTCCGTGGAGCTGATCGTCGACGGCGCGCACATCGACCCGCGCATGGTGGACATCACCGCGCGCGTCAAGCCCAACGACAAGATCATCGGCATCAGCAATGCAATTGACTTCGATTCCTCGTTCAGTTCCCGTTTCATAAAAAAGGACGACGGACTGGTCTACACCGGCAACGGCGTCATTGCCGGAACCACATTGCCGCTCGAAACCGGCTGGGCGCATTTGAAAAATTACTCCCGGATGCCGGAAAATCTTGCCTCCGCCTGCTTCACCAGCAATCCCGCGGAGGATCTCGGACTCATTACCCGCGGCGAAATCCGCCCTGGAAAACGCGCCGACATCACCTTCTTTGATCTGGAAACCAACAACGTCCGCATGGCCGTCTCGAACGGTGTCATCGTTTACAAGGCTCCTGAACAATCATGACACAGGACAAGCATCCCCCTTATCTTCTTCTGGACTCCGGCAGCTGCCGGAAACTCGAACAGGCCGGCGCATACCGGATCATCCGCCCCGCGCTGAACGCTTTCTGGAAGCCGGCGCTTCCCGAGAGCGAATGGCTCCGCGCCGACGCTGAATTCCGGCGCGATTCCGGGGGCGGCGGCACATGGACATGGAAAAACGGACACAGGCCCGCCGACTGGACCATCACATGGGGCGGGATCCGCCTCTATGTCAAGCCGACGCAGTTCGGACATCTCGGATTTTTCGCCGAACAGGCACCCAACTGGGAGTGGCTCCGCGCCTGCGTCAGAGCGATGCCGCATCCGAAGACGCTGAATCTTTTCGCCTACTCGGGCGGGGCGACGCTTGCCATGGCGTCCGCGGGAGCGGAGGTCTGCCACCTCGACGCGTCCAACGGCATCATCGAATGGGCGAAGAAAAATCAGGCGCTTGCAGATAAGCCCGGCAAAATCCGCTGGATTTGCGACGACGCGATGAAATTTGTCGCTCGCGAACAGCGGCGCGGCAGCCGCTACAACGGAATCGTGCTGGATCCGCCCAGTTTCGGGCGCGGGGCGCAGGGGCAGGTCTGGAAGATCGAGGAGGGGATCGCCGGGATGCTCTCCAGCTGCAAAAAGATTCTGGATACGGAAAAATCCTATTTCATTCTCCTGAGCTGCCACTCGCAGGGATTTTCACCGATCTCGCTGGGGCGCTGTCTCGCGGAGGTCTTTCCCGAGGATGCCTCCCGGATCGAGTGCGGGGAGATGACGATCCCCGAACACCGTTCCAGCCGTGTGCTTCCCGCCGGGATTTACGCGCGTATCTTCAAAAAATGAACAAGCCCGGTGCTGACCCGTGTAAAATCGGGAATTTCGCCTGCGGCGGCCAGCTTATGCGCAGGACAGAGAGGAGAGCACGAAGCAATTCTGGCGATGCAGAGCATTGCACTGTCAACATGATTTTTTTTAGTGCATCGAAGTGCATCAACTGCCGTTTCCGCCGCGGGCCTTCACCCGGACGATGAGAGTCTGGAATTTTTCTGTCCAGTCGATTTGCGGATAAATCGGACTGGCAAACGGCGTCTGCCAGTTGTCCGGATTGCGGTAGACATGTTCCCCGCAGAAGAGGTCGATAACGCAGAGAACGTTCCCAGATAGTCGTCATTGTTTTTTCTGCAGCACCGGTACCGACATAAGTGGCATCGCCGATCATTACGGCTTTTGTGATATTTCCCGTCGGTTTCAGGTCGCTTGCTGTCAAGAAGCCGCTCAGCGGTTTCCTTTCCCAGGCGTTGGAGCTGGCGACGGGAGGAGTAAAGAATTCCGACATATAGAGCTGTTGTTGAAGCCGCAGAGCGCCGTATCACGGGGAACATTGCGGGCGATTTTCCGCAGTTCCCGGATAAGAATAGCCGCATCTTCATCCGTCGAACAGATCACGGCATCGTATTTTCCATAGCGTTTTTCCTGTTCGGTGAAACTCTCGTGGCAGACACTCCAGTTGCAGGGCATAACAGTCCAGTTTGCATTTTTTGAAATATTGATCTCGGATTTGCGTCCAGCGGGAATACCATACTTGTTCAGAATATTTTGAAATGCGGTAATTTTACTGTCATGTGTCGAGGCATGAAGAAAAAGGATATGTCTGCGGCCACTTTTATGAAATGTTCGGTAATTTCGGCAATCGGTGCGTTTCCATTCATGATCAGTTGATCGAAAGGAAGGCCTGAGTATATTTTCGTGTGACCCGCAGTAGGGCAGGAAGTCGTTTCAAGAGTGCAATCAGTGCAGTATCATAATCCATATCTGCCAAATCTCCGAGAATCACACCGTCGAGGAGGCGGTCGGCAAACTCCTTAATCGAGTGGCGGATGATGGCCGGATCGGAAAGAGAGCCTGCCACCAGACAGGCGTAATGATCGTTCATCAGGCGGCTTGTAATGTCCCTGACCTGCCCGATGGAGGGGTGCGGCGGACAGAGCGACCAGAGGAGACCGATGGTCCTTGTTGAACCGCCGCGCAGTCCGCGCCGGAAGATTCGGCCGGTAGCCGAGTTTCCGCGCCGCATCCAGAATCCGTTCCCGTGTCTGCTGCGCAACCGGGGCTTTGCCGTTGAAGGTTCTGGTCACTGTCATTGCAGTGACGTTCGCCAGTTCTGCAACATGAGAGACGTCTACATTTTTGTTTACGGATGACATTTTTTCTGTGTTATCCTTGACATGTTATCAATGGCATTGCAGATGAAAAAATAATTTCCGCAAGGGGAAAAAATGAAAAAACAGAATTTTTTCCCTTCGCAGGCCGATGGGGAGGCGCAAGTGTGGAAATGAAATCCAGTTCCGGAGAAGTTCTGAAGGAGAGGCTCTTCTTCCTCATGTCTCTTGCAAAAGGGGAGGGGGCATCATGTTTCCGGCGGGAGATTTTCTTTTCCGCTCTTTAAAAAAGAAGTTTGTGCAGTACATTACAGAATATATTTGTCCGAATCGAAACCGTAAACCAGAAATCAGAAAAGTCAGCCTATGTCCGCTTCCGTTGCCATATCGGGTGTTTCCAAATCGTATCAGAAGGGAGTGCCTGTTCTTCTGCCGCTTGACCTTGAAATTCAGAGAGGGGAGCTCTTTTTCCTTCTCGGACCTTCCGGATGCGGGAAGTCCACGCTCCTGAGAATTCTCGCCGGAATCGTCGAGCCGGATTCCGGTTCGATTCTTTTTGACGGGAAGGATATCACCTCGCTTCCGCCGGAAAAGCGGCAGGCGGCGATGGTGTTCCAGAATTATGCGCTCTGGCCGCACCTGTCCGTTTTTGAAAACGTGGCGTTCGGACTGCGCGCCGCGGGCGCCGCGAAAAAGGTGATCGAAAAAAAGGTGGGTGAAGCGCTGGCGCTTGTGCGCATGTCCGATTTCGCGGAACGGAAGGTCCCTTCGCTCTCCGGCGGTCAGCAGCAGCGTGTGGCGCTGGCGCGGGCGATTGCGGTCGATCCGCAGGTTCTGCTTCTGGACGAGCCGCTCTCGAATCTGGACGCGAAACTGCGCGACGAAATGCGCTGCGAAATCGCCCGCATCTGCCGCGAACGGTCCCTCACCGCAATTTATGTGACCCACGACCGCCGCGAGGCCCTGAGCATGGGCGACAGAATCGCCCTTCTCAATCAGGGGAAAATCCAGCAGATCGGTTCGCCCGTCGAGCTTTACAAGAAACCCCGCACGCGTTTCGCCGCCTCGTTCCTCGGGGATGTCAATCTGCTGGACGGCGTCGTCGAAGAGCACGGAAAGGAGTTCCTGCGCATCCGGACGGAGATCGGCGTGCTTCTGTCGTCGCATATCGAAAAGACGGACGCGCCGAGCGTGCTGATCCGCCCGGAGAACATCCGCATTTCCGCTTCCCCCTCGCAGGAAAACTGTTTTGAGGCGGAATATCTTTCCGGAACCTTCCTCGGGGAGCGCTGCGAACTCAAATTCCGGACGGAAACAGGCCGGATCCTCGATGTGAACGAGGACTCCTCCGAACTGCGCGAGGCGGGAAAAAAATATTTCCTTTCGGTGCTTCCGCAGAACGTTGTCCCGCTTGAAGACTGAGGCGCGCGATGAAATACAGAATTTTTTTCGCAATCCTCCTTCTGCTTGCGGTGCTGTCGCTTCCGTTCCTGCTGCGCAGAGACTCCGGCGGCGTCAGGACCAATACCGATGACGCGGACACCATTGTCATCATCAGCGCGCACAGCGAACCCATGAAACATGAACTCGAACAGGGATTCCGCAAGTATTACCGCGAAAAATACGGCCGCGACGTCGTCGTGGACTGGCGCGCGCCCGGCGGCACGTCGGATATCGTCCGCTACATCGCCGACCGCTTTGAAGCGGAGTTCCGCCATTTCTGGAATTCCGACGAAAGCAATCCGCCATGGAATGCGAACATCGCCGCCGCCTATGCCGATCCGAAAGTGGACCGCGATCCGAACGCGGACGCCGAGGCGAAACGGGCGAGGAAAAAGTTTCTCGAATCCGATGTCGGCATCGGCATCGACCTCTTTGCCGGCGGCGGCACCTACGATCAGGGAAAACATGCGGCGCGGGGCTTTGCCGTGGACGGCGGGCTTCAGGCACGCCATCCGGAATATTTCAACGTGGACATCATACCGCAGGAATTCGGCGGCGATGTGATTTATGACGGGAAAGGCCGTTATTACGGCGTCTGCCTTTCCAGTTTCGGGATCTGCTACAACGCGGACCGTCTTGCCGAGCTCGCGGGGAAGGGGGCGAAAGCGCCGAAACGCTGGAGCGATCTAGGGAAGCCCGAGTTCTTCAATACGATCGTGACCGCCGACCCGACGAAATCCGGCTCTGCAAACAAATGCTACGAGATCATTCTTCAGCAGATGATGCACGAGGCTGTTCCGAAAGGCGGCAAGGCGAGCTCCGGGGATCTTGACCGTGGCTGGGCGGACGGCATGAACCTGATCAAGCGCATCATGGCGAACACGCGGACGATCACCGACAGCGCGGGTAAAGTCACCCGTGACGTCGCCTCCGGCGAGGCAGCCGTCGGCATGGCGATTGATTTCTACGGACTGACGGAACAGGAGTGGAACGCGCTTCAGATGGGCGGGAAACCGGTCATCTTCTATGTTGCGCCCGAAGGCGGCACGGCGGTCTCCGCCGACCCGATCCAGATGCTGCGCGGCGCACCGAACCGGAAAGTCGCCGAGGCGTTTCTGGATTTCTCGCTTGGGCTGGAGGGCCAGAAGCTCCTGGACTTCAAACGCGGCACGCCCGGGGGACCTGAGAAATATGCGCTGCGCCGCTCGCCTGTAAGGAAGGATTTGTATGAGAAGCGTTACAGAGAGTTTCGCGCGGATCCCGACTACTATCCCTATCAGGCGGGACTCTCCTTCACCTACCGCCCCGAGTGGACAGGCCGTTACTTCAGCATGATCCGGATTCTGATCCGCTGTCTGACGCTTGATGTGCAGGATGAACTGCGTCATGCGTGGCATGAAATCATCAAGGCAGGCGGTCCCTCCGCCGTTCCCGAGGCGATGAAGGAGTTCAATAAACTGCCGTTTGCCTATCACGACGCTCCACAGGTGGCGGAGTCCCTTCAGGTCCGTCCGGGACACTCCGCCGTGGATGTCGCGAAGGTCTGCCGCAGATGGAGCGACGATGCGCGGGAACAGTACCGGAACGCCGCGCGCCTTGCAAAGGAGGGAAAATAAATGAGAATGACGAAACTTCTGAAAGCTGCTGCCGTGGCGCTGATCACGGCATTTTTCGCAATCTTCCTTCTGCTTCCGATCTATACCGTGGTCGAGGAGGGACTGCGCTGGAGTCTGATCTGCGAAGTCTTCCGCAATCCGCTCTATCTGGAGGGGCTTCTGAATTCGTTTCTGCTGGCGGCGGTGACGACATGTCTTGTGTTTCTGATCTCGCTTCCGCTGGCGCTGATCTACGACCGACTGGATTTTCCGGGGAAGGGGATCTGCAATCTTGCCATGATGCTGCCGATGATCCTGCCGCCGTTCGTCGGCGCGCTCGGATTCCAGCAGATTCTCGGGCATTACGGCGTGATCAACACGATTCTGACGGAACTCGGGTTTGCGCGGATTGATTTTCTCGGGGGGAGCGGACGCTTCTGGTCGATCTGCGTCATTGAGGCGCTGCACCTCTATCCGATTCTCTATCTGAATCTCGTGACTTCGCTCGGGAACATTGATCCCGCCATGACCGAGGCTGCGCGGAATCTGGGGGCAGGGCGCTGGTACCGGCTACGGCGGATTACGATTCCGCTCCTGAAACCGGGCATTCTAGCGGGTGGTAGCATTGTGCTGATCTGGAGTTTCACGGAATTGGGCACTCCACTGATGTTCGGCTATACGCGCACGACGGCGGTGCAGGTGTTCAACGGGATCACCGAACTGGAGACCAATCCGCTGCCTTATACTCTTGTTGTGGTGATGCTGTTTCTGGCGCTTGTGATGTATCTCCTTTCACGTCTGGCGCTTTCCTCGGGCGGAGCGAGCAGCGCGGTCAAGGGACACGCGTCCTCGTCGTCCGTCCCCGCGCATGGAATCCGGAAACTGCTTGCGCCTCTGGCATTTCTTGTCGTAACGCTCTGTGCGGTGTCGCCGCATATTGCGCTGATCCTGACGGCAGTTTCGCGCAGCTGGTACGGCACCATTCTGCCGGAGCATCTGACGTTTCTGCATTTCGACAATGCGCTCTCCCACAAAATTGTGCTGCCGAGCATTGTGAACAGCCTCAAATATTCCTCGCTGGCGATGATTTTTGCGCTGGCTGTCGGGATTCTTCTTTCGCTGATCGTGGTGCGCTGGCGCTTCCGGGGGGCGGCTCTTCTGGATGTGCTTGCGATGACACCGCTGGCTGTGCCGGGGATTGTGATTGCCTTCGGGTATCTGGGAATGTCGGTGAAATACGCATGGGCGCATGAGATGTTCAATCCTGTTGACAATCCGCTGCTTCTGCTTGCGGCCGCATATGCAATCCGGCGTCTGCCGTATGTGGTGCGTTCTGTGACGGCGGGGCTTGAACAGACGCCCGAGGAGCTGGAGTTTGCCGCGCGCAATCTTGGCGCGGGTGCGTTTCAGACCTTGCGGCGCGTGACCTTGCCTCTGATTACGGCAAATATTGTAGTCGGCGGCTTGTTTGCCTTCAGTTTTTCGATGCTGGAAGTTTCCGATTCGCTGATTCTTGCACAGAAGGCGGAATTCTTCCCGATTACGCGCGCGATCTTTGAACTTTCGATGATTCTGGGTTCCGGACCGGTCACGGCATGTGCGTTCGGCGTCTGGACGATGGCGTTCATGGCGGCAACACTCGGGGCGGCGGGAATTCTGCTTGGAAGGAAGATCGGCGCGATCTTCAGACTGTGAAACGAGGAAAGACAGAAACGGAAAAATGCAGAGCATTTTTCTCGGGGTCAAGGGTCGTTGACCCTTGCGCGGTCCAGCTGCGTAAGCTGGTCGCGCGGAGCGCGAAATAAAAATAATTTGCGAAGCAACTAAAAAAGCGCGCGAAGCTGCGCAATAAAAAAAATTGCGACAGCAATTTTGATTCGTGCAGGACTCTCAGTCCTGCCGCGGTCCAGCTGCGTAAGCTGGTCGCGCGGAGCGCGAAACAAAAAAAGCGCGCGGAGCTGCGCAAAA